>JAYSTY010000331.1:0-16317 GCA_043719385.1 Blastocatellia bacterium | reverse complement strand
CGGGCAATCATTCGCTGAAATTCGGCGGAGATATTCGCAAGTCAATTTCGCCACAGACTTTCGTCCAACGCTCGCGCGGAGATTATCAGTACAGCGCCACAGATCGCTTCCTCCGCGATATCAATCCAGATTTTTTATCACAGCGAAATGTCGGCGCCTCAAAGTACTATGGCGACCAAATTGTATTCTTCGGCTTTGGGCAGGATGAATGGAGAGTTCGCTCCAATGTTACCTTAAATCTTGGCGTCAATTATTCGTATCAACAAGTTCCCTTCGGAGCTGGATTGCAAACCAAAAACGCAATTTCCAACGTTCCCGGCTTGATTGAATTCGGAAAGCCAACAGCGCAGAAAAAGAATTTCGGGCCACGCATTGGCTTAGCCTATTCACCTAATTACGATTCCGGTTTATTAGGAAAAGTTTTTGGTAGTGGGGGGAAAAGCTCCATCAGAGCGGGCTTCTCAATGGCCTATGATGTCCTTGTAGATAACCTCTATATCCTTTCAAGTCCGCCTCAATCACAGATCACGGTTGACGCTCCGCTGACGCCTGATTCCACCAATTTTTTAGCGAAAGGCGGAATCCCGAATACACCTCCGGCAGCCAACGCGACTGCCGCCCAAACACGAGCTGCGACCAGTGCGTGGATTGCCAATCAAAAGATTCCGTACGCGATTTCTTACAGCTTAAGTTATCAGCGTCAATTCCAAACGAACTGGTCGTTAGAGCTGCGCTACCTGGGAACGCGTGGTGTTCATTTATCCACGCAGAGCCGTCTGAACATTCAGCCGAGAATTACTGCCACCAGTTTTCTACCAACGTATTTTGCCAGGCCGACACAGACACAACTTGATGCTTTAACTTTGACGCGTGATGACCTGAATGCGCGTTCACGGTTTCTACCGGCCTACCAAACAGCCGGATTCACGGGCAACAATATTATTGCGTTCCTGCCGAATGGAAATTCGTCCTACAACGCATTTTCTTCGCAGTTAACACGTCGCTTCAATCGCGGATTTTTAGCGAATGTTGCGTACACCTGGAGTCATAACATTGACGATTCGACGGCTGAAGTTTTCAGCACCGTCCTGTCTCCGCGTCGTGCGCAGGATTGGCAAAACCTGCGCGCCGAAAGAGCAAACTCACTGCTTGATCATCGCCACCGCCTTTCCGTTTCCGGCATCTATGACATTCCGTTTTTTACAAAAAATTCTAATCATTTTGTGAAGACCGTCTTCGGTGGATTCAGTCTGGCGGGAACTTACACCTATGAAGCCGGACAACCTGTCACAGCGCTCAGCGGCATTGATTCAAACCTGAATGGCGATGGCGCAGGTGATCGCACGATCATCAATCCTAATGGCGTCAAAGGAACAGCCAGCGCGGTCACGGCGCTGACGAATACTGCCGGCAAAGTAGTTGGATATTTAGCGAATAATCCTAACGCGCAGTACATTCAAGCCGGACTCGGCGCACGTGCCACAGCCGGAAGAAATACTTTCACTTTGCCAGCCATTAACAACATTGATTTTTCGCTCTCGAAGGATTTTGCTTTTACTGAAACATTGAAATTTCAGCTACGGGCAGATTTCATCAACGCCATCAATCATCCGCAATATGTGGCTGGTTCGCCCAACAGTGTCGTTCCCGTTGCCAGCACCGCCGTGGGCAATTACAACACGGTGACCAGCGCACAATTCAACCGACCTGATTTAGTTTTCGGCAGCAATCCCAGAATTATTCAATTGGCGCTGCGGCTAAAATTCTAACAAGCTGTTTGAAAACTCTGGCTTGCCGCAGCGCGGCAGAAAGATGGTAGCCAGACGTGATACGTCTGGAACACACAACGTTAAGTTCCGGCGTCCTGAAGGGACGCCACGAGTCCTCGCGTCCTTTCAGGACGCGGTTACCCGAACGCTGTACCAGAGGCAGCGACTGTCTGCGACATTCGCTGTCTCTGGCTACCATCTGACTGCGCCTTCAGCGCAAAGAATGTTGAAGTTTTCAAATAACATCTAACCATAAGGCAATCAGCTTTGGTTGTCTTAAAAACTCACCACACCTTCAGGAGGAAATTATGAAAATCCGAATATTTCTGCTGATTACTTTATTAATCAGCCTATCCATGATGACACTTGCCCAAACCAGTCGCGGGACGGTGAGCGGGATCGTCGCCGATCAAACTGCGGCTATTATCCCCGGCGCTCAAGTCACTTTGAGCAACACTGAGACCGGCGTGGTTCGCACCTCCGTCACCAATGGCGAAGGGCTTTATCGCTTCGATGCCGTCGAGCTGGGCACATATTCTGTCAAAATTATTTCTAATAACTTCGGGACAGTGAGCAAAAATAATATCACGGTGAGTGCGAACCAAATCACTCAGGTAGATGCGCAATTGTCACCCGGCAGCCAGGAGCTTTCCGTTGACGTTACAACTGAATCCGGCGCGTTATTACAAACCGAAGCTCCGGTGCGCGGCGGAAATATTGAAACGCAACGCATCACAGAATTGCCCTTCGCGACACGCAATCCGGTTTCACTGGCGCTGACGTTACCGGGCGTTTCCAGCAATCGCAATGGCTTCGGTTCCGCGACATTTTCGGTGAATGGTGGACGCGGGCGTTCCAATAATTTTTTAATTGATGGCACTGAAAACAATGATATTTCAATCGCGGGTCAGGGCTTTCAAATCACGAACCCTGATGCCGTCAAAGAAGTTTCGGTACAAACTTCAAATTACGACGCTGAGTTCGGACGTGCCGGCGGCGCAGTCGTCAATACCATCACCAAATCCGGCACCAATGGTTTTCACGGCACAGTTGCATTTTTGTACGACACCACGGCTGACGATGCGCTGACCAGCGGTCAATCACGCGATCCAGATAATGTGCTGCGAGGACGACCACCGTCAGGCACAGAAAATATTTACTCCGCGACGATTGGCGGCCCCATCGTCAAAAATCGCACCTTCTTTTTCGGAGCTTATCAGGAGGATCGGCAACGCTCTTCTGCACAGGCGCAATTGACGACGCCAACTGCGGCTGGTCGTACCGCGTTGCGCGCACTCTTCCCGACCGGAGCCAGTGCCAACGTAGATTTATTGTTGAGCGCGACACAAAATGCAGTCGCCAATTCCAGCCCCTTCAATCTGGCGCTGGGCACAGTCAATAATGTCAATCGTGGCAACATTGAATTCGGGACTTTTTTCAGAAACTACGCGGCACTCAGTATTGATCATCAATGGCAAGCCCGCATTGATCATCAACTGAGCGAAAAAGATCAATTGTCAGGACGAATGCTGAGTGATCGGCTGACTGCGCCCAAAGGCGGCCTGGCCGAATTTGAAGGCTTTGACGCTGATTATTCTCAGCGTCTTTACAACTTATTAATTACAGAAACACACGTTTTTTCTTCCACCTTCACGAACGAAGCACGACTTGGATATAACCGTTTGGATTTTGGTTTTCCTTTAGCTGATCCGAGCGGCCCCGCCGGTCAATTGCCGCGTATTATAGTGACGAGCATTTCATCGCTCGGAGCTTCGACGACCTTTCCACAAGGCCGCATCGCCAACAATTATAGCTTCCAGGATACCGTCACGAATGTGCGCGGCAATCATACAATTCGTGGCGGTGTTGATTTGCTGCGGCAAATTTCCACCCAGGCCGCACCATTCCAACCACGCGGCGGATTGACCTATACCGCCAGCACCGGCTACACACCGTTTGCCAATTTCGTAGATAATTTTGGCGGCGCGAGCGGCACAGCCGCCCGTGATTTCGGGAGCGCGGTTTATTTTCCCTCATTGTTCCGTACAGCAGCTTTTGTGCAGGATCGCTGGCGGGCAAGCGAAGCTCTAACGCTAACGCTGGGGATTCGTTATGAATATTTTGGCAAGCCCTTCAATACGCTGAAAACGCCTGCCTTTACCGGACTTTTCAACGTTGATCCGGCGACCCGCACGGGGCCGTTTGGACAACCCAACAAAGTGCGCGGCGATTGGAATAACTGGGCCCCAACCATTGGCATCGCTTATTCACCAAAGAATAAAACCGGCTTGTTAGGAAAAATCCTGGGTGATAACAAATCGGTAATTCGTACCGGCTACCAGCTTGGCTACGATTCATTCTTCAATAACATCGCCTCAAACGCCGCTGTTTCATCACCAAATATTATTGCGACGTCAATTCCTTCCACCACAGGCAATGGACCGCGTGGACTGGCAAATTTTTCGGCCCAAATTCCAGCGACGCAGGCCGCACTGAACCCGTTAAGCGCCCAAACGCTGATTCAGCAAAATCTCGTGAACCCCTATTATCAACGCTGGTCATTAGGTATTCAGCGCGAACTACCCGGTAAAATGGTGCTGGACATTTCTTATGTCGGATCGAAGGGAACGAAGCTTTACATCAATGAAGACTGGAACCCGCTGGTTCCACCTGCGCAGCGAATTACGCCTGCCGGATACACCGGGCCAACCCAGGGACGCCTCGACAGCCTGCAGGGCGGACGCACAGTTCGCACCAACGGCGGCTGGTCGAATTATCACTCAGGCCAATTGAGTGTCATGCGACGCTTTTCAAAAAACCTGACGATCACGGGAGCTTATACTTACGCTAAGACCCTGGATAATGCGAGCGAGATTTTTGGAGCAGGCGGCACAACCTCAACCAGTGTTTTCGCCCTCCCACATATTTTGGGCGGAGCGAAATTTGAAAAAGGGCCGTCATTATTTGACCGCACCCAACGCGCTTCGTTCACTTATGTGTACGAGTTCCCGTTTATGCATGAGCAAAAAAATCTGGTGGGCAGGGTCATCGGCGGATGGCAGGTTTCAGGGGTCACAACCTTTGAATCAGGCGTTCCCTTCTCCATCTTCAACGGTCTGGATGCGGACGGCATTGGCGGCGCGAATGAACGCCCAACCTTCAACCCGAATGGGCAAAAAGGCGTGCGTGCAATCCCTGTGGTAAGCGCCACCGGAGCGATTACAGGCTACACCAATCCTGATGCCAACAATGCTCCGATTGATGCGGCGACGGCGCGTTACATCGTCAATCCGGTCTACAACCCGGCGCTGGCCGACAGCCTTCAGCGTTTTGGCTCGCTGGGGCGCAACACCGAACGGACACCCGGTACGGCGCTTTACAACATGAATATTTTAAAGCGAACCAGAATTCAGGAAGGGTTAAGCCTGGAACTGCGGGCGGAGTTTTACAACATCTTCAATCGCCCGCAATACACACAAGGGAGCGTCAGCCCGTTCTCGCCGCTGGGAGGAACACTTTCTTCCAATTCCAACACGGCGATTGCCGGGCGTTACCTGAATCCAAATACGCCCGCCACTGACGGCGGCGGACGGGTCATTCGCTATCACGTGAAATTGATTTTCTAACCATTCGCAGCGCGAGTGATTTATCGGCAAATCACTCGCGCTGCTTTTTCAGATCCCAATCTCAGCCAGTCAGCTATCTGAAATAATCACAAAATCATCAGCGGATTATAAGATTCCAGAATAAGTCGTTGAAATATGTTCAAAGATTTGTTACATTGCCCGCACTGGAGGTCAAGCCACGCGCCCGGCGGGTTCATCTTTCAGTACTAACTCTGCCAAGTTTGTCCAATCTGTTCAGCTCATTCAGGACCTTTCCAGTCCTCGTTTTCTACTTTTTATTGAACAACCCCTGTTCGTTTATCACTGGTTAGTTTTTCACCGGCACAACTTTAACTTGACGACAAATTAAGCCTGTTAGCGGGCTGGTCATTTGCTCTCCGCGACCTCGACTGGCGTTGTCATTTAGCGCTTCGATGGTTGCGTCATATTTACTTTGGATAATTGACTCTCTATGAAAATCTCCCACCACACAACCACACTTCTCATTCGTTTCACTGGCGCTGTAATTTTGTTTCTGTGCTGCGGCACGACGCCTGGCTTTGCGCAAATAACATTTGTTGGAACGCCCGGAACTGCGCCGCCGCCGCCAACACTGGGGCCATATACCATGACTCCGTTTGCCCTTGATAACGTCAATCCGGTCAATCCTTATGGGCCAATTATTTACAATACTACCAGTGTTGCAACTCCGCCTCTTCCCTGTGGCGGTTCCATCGGATTTTCCCCCGCCCAGGATCATCGGCGCGTGGGTTTTAGCTGGGGTAACTGGTCACATGGCTATACGGGCGATGTCTATTACGGGAATGGCCTTGTACAGACAATCACTTTACCAGCCGGGACAGGGGCCTTTTACTTTTATGCGGAACCAGATCAGTACGGCACTTTCTCAATTCAGGCTACGGCTCAGGATGGAACCGCATCGCCGATAATTCCTGTGCTGTCAGACCCCAATGTTGGCGGCGCAAGCTATTTTGGCTTCTATACCATCAACGGTGTCCCGCTGACATCAATTACCGTCACCAATCTTAGCGGCGGATCAAGTGTCGCACTTGGCGAATTCGCTATCGCCTGCACAGGTAACACAAATGTTATTAAGGGCAACGCACAGAATCCCGGCTCCCTGTTAGTGTTCCCTTTTTACAAACATGATGCCCAGAATAAAGTGGACACGCGATTGACCATCACCAACCTTGGCACATTGCCGATCAACGTTCACTTCCTGTTTCTGGATGGCGCGACCTGTCAGGAATTCGATCAATTTGTGTGCTTCACGCCAAACGCGAGTATTGAGTGGAAGGCCTCGCAGTTTGATCCACAAAATAAGGGCTATGTGATTGCCTACACGACGGACAATCTGGGGCGACCGATTGCTTACAACGGACTGATCGGCAATGCCTTTGTGAATGATGGCGAATATGTCGGTAACTATGGCGCGGCATCTTTTGCCTCACAATTATCACCAGGTGCACCCATTGGCCTGGTCGCGACTCCCGGCCTGGCCTGGATGATTCCTTTCGATGGAATTTCCCTGGAGATGGCACCGATGACCTTTGCCGTGGACATCCAAAGTCCCGTAGATACGGTGAATCAAAAACTTGTCCTGGCAGGTCTGAGTGGGGATGTGTATGCGGGAAATTTGAGCGGAACTGAACAAGCAGGGGTCGGCCTCGCCTACAATGGACATGAGGCGGTGCGCAGCTTTGCACCTTTCTTACCAGATGCCTGTTTCACCGAGAAAGTGATTGATGAAACTACGCCCAAGGTATCGGGTCAATTTAAGAACTTAATTCCCAAAGGGGAAGTAGGAACATTAAGATTCAGCGTTGGCGCAGCCGTCGGGTTATTAATGACGTCGAACAAAAATACCTTCAATGGCATCAGGACATTGCATAAAGTGCAGGTCGTCAAATCCTCCCTCATCATTCCGCTGGTGATACCGGATTGCCAATACTGGATTCCCCAACCATAACCTGGCACCGTACCGTACCCTGAGTTGGCTTGGGACAGTCCCCGGAGCGGTAGCGACGGGGTAATTTTCAGAAACAACCTAAAAGAAAAAGGACTGAGTTAAAACTCAGTCCTTTTTCTATGTTCGCTACATAAGTGATTGGTTCGCAAGACCCATCACTTACCCTGCGCCATAGGAACGCTGGCATCGCCATACCCCATCATTTGGTCTGTGCGATAGGAACGTTGGTATCCGCTACCCCATCATCTGGTCGGTGTGACAGGAACGCTGGCATCGCAAGACCCATCGTTCCTATCGCACAAGCCATCAAATACCTTCTTCCATCCATCACTGGGTAGCTTTGGATGCAGCGGCGGCATTACGGCGCACAAACAGGCGCCCCAACTCCTCAATCGCGCTCCCCATCGCCGCCGCGCTGCCACTGGCTTTGGCATAACTGTAGACATTCAAAGCAGCGGTGTAGGCCTCCGAGGTCGCCACCCGCATCGTATCATCCATCATTCCCTGTAACTGCGACAGCGCCATGATGATCGGTTGCAGCGCAGTGGTGAGCTCGACATCCTTGCGCATTTCGCTCAGGTCAAACACCCCTGGCAAAATATCAGGATTCTGGGTCGCCACTTCCATCGCTTTGCTGATGAAAGCGCGGCCTCTGTCACCTGGTTGCGGCAAAGCCCTGCGTTCATCGCTGCTCAGCGCCAGTAAAAACGGCATTTTCTGTTTGATGGTCTGGAGCGCCTGCATCACTTCGTCCACTTCAGCGGCACTCAAGGCCGCGCTTAATCTGTTGTCAGACATCGTAAATTCCTCCTTACGCCCAAAGGCGGGAAAAGTTAATCGAGAAGGTTGTTTGTGGAATGAAGGCAGGGAGCCTGAGCCGAAACGATACCGCGCAGTATAAACAAACATGCAAGGGAAATAAAGTAATTTTTACGAGAAAGATTGATCTTATCGTCTGCGCATCAGGATTGTGCTAATGATTTCGAGGCAGGGTTTGAGTTACGCCGATGCGCTGACTCTTGTTGCTGGCAATATGTGGATTGTCCCGTAACAACAATGCTGCTATTTCGTGTGTTTCGCAGATTGGCTGAGCTTGGGCGATGATTTAGTGAATTCACCTTACGAATTACTGTGCACACCAAGAGCCTTAATGATCGGGCGATTGAGGCGATTCAGTTGGATGAAATTGAGTGGATGCTGATCGGCGAGCAAGAGAAAATCACTACCACGCTTTATGTAACCAGCTACTCAAATTCTTCTAGTAAAGCCTTGGCCTTCTCATTTTCAGGCTCGTCAGCTAGTACTCGGTTTAAGTGATACTTAGCTTTTGAGTTCTCGGAGATGGAAATAAAATATGAACCCAGGCTTAGATTAGCTTCAACGTCGTCAGGGTCAATTTGAAGAGCTTTTTGATAATAATCCTCAGCTTCCGATTGTCTCCCTTCTCGCTCATAAAACATTCCGATAGCCCAATAAGGTATGCTACTATTAGGCCAAACATCAATACTTTCCTTGGATTCTTTTTCCGCTTCTGCAACTTCACCTAATGCCAGGAGTGTATTACTTAAGTAAATATGGCTCCAACCACAGTGGGGGTTTAATTCAACAGCTCGCCTAAGATGAGACATTGCTTCCGGTAACTGTCCTAATTTCCTTAATACCAATCCTAATTCACGATGAGCAAGAAAATAATCAGGGTCTATTTCTAATGATTTGAGAAATAAATCTACTGACTTTTCTGGTAACTCTTCTCTGAAAGCCATTGCCAAATTATAATATGCTTCTTCATAAGTAGAATCCAAGCTTAAAGCTTTGGTTAAACTATCTCTAGCTGCCTCAAGCATGCCTAGACTTATCTGAGTCGCGCCAAGAAAGGTATAAGTACGTGCGCTTTCCTCTATCTTCAAGCATTTTACAAAATACTCTGCCGCTTTCTCGTAATTCTCCTTTTCCAAAAATAATGTTCCTAAGTACTCAAACGAGTCTGGAAAATCTGGTGCAAGCTCAATTGCAGCTTGAAAAGTTTTTTCGGCTTCTGACAAATCTCCTAATTCCATAGTTAATCGCCCAAGCCAAACTAAAATTTCAGGATAGCCCTTAAGTTTAATAATATCTCGCAAACAATTTGCAGCCTCCATTAATTTCCCATCTGTTTCTAGCTTTTCTGCCATGACAATCATATTTTTGATTGTCACAGCTTCATGGTTTTGAGGTTTATTATTGTTCATCTTATTGGCCATCTAATGATCTAATGCTCCATCTAATGCATCCTGTAAGGTGATTATTTTCTTGTGCGCAGTTTTCATATTCTGCTTACTTTTCGCAGTACTATTGACTGGGTTTGTCCCACCTGCTCGCGTTTTAGCTTGTTTTGCTTCAAGCTCTGCAAGTGTCTGCTCTGTCCCCCCGGACGTCATATCCTTCTTTTGTTTACTTAGGTCGGTCTTCTTCGAGAGAATATTATTTACGGTGTTACCTAACACCCCTGCCCCATGAGCAGAGATAGCAACCCCACCAACTGCTGTTGCTGCTCCTGCAAGTGGCACGACACAGCCTGCCCCAGTCGCACAAGCCGGAGACGTTACCACAGCCTCAGTGCCACCGCCTACTATCATCGCTCCGCCACCAGCTATTTCTCCGACACTCTGAACAACGGCTAGGGTATGACCAATTGCTCTTCCCGTACTATTTTGTGGAAGATTTTGCGCCGGGAGTCCATTATCTTCAGATACAGCCGCAGCAATTCCATTAGCGGTTTCCCCAACTACCCGTGATACCGTTGCCGCACCTTCTTTAGCCCTATTTACAGCACTCGCGGCTTCCTCTCTAACCGTACTCACACCATATCGAATTTTATCTGCAAGAGTTGTTTGATGTCCATCAGGATCAACAAACTTGTACGGATTATTCAAGCAGTAGGTGTATTTATTAAGGCTTTGTGGCTCCGCAATTTCTGCGTAGAAAGTTGGATTGTGCGCAGCCACCGCAACAAATAACTCTGTCGGCCCACCTGTAAATTCATCAGGGCTTGTAAACCTTCCCTGAGTACTTGAAAAATATCTCGCCTCAAAGAAATCTAAATTTGTCTCATCATCCCTGCGCTTCCCCGTAAATTTCTGCTTGACCTGATCGGCGGTGTAACCATTCCCTGCACTGCGAATCCCGACATTTGCGCCAAGCTCCTCCCCAAACGGCAAATAATCATGCCGCTTGATGCCGCTCAATGATCCCGTCTTGTCAATGACCATCCGCGGCGTTCCTAACTGATCCGCGACCATCCATTGTAGTTGTTTATTCGCTGCTTCGGCTGAGTCATACACGATAAACAACTGCCCACCTCGATAACCATACTCTTTCTGCGGGCTACCGACTGCGCCGTTGGCATTGTACTCCGCTACCAACTCACCGTCCATTCCGTACACAAACCATGTCTCGACACCGCTCACGATTTTTCTGGTGCGCTTGCCGCTGGCATCGTAGACATACTGGCTGGTCGGGGCAGTGTTGTTCGTCACGAAATTAACGCCTGCCGCCGTGACGTGATTATTGCCATCGTATTTGTACTCCATTCGACCTGAGCCGATGATCTTGTCTTTGGTGACATTTCCGACCGCATCGTAGGCAAGCTCTGTGAAGCGATTGTTCGTCGCGTCTACGGTGTACTTGTCTTGATTGATTCCGCCGCCTGTCACTGCCGTTTTCCCCGCCCGATCCCAGGTCGCTTTGCCACCGATCAAGGTAAACGCCATCCCGTTAATCGTGTTGCCGACCAAACCGACCGAGGCAGCGGGAACTTCGAGGCGCACCCATCCTCCGGTCGCTGGCAACGCTCCCATGTATCGTCGTGAATTTGTGCCGTCCACGCCCCAATAGGTAATGGTATTGGCTCCCCAATAGGCCCGATGTTCCCAATCTCCGTTGTTCCATTGCAACATCACTTCGGTGGGTGGGCTGGTCGGATCAAGATAGACCCACGCATACAGACTTTCTCCTGCCGCTGGCGTGATGGTATTCGTCGCTCCGTAAAAATAATGCTGATGCAGTCCCGCCACAGTCGCGGATTGATGCGCGGAGGTGCCGGAAAAAGGTGTCGGGCCAGTCGTTACCCAATTCCAACCGTCCGTGTCTCCTGCTGCTACCGCTCCGGTTGGCACGGCATCTTCTGACCAGACCGAGCCGTCATACGCCCACGTATTGTTCTGGTCAATCGTGCGATTGCCCCAACGATCAAACGTATTGGTTTGTTTGTAGGCGTCTGAACTCGCGCCATTGTTATTTTTCTTCTCTGTGACATTCAGCAGGCGATTCAGGTGATCGTACTGATACGAGCCTTCACTCATGGTGTAATTAGTTACGGTGTCATTGCCTGGCATGAAATGATCCATCCGGTACAGATTCCCGTTGTTATTCAAGCCACCGTTACCAGTGATAGGATTATTGTTGCTATCTTTACTGTAGAAAAGTCGTAGTGCGCCGCGATTCCATGAACCAGCCGCATACTGCCAAACATTCGGGTCATCTGCATCCAGTGACGTGCTGTTGTCTGTTCCCACTCGCGTATCATAAGCCTGTAACCGATTGTTGTAGTGAGTGCGGTGATAAAGAGCAGTGTCCGTTCCAAATTGTTCGCGCGTCATCAGGCTGGCCGCATTGTAAGTCATGCCCGTGGCATAAGTGCGCTGATTCGTCTCGCCCAAATTACCCGTGAAACTGGCCAGACGGGCAGCTTGATCGTAGGTGTAGTTGACGACTTTGCCGGAAGGGTTCGTCTGCGATAGCACATTGCCTGCCAGATCATATGTCCGCGAAGTCGTGTAATTACTGCTCCACGCCGTGTCATTATTGATCCGGAAGTTTTGCCGTTGCGTCACCGGACGACCAAGTGCATCGTAAGCATCATTCGTGGTGGTGTCCAGATACTGTCCACCCGAACCACCCGAATACCACGAATTGGTCATCGTGTACCACAACCGCCCCTTGCCATTCGTCGCGCCGTCATAGACGTGCAAGGTATAGGGTGTCGCGTTATTGGCATAGGTTTCATAATTGCGATTGAGGGCGTCGTAATTATAGAAATTCCATTTGCCCAGCGCATCGGTTTTCTGCTTTAAATTTCCATTATTGTCGTACAGATAAGTCGTCGTCCCACTTTCAGGATTTGTCGCTGCGGTCAGACGCTTGAGCGAATCATAAACGAAGCTGCGTGTTTGCGTGACGCTGGTATTACTGGCATTCAATCCCGTCTGCGTGACCGTCATTAAATTATCCAGCGTGTCATAGGTGTAAGAAGTCGGTTGATTGGGCGTCCCAATTGCGCCTAAGACTAAATCAGGATTGAGCGGATTTTGCGCGGCTTCTGTTGTGGTAAAATCGCGTGTCGGTTCGTCTACTCGCAGCAGGCGACCCAAGCCATCGGTCATACTGCGCCGGACTTTTTTCGCCTGATCTATGACGGTGACAATATTGCCGGAGTATTGCGACTGCACCGTAGAATTATCAGGCGATGTAACCTGCGTGAGACGACCTAACGCATCAAACGTCGAGGTCGTCCATTCGGTCGGCGTGGTACGATAAGGATTAGAAACTTGGAAAGCTCGCCCCAGCGCATCGAAGTTCGTATCTTTGTATGACCACGTCGTCCCGCCCTCTTTGCCGGCAGTGCGATACGTGCGACCTAAGCCGTCGTAATAAGCCTTGCCCGTCAGGACATTGTCGCCCGCCGCATCCTTATCCGACGTAGACGTAATGACATGGTTGGTATCGTCGTAAGCAATCGTCGTCTGCGAGTAATACGCCGTCGCGCTGGTGACATTACTCCGTCCCTGCGTCGGACGATCCAGTGGGTCGTTGTAATACACACTGGATTTCACATTGTTCGGGTCTTCGGTGTCCACTGGTTTCCCCAGATAATAATCAAACTGACTATAGGCAATATGCCCCACTGCATTCGTGCCTTTGGTGGGAAAGGCAAAACTGGATTGTCCCAGGCTTGCGAGTTCGCTGGGACTGGTATTGGATTGGGCTTCTCCATTTGGCGCCCCAAAACGATCATCGTATTCCAGCATGGTCGCATTGCCATTCGCATCAATCGTCTTCACCACATTCCCCGCGATGTCATATTGGGCATATGTGGTAATAGCTCCCGTCAGGTTTGTTGCGTTCGCGTAACTGGTGGTTGCTGTCACATTACCACGGGTGGTGTAACTGGCACTGAAGGCCGGGTCAAAGCCGGAAATATTCGCCCGCGTTACTAATGGCGCATGTCCGGTGCTGGCAGAAAAATTGTCATACTCAATAACGATTTCTGATTTCTTGTTATTTGCCCCATCAAACACTTGTGTCTTGCTGGGTAAATTCCGAATATGGAGATTGGCATTGTTGGCATAGTCCGCCCCATTCACCGGGTTAGTTGTGAGAAAGTCTGTATGCAAGCGCCTGAGCAACGACCCAGCAGCACTAAGTCCGAAATCATATTCAGTGGTGTCTGTTTTGTTGTTGTAACAATCATAACTGAAAGCTTGTTTGGAGACTTGATTAGAATCCACCAGTGTAGTGATGGTTTCCGCGATCCGCACATTATTAGGCAGCGCATTGTTATATGCCCAGGTTGTGATGGCGCAGCCTGCCTGCCAAGTATTTTCCACACGCCGTGAGGCGCTCCCTGCAACGCCATTACTGACTTGATAAATCTCCGACTTATATTCTTTACCATGATTCCAAACCGGATAATCAAATATGCCAGTGTTGAGGTACGCTGCTGGATTCCCGTAATAATAGTGCATCTCGCGCGCTAGGAGTGTATTAGTGGCATTAAACTGATCTACTGTAACATAACTGGTAGTGCTCTGCCCAGTTGCCCCATAGGTGGTTTTATTTTCCAGGGTGCTACCATTCGCATAGACACGTCTTTGTGTGACGCGTCGCCAGATTTCACCGCCAGGGCCAGGGCCCCCGGCCACGCCATGATCCCAGTCATACTCCATGGCTCCGCCGGTTGGTAACACGAGCCGCGCCAACTCGCCATAGATGTTGTAAGAAAATTGGTAACGCCTGCCATCTGGTAACCAGACTGATGATGTTTTCCAGGCATCATAATTGGTATAGGAAGACCCGTTTAGGCCCGGAAATAATGTAGCATAGGTTGCGAGCGTTGCGGAGTCATAAGGTTGGGTAGTCCGTAACGCCCCACCCAAGGTTGTGCGTGAGACACGAATCGTGCGTGTCGCGCCTCCCGTCCCCTTAAAAATAATTTGGTCACACAAGCCATAGGGGGAAATGTCTTGTACGTCATAGTTAATATTTACTTCCCGATTCAATGAATCGGTGATTTTGGTCACCCTGTTCTGTGCATTATATGTGAAGGTGAGTTTGTTCCCATTACGGTCCCGCAGCCAACTTACTAACCCATTATCAATGCGGTAACGAGTGCCATCCCGTGTCATTAAATATCCAGAGGGATAACTGAGTGTTGGAAGGCTCCCGCTTTGTACGCGATCATAAATAGTCGTATCAGAGATAAAAGTCGCGGCACTCCCATCTGCTGTAATGAAGACTGTTCCCCGGTTGTATCCATTCAAGTTTCCTGAATAGCCGGGGTAGCAAGGGGATAAGCTATTTTGTGGGGCCCCACCCGTTGCTTGATCGCGGAGTTCAATCTCTGTTCCATCACCTGCTGTGAAGGTTAAACGGGTTAGTGTACTCGTATAAAGGTTATTAGTGGGGCAGCCTTCCACTACATGCCTAGCCTGTAAAACGCCAGGGCCATATCCCGGAGCAAGACCATTCCACCAGTAAGCAACAGGGGTGTGTACGCCAAATTCGTCGTTGTGATCTACCCGCCATTTCTGCTCAATGGGAAGTGAAACAGTCATTGCCGCAACACCGCGCCCGCTTAGTCCCAGCAGCGGTACGGTGCAGTTCAAACCTCCGTTGTAAAAGTTCACCGTCTCGAACCCGCTTAAGGCGTATGAACCTGCGGGCGCACCGGGTGAAAGTGCTGCGGGGGTAGTTCCATCAGTAGTACTACGTTGTGCATTAACTATGACCGAGAATCCGCTGAGGGTAATTAGTAAAGTGACTAATGCTTGATATCTGACACGGAAAATGAACTGAAATGTAGCAATGAAACTAGGCATGGCATAACCTTTCGAAGGCCTGAGTAAAATTAGGCTTCGTAGCTGGAAAAGCGAGGTATTGATTTTTAAGAAGTGCATTGGTTATTTGGCAGAGATGGTCAGAGAACAAACCCACTCCGGGTGCATTGCCTCTGACAAGATGTACTTTCCTGGTGGCAAATCAACGAATTGCCGCCAGAGTAATTGCCCCTTGGGTAGGGTAACATCATGTAGTTTGCCGCCAACATCGCGGCTCAGCGAAAAAGCTATGTTATGTACTCCGCTCCGGTTATCAACAGCTAATAAAAAGGCTCCCTTCGGACGTTTAATCTCTTTTGGCTCGAATCCTTGCGGAAGTATTGTAAGCAATTCCGCTTCAAATTTTACCTTTGGATTATCCTGCTCAATTGACACATTAAGAGTTGGAATGAGTTGATTGCCCTTAGTAGCAGGGTTGCGCCCAGTAAGAGCAACGGTCAGGCAGCCAACAAGGGTGACTACGGACAAAGCGATAAAATGTAATCTGGTTAATTTGCGAAGCGAAAAAGGCATACAAATCTCCTATCTTCGGTGTGGTGCATTGGACACACATCACCTGACGCGAGCGGGTCATCGCGCAATCATTTGAATTTTACGGAACGCGAGGCAAACGCATTACACACGGCCTGGTGCTGTAAGGGTGTGCTCGTGAATCTTTTTTATTGTTGCGGACGCTGCGTACCTTACGACAAATGGAGCGTTCCCGCTACTGTATTATTGCGACATTTATAGCCCCCCGGCAGCCGCTGATTTTTGTGTCGTAAGTTGCTCGCAATGGGCGCGGTAAGCGTTGGGACACC
>JAYSTY010000034.1:0-26635 GCA_043719385.1 Blastocatellia bacterium | reverse complement strand
AAAGCGGCGTCAGCTTCGTGAACAATCAATTCATTGTTCCTTATCTGAAAGATGCGCGTTCGCAAATTAAGATTTTTGAAGTAGGCGGCAAGCTCGTCCGCGAAGTCGAATTGCCGGGCATCGGTACGGCTTCGGGCTTTGCTGGCAAGCGTAAAGACAAAGAAACATTTTACGCATTCACCGGATTTACTGCGCCGACTACGATTTATCGTTGCGATTTGGTGACGGGGAAATCGGCGATTTTCCGCGCTCCAAAAGTGGATTTCAACCCGAACGATTACGAAACGAAACAGTTTTTTTACGCCAGCAAAGACGGGACGAAAGTGCCGATGTTTATTACTCATAAAAGAGGGTTGAAGCTGGACGGGAAAAATCCGACTTACCTGTACGGCTACGGTGGCTTCAATGTTTCGCTGACTCCGGCGTTCTCGATTTCAAATTTGGTTTGGATGGAAATGGGCGGCGTTTTTGCGCAACCGAATTTGCGCGGTGGTGGCGAATACGGCGAAGACTGGCATCAGGCGGGAATGAAATTGAAAAAGCAAAATGTCTTTGATGATTTCATCGCGGCGGCGGAATGGTTGATTGCGAACAACTATACCTCGACACCGAAGCTGGCAATTGGCGGCGGCAGCAACGGCGGATTACTGGTCGGAGCCTGTATGACGCAACGCCCTGGTTTATTTGGCGCAGCGTTGCCTGCGGTTGGCGTGATGGACATGCTTCGTTTTCAAAAATTCACGATTGGCTGGGCGTGGACTTCGGATTACGGCTCATCAGAAAACGCCGAAGATTTCAAAGCATTGCTCGCGTATTCGCCCTTGCACAACATCAAGCCAGGCACAGCGTATCCGCCTACGATGGTCACAACTGCGGATCACGATGATCGCGTAGTCCCGGCGCACAGCTTCAAGTTTGCCGCGACTATGCAAGCCGCCCAAGCCGGAGCGAATCCAATCCTGATTCGGATTGAAACTGATGCCGGACACGGCGCGGGAAAACCAACGACAAAAGTGATTGAAGAAGTTGCGGATCGGTGGGGATTTTTGGTGAAGGTTTTGCAGATGAAGTAAGGAAGGGGTTTAGACAGGATTAACAGGATTGCTATTCACCCTGTCAATCCTGTCAATCCTATCCAGGAAATTTCTGTGCTGATTAACTCCGAAAAAATACATCAACCTGCGCACGACTTTCCATCCGCAATTTTCCCTCTACGACAGCCAAATCCAAATGCGCAATTGATTCTGAAACAGCCAGAAAGCGCGTCATATCTTTTACTTTGGGAAACAGCAAAAAAGACAATTCGTGACCATTAATTCCCGCTTCAGGCACGAGGTTCACGACTTTGTTTTGCCGTTCATTCACATGCCGTAATAAACGCGACAAATATTCTTCGTAATCAATCACATCATCGCCGTGCGAAGTTTTGAGCATAGTTGGTGCAAGTCCACGAATTCTTTCCAGAGAAGCGAGATAATTTTTCAGGGCTGGAAAACGTCGGGAAGAATCACGTGGATCAGGATTTAAAACCGGATTCGGCGTGATGTTTTTGAGGATGGTATCGCCTGCCAAAACAAGGCGTGTGGCTTCGCGCAACAGACAACAACTGCCGGGCGTGTGACCGGGTGTGTGAATGACACGCAGCGAACCCGCCGCAAAAATAAATTCGTGGTCATCACGGTAGGGGGTAATGTCTGCGACGGCATCAGCATAGCTTTTAACTTTTGCGTAATGCCCAGCCATCTGTTCATTTTCGGCGGGCGGAGCGCCGGCCCGTTCCAGCAAATGCGGATGTACGCGAGTTCGGCCCTGCCCCGTCAAATTTTTCGCCTCCCACTCGTGAACATACACACGCGCACCGGAAGCCTGCTGCAAAAATCCGGCCAGCCCGCAATGATCTTCGTGCGTGTGCGTGAGGATGATGCGTTTGATGTCTGCCAGTTGAAAACCCAAATTACTGAGCTGAAATGTAAGCGCGGCAATGGCTTCATCAGTTTTTGGCCCGGTGTCCACCAGGGTAATTGGGTCATCTACAATCAAATAAACATTGATGGGGCCAACAGGAAATGGAGTGGGGATAACAAGTTTTTCGATACGCATAAAATTTGAGCCACAGATTCGCACAGATTGACCCGAATGTCATCCGCGCTAAGCTGTGGCTCACAGGTAATTTAAAACTCAAATCTCAGCCCCAGCCGCATCGTGCGTGCTTTCAGGGTTCTGGATGGCGACAGAAAATCGCCCAGGCTGTTGGGCGTAAAATCCACATACTCTGCGCCGAAATTAAAGACCGTAGAATTGAGTGGATTAAAGACTTCGACCTGCGGCGTAAGTTTGCGATGCTCGCCTAAATTGAACAGGCGCGAAGCTCGCAGGTTCATTGAGTGCAGCATTGGCCCGCGCCCGGCATTGCGCGGCAAATTCCCAACAGAACCAATCGTAGGGAGTGAAAAGGCTGCAACCAGATTCTGATCCAGGGTTTCACTCAAGCGCCGCCAGCCAATTTGATTTGTATTGCCGCTGAAGTTCGGACGATCCGTGCCGACATCATCCAGATTGCGATCATTGCCGCCGATGCCAAGCGTGAAGGGGCGCGATGAACTCATCGTCAAAATTCCCGCCAGGTTTATATGACCCAGTGCCTGCGGAAATTTGTAGGAACCGCTCAGCGCAAAACGATGCCGGGTATCCAGCAAACTCAAGGCTCGCTCGCGGCGAAAATCACCGACCACGAGCGGCGATGAAGTATTGACTACACCATCGTCAGTCAGTTTGCTGAGCGTGTAAGCCGCATGAATAAAAGCGCGTGAAGTGATGCGACTGCTGAGCTTGAAATTGACGCCGTGATAATAACTGTTGCCACGTGATTGCAATTCCTCCACCTGCGTTAACTCAGGATTCGGACGCAATGGACGAACGGCAGCCAGAGCCGCGCGAAAAACACTGGTGCTGCTGCTCGTGGATTGATTATTCAGCCCAAAGATCACCACGGTTTTGCCGTTTTCCTTGATAGTTGCACTTGAGGTTTGGCTCAAATTAAAACGCGCAATATCTGCACTTCCAGTTGCGCTAATCGGGCGCAGTTTGGTAATCGGATCAAGCGCGTTGTTGAAATCACGCGAGGTTAAATACGTCGTAAAATCAGTGAAACCCGCTGGCAAACGCGGCGCATTGGAATTTGATTCGCGCCACAAATGCGCTCCGCGATTAAAAACATACGTCACATCAACTGAAAAATGTTTTGTAACTTGGCGCTCAAAGCCGAGCGATGCCTGATAGCTTTCAGGGATACGAAAACCTTTTTCCAGGTGACGCACAAAGGCAGATTCCTTAATTCCAAATTGCGCGACACGCGGATCAGTCGCCGACAAAATATTCGGAAATTTAATTTCGGTCAATAAAGATGCGGCTGCCGCGTTGTCGGTATCAACCAGTAATTTATTTGAGGTCAGCACAAAATCATCCAGCGTGCGCAGTAAAGCACGGTTATAAAAAATTCCATAGCCCGCGCGAATAACAGTTTTGCCACTTGAAAACGGGTCCCACGCCAGCGCAAGGCGCGGGCCAATATTGTTGCGGTCGGCAAGAATCGTTTCGTTATCCCAGCGCACACCGAAAGCTAACGTCAGGTTTGGCCTGAGCCGAAAATCGTCCTGAAAAAATATTCCCCGGTACGTGTTACCCAAACTTGAGGCAGTCAAAAAACGTTGCGTGAGGCGTGAAAATTTCCCCGCTAAAAAATCTGCCGGAGACGCAAAACGAAAGGTTCCTGTGACATCGCTCAAATCTTCAAAACGAGAACGAATAGAATGAATGTCAACGCCTGCACGCAGGCTGTGCGAGCCGAGCAAATAGCTAAGCGTGTCCTGTACCTGATAGCGATCTTCGCGGCGATCAGTACCGCTGAGGTTGCTTGAACCAGCCGTGAGTGTACCGTTGCGGGTCAGCGGATTCGCATTTGCGTTACCGCTCACATCACGTGGATCATCAATGTCAATGATGATGACCGGGTTTTGATTCAAGGGCGCATCAGCCGGAGCCAGCCGCGAAAATTGAAACCGCGCCTGATTGACTGCCCGCGCAGAAATCGTGAAGTTATGAGCAACCGCGAAGGCTTCGCTGTTGCGTCCCGTAGTTCGCAACGTATCCAACAATCGTCTGCCGCCGGGAAATGATCTTTCGTCGCGTTGCCGGGCCAGAGAAAAAATCGTGAAGAGGTTATGTTTGTCGCTGAGGTTGAAATCATTCCGCATTTGCAAAGTATGCGCGACACGCGGCGTGGTCACTTGTTGATCGAAAAACCCAACTGCGGCCCCGCCATTGACCGTTGAGGCTTTGCCGTTTTTATCGAAAGTAGTGCTGCCAAGATTTGCGCCGTTCGGTTGCGCCAGGGGAAAAGCTGAATTCGCGGCAACTGGAACTAGCGCGGCAATATCTGCGCGGTCATAAATGTTGTCGTATTCATACGCGGCAAAGAAAAATAATTTTTTGCGAATCAGCGGCCCACCAAACGTAAAGCCTGGATTGTGATTCTGATAGGGCAGGCGGAAACCACGTGCCGGGTCTGAATTGCGCGTATACGAATTGGCATTCAGGGCTTCGTCACGGAAATGATAAAAGCCTCGGCCATGAAAATTATTCGTGCCGCCGCGCAAACGCAGATTTACGCGTCCGCCGGAAGCTCTGCCATATTCGGCAGAAAATTGATTCGTGATGACCTGAAATTCTTCGACCGCATCAATCGAAGGCGTAAATCGTTCTCGCGCTCCGCGATCATCGTTGTTGTCCAAACCTTCAATCGTCAAATTATTTGAGAACGGAGTGCCGCCATTCAGCCCAAAAACTCCGGCTTCTTCGGGCGTAGAGCGAAAGCGGTCTTTGGTATTGCCTTCCGCCAGTTGGCGTTCATCATAAGCTGGCGGAGCGGCACCGGGCAGCGTAAAAATCAGGTCGTTAATGTTGCGGCTTTCAGTTGGCAATTCGTCAATTTGACGTTGACTAAGCGTGTCGCCAACTACTGTCCGTTGCGTATCAATCAGGATTCGATCGTTGCTGGATTCGACCGTTATCTGTTCATTTAATGTCGCAAGTTCAAGCCTGAAATCACGGCGTACTCTGCTTCCGGCAACGGCTTCAATGTTAGCTTTCACAATGCGAAAACCATTTACTTCAACTTGTAATTCATAAATTCCAGGCAACAGCGAGTTGAAATGATAGCGACCCTCCTGATCGCTGGTTGTAATTCTTTCCTGAGCTGTCGAGGTTGCTTTGAGTTTGATTTGCGCGTTGATAATTCGTTGTTGCGCACTATCGGTGATTGTTCCTTCAACTGAAATATGGTCAAGATCATCGGCTGAAACGTTTGTGGCTACGATAAGGCTGAGCAGGCAAACACCAATCCAGCAGACGATAAAACTATGCGTCATAGCTTATCTCCTGTGTGCTAATTCACCCTTGTTTTGAAATACTAATTTGACCTGACGGCTTTAGTCAGAGGCAGAGAGGAGTAAATATTAGCGCGAGAAAATGGATCGTGCAAGAGTAGTACGATGCGTAAACCGCATCAGAAACAAATTAATCTGCCTGCAAAACAAAAAGCGCCCGGAAAATTCCCTGCGCTTTAAAATTGGCCTGATTTGGTCTGCTTGTTTTATTTTATCCCACGATCTGAATCCGAGTTTTGGCACGCTCAAGTTTTAATTCAGCGCGGGCGGTATCAATTTCGCTACCGCCTGACACAAGTTTTTCAGCGCGTCCTAATGCTGCTTTGGCGCGTTCGACATCAATGTCTTCGGGCTTTTCAGCGACATCAGCCAGCACCGAAACCTTATCGCCCAACACTTCGGCGAAACCGCCACTGACATGTAATCTCTTTTGCTCGCTGCCCTGGCGATAGGTCAGGATGCCCGTCTTAAGTTGTGTAATCAGTGGTTCGTGATCGGGCAGGATGCCAAGTTCGCCAGTCAGTCCCGGCAGGACGATTTCGTCAACCGATTCACGCAGCGCCAGTTTTTCAGGAGTGATAATTTCGAGGTTGATTTTATTTGCCATGAGTTGGTTTCGAGTTTTGAGTTTCGGTCAGACAGTTTCAGGTTTCGGGTTTTGAGTTTCGCGGATAAATGGCAGGTTTCTACAGTAAACCAAAAACTGTAAAATAACGCTTCTCGAAACGCAAAACCCGAAACTCGAAACTGTCTCTTACATATTTTTCGCTGCTTCGAGGACTTCCTCAATATTTCCCTTCAGGTAAAAAGCCTGTTCGGGAATGTCATCATGCTTGCCGTCTACAATTTCACGGAAGCCGCGAATCGTGTCGGCAACCGGCACCAGTCGGCCTTCGAGGCCTGTAAACTGGGCGGCGACAAAGAATGGTTGCGACAGGAATTTCTGAATTTTGCGGGCACGCGTCACTGTCAGCCTGTCGTCTTCGGACAATTCGTCAATCCCCAGAATAGAGATAATGTCCTGCAAATCTTTGTAGCGTTGCAACACGCGCTTAACGTCCTGAGCGCATTTGTAATGCTCTTCACCAACAATACGCGGATCAAGAATGCGGGAGGTTGAAGCCAATGGATCAACTGCCGGATAAATTCCAAGCTCAGAGATTTGGCGCGAAAGTACCGTCGTCGCATCAAGGTGAGCAAAGGCTGTGGCCGGAGCCGGATCGGTCAAATCGTCCGCCGGAACGTAAACTGCCTGCACGGAGGTGATCGAGCCGGTTTTGGTTGAAGTGATGCGCTCCTGCAATTCACCCATTTCCGAAGCGAGGTTCGGCTGGTAGCCTACCGCGCTCGGCATCCGTCCAAGCAGTGCGGACACTTCTGAGCCTGCCTGAGTGAAGCGGAAAATATTGTCCACAAATAACAACACGTCCTGACCCTGATCGCGGAAATATTCGGCGACGGTCAAACCTGATAAGGCGACGCGAAGACGCGCTCCGGGAGGTTCCGTCATCTGACCGTAAACCAGCGCCACTTTGGATTTGGTAAGGTCATCATCGTTGATAACCCCGGACTCGCGCATTTCCATCCAAAGATCGTTGCCTTCGCGGGTGCGCTCACCAACTCCTGCAAACACAGAAAAGCCGCCGTGCGCTTTCGCAATGTTGTTGATGAGTTCCATGATCGTGACGGTTTTGCCGACGCCTGCGCCACCGAATAAGCCAATCTTTCCGCCCTTCAAAAACGGCTGAATCAGATCAACAACTTTGATGCCTGTTTCGAGCATTTCAAGTTCGGTTGACTGCTCATCAAACGTCGGTGCATGACGGTGAATCGGGTAACGCGTTGTATAGGTAACGGGGCCGAGTTCGTCTACCGGCTCGCCAATGACGTTGAGGATGCGCCCCAACGTGCCGTTGCCGACCGGAACGGTGATTCCTTCGCCGGTATCAATCGCTTTCATCCCGCGCACCATACCATCCGTTGGTAACATGGAGACTGCACGGACACGGCCTTCGCCGAGGTGTTGTTGCACTTCGCAAATCACGTCAATGGGGGTGGGCGCGTCAAAGCCTTCGCTGGTGATGCGCAACGCCTGATAAATGGGGGGAAGAGTGGCAGTTGAAAATTCTACGTCCACGACCGGGCCGATGATCTGGACGACTTTGCCAATGTTTCCGCCAGTATTACCGTTGGTACTGGTATCGCTCATACGCTCGCTTACTCCTTAAAATGGTCGCTTAAAACAGACTCTTGATAGTTGATGAAATACTGCTAATTTAAAGCGGCAGAGTTTACACGATCTAAAAAATTATTGCCAGTAAGTTCAAGTTCCTTATTCAAATTCCCGTGACTCCGCCAATTGACGTTTCCGCCCTGGGTTTGTTAGTATCACCGCTCGCTGAAGGATTTGACAATTCGGGCATATAACTCAGTGGTAGAGTGCTGCCTTCACACGGCAGAAGTCACAGGTTCAAATCCTGTTATGCCCACCATTTTCTGCCTTGCAAGAAAGCCGCCTGGGAATGAGACCTGCGCGGCTTTCTCACTTTAACGCTATATGAGACATTCATCGTTACTTGACCGCAAACGCGCCGCCCTCGCTGTTATTGATATACAGGAAAAATTTCGCCCGGTGATGCCAGGCTTTGATGAAATCGCCCGCCATATTGCGGTGCTGGTGCAGGGCTGTAAATTGCTGGGCGTGCCAGTCATCGTAACCGAACAATACCCGCAAGGTTTAGGTCGCACAGCCGCCGAAGTCGCAGCACAATTACCTGAAAACAATGCCCCGATTGAAAAGCGGTGTTTTTCATCGTGTGGAGTGCCGGATTTCGATTTGCAACTCCGCGAAAAACATATTGAGCAGGTAATGATCGTCGGTATCGAAGCGCATATTTGTGTCAGCCAAACGGTGCACGATTTACTAAAACTTGGCTATCAGGTGCATTTGATTAGCGAGGCAATTGGCGCACGTTTGCCGCACAATCGAGAAGTGGCACTCAGTAAAATGCAGAATTCGGGGGCGTTTATTTCATCCATCGAAATGGCTTTATTTGAAATGATGAAATCAGCGGATGCAGCAGAATTTAAAGCGGTGCAGCAGTTGATAGAGTGAAAACCCTGATGAATCGCGTGACTCATCAGGGTTAACGGTAGACTGTTGAGATTGACTGTGGCGGGCATCTTTGCTCGGAAAGCCAAAATCTTAACTTTTCTGAACGAGAGGACGACCGTTTAAGTCGCAGTCACCTCACTGTGTAATCTACTCATAAACTTTAGACCACCTCCTTTCTCAGTGTTAAGTTAAATTCTAAAACTGAGATATTGTGGTGTCAATAAATAATTTAAGAATATCTTGTGGTTTTTACATGACTAAAAAAGCGGCTCGCCAGCAATTTCAGGAAATTATTCAGTGCGCAGATGCAGTTCTTGCGCTTGACCGGGCGGCGTTGCTGATTGCGGCTGAAGATTATCCAAATCTGGTCATTGAAGATTATCTGTCACAACTTGATACTTTGGCAGAAGAATCGCGTCGGCGAATGACGGAGAATGAACTGCATCATCCGCTTGCTTGCGCGACGGCTCTGGCGGCGCATCTTTTTTACGAAGGGCGCTTCAATAGCAACGTTGGAAATTATTATGACGCTCGCAACAGCTTTCTGAACGAAGTAATTGATCGTGGCAAAGGGATTCCTATTACGCTGTCAGTAATTTTTATCGAAGTTGCCAAACGCCTGGACGTAAAACTTTTTGGTGTCGGGATGCCTGGTCATTTCATCGTCAAATATGTTGATGAAGAACAGGAAGTTTTTTTCGATCCATTCAATGGGGGAAAAATTTTGACCGAAGATGATTGTCGGCAAAAAATCGAAGCGATGTACAACGATCAGGTGAAGTTTAATTCCTCTTTTTTACAGGCCTGCACAAAAAAAGAAATTCTCAGCCGCATGCTGCAAAACCTGAAAGGAGTTTATTTCAATGCTTCAGATATGAACAAAGCTTTGGGAGTTATTGAGCGTTTACTGCTAATCAATCCTGATTCAATGGTTGAACTGCGTGATCGCGGGCTGGTGTGCTTTACCCTGAAAAAATATTCGCAGGCACGGGTGGATTTGGGGGCTTATTTAAAAGCCAGTCCGCAGGCTGAAGACAGAGACAGAATCAAAGAGGTAGTAAATGATTTACGACAACGACAAGCGCGTTTGAATTAAAAGCAGGTCGTTATTTTTCAGCCCATAATGCCGAGTTTCGATAAATAATTTTCCCGTCAAAGACATTCAGCACGACGCGGGTCTCATGAATTTTCAGCGGATCAATTTTGAAGATGTCCTGCGAGAGAACAATGATGTCCGCCAACATTCCCGGTGCTATCATTCCTTTGAATTTCTCCTCAAAAGAAGCATAAGAACCTGTGACCGTATACGCACGCAACGCCTGGTCAGGAGTCACTCGCTGTTCAGGAATCCAGCCTCCCGGCGGATTTCCCTCAATCGTGCGCCGATTAACTGCGTTGTGTAAACCCCGCATCGGATCAACGCTGATCGTGGCAGGCCAGTCGCTGCTGAAAACCAGTCGCGCTCCATTTTTTTGTAATTCGTTCCAGGGAAAAGCGCGTTTTAGTCGTTCATCTCCGACGGCCTTCGACCAAACATCTATCGTGTCGGGATCAGCATGAATCGGCTCCATTGAAGCCAGCACGTCAAGCCTGGCGAAGCGCGGAATATCCCTGGCAGAAACCGTTTCGATGTGCTCAATACGTGATCGTAAGTCAGGCGGCTTTATCCCTTGCCGAATTTTTTCATAAGCATCCAGCGCCATTTGCACCGCTCGATCACCAATTGCATGCGTGTAAATTTGGAAGCCGGCTTTTGCGCAGCGCGTAACCAGATCATTGTAAATTTGAACCTGATAAGATGGCTCGCCCTGCAACTTTGGATCGTCGCTATAAGGTTCGAGCATTGCTGCCGTGTGTGATTCAATCACGCCATCAAGGACAAATTTTACGGCTCCCGCTCGCAGCATCGGATTGCCGCGATATTTTTCTTTAAGAGAAATCATCTGTGTGAGCTTTTCATCCGTCAGCGTTTTCCCCATTGAAAATGCGATGGAAGCTCGCAAGGTCAATTCGCCTCGCGCCAGCAATTCCTGATAAAGCGCGAGTTCTTCGACACTGCCACTAGCATTTTGAATACTTGTGATGCCAAGCGAAGCCGCGAGTTTCATTCCCTGACGTAAGGCTTCGAGTTGTTTTTCCTGCGAAGGATTAGGAATTAATTTTCGGACTAAGCTTTGTGCGCCTTCTTTGAAAACCCCTGTCGGCTCGCCTTTTTCATCCCGCACGACTTCACCAAAACCATCAAATTTTGTCGCGCTCGTGATGCCTGCCAGCTCAAGCGCACGGCTATTTGCCCAACCTGTATGCCCATCATAAGCACGCAAATAAACCGGGCGATCTTTAATGACTGCATCCAGATCAGCACGTGTTGGCAGGCGTTGCCCAGGAAAAGACGAATACTCCCAGCCTGCGCCGGTGAGCCACGCTTCGTTTGGATGTTGACGAGCGTATGCGACGACGCGGGATTGCATAACCTCCAGCGAACGTGCGCCGATGAGGTTTATTTCCGTCAGATCAAGCGAACCACCCAGAAAATGGGTGTGCGCGTCGTTGAATCCCGGTGTGACCAGACGACCACCCAGATTAATGATTTTTGTGGCTTTGGAAATCAGCGACCTGATGTCAGCATTTTTTCCTACGCGCACAATTTTGTTGTCACGAATGGCGATAGCTTCCGCCCACGGAGATTTTTCATTGCCAGTCCAGATGCGACCATTGAGCAGTACCAAATTAGCAGTTGCTGAAGTCCTGGCAAAAACAGGAAAGAAGCCAGAAAGGGTAAGAAAAACAAATAGTACGGAGATGATGCGTGACAATATTTTCATTGCAATCCCGCCTGGAAAAATTTACCTGAAAATGCAACAAGGCTGGACATCAGAATCCTGACATCCAGCCTTTTCTTGTGCGATCTTTATGTAAAAACTTATTTGGCTGCGGTCAGCGTATTGACATGACTGGTGAGTCGGGCTTTGTGACGTGCCGCCGCATTGCGGTGAATGACGCCTTTTTGGATCGCCTTATCAATTTCGGAGACCGTTTTAGGTAATAATGCTTGCGCACTGTCGGCATTTTTCGCCGCAATGGCAACACGCAATTTTTTGATTTCACCGCGCAGTTTGGTACGTCCGGCAGTGTTGAGAGCGTTGCGCTTCGTATTTTGACGGTCACGCTTTTCTGCTGATACATGATTGGGCATTTCTAAATTCTCCTCAGATTACTACAGATAACTATTTCTGCTTCAACGCAAAGGGGTGAGTATAGGGATCACGCCAAAACATGTCAAGCTTGTGTTAATGGTTGCTTTTTAGTATCATCCGCGCCGTTTTGTCCCCGCCTCGTATTTGCCCCACAAAGAATTTTAATACCTGGTTCCAACTAACATAAGCATGAGTCCAGTCACACATTTTCTCATCGGTTGGGTAACTTCAAATTGCGGACAATCAAGCATCCGCGAACGAACGGTCATCACTCTCGCTGGCATCGCACCGGATATTGACGGCTTGGGAGTCGTGGTGGATTTCCTCACACACGATGAAAAATTAACACTCTGGTCTAAATATCATCATGTCCTCGCGCATAATTTAGCCTTTGCCTGCCTGTTCGCTGGCGCGTGTTTTTTACTTGCCAAACAAAGATTGAAAACAGCCTTACTGGCTTTGCTTAGTTTTCATTTGCATCTGCTGTGCGATCTGATTGGCTCGCGTGGACCGGATGGTTATCAATGGCCTGTTCCATATTTTTTTCCTTTCTCAAAAACCTGGGAAATCACCTGGCAAGGTCAATGGCAACTCAATGCCTGGCCTAATTTCCTCATTACATTTTCAGCTCTCGCGCTGACTTTTTATCTGGCGTGGAAACGCGGATTTTCGCCCCTCGAAATGGTTTCCGCCAGGGCGAACGAAGAGTTGATCAAAAACCTGCGGCAGCGTTTTTCTCACTCACGTGGCTAAATGTATGGAAAAGAAATAGTTGCGAAATTTCGGTCGCAATGATAAACAATCTGCTTGCAAACTTCTTGCAAACTCGTTCTTCCATATTTTCAAGTAACCTTAAATCTCCCAAACTCCCAAAACTGGAAAACGAAAGTTAAGGACAAACGAATGGCTAATTCATCAGGAGCAACATCATCCACTTCTTCCGGCGCACTGCTGATGCCACGCATGGTCACGGTGGCCGCAGTTCAGGCCACGCCGGTTTTTATGAGCCTGGAGGCCAGCCTCGCCAAAGCACTCAATTTGGTCACCGAAGCGGCCCTTAAAAAAGCTCAACTGGTCGTCTTTCCTGAAGCGTGGCTGCCTGGTTATCCCGCCTGGCTTGAGTTTTGCCGCGATGTTGCCGTGTGGAATCATCCGCCGGTAAAAAAATTGTATGCGCGCCTGGTCGAAAATAGTGTCATCGTTCCCGGCCCAACGACAGAGACATTGTCGGCAGTCGCTGCTGAGTATCGCTTAACGCTGGTGATCGGCGTGATTGAGCGTGTAGTCGAGGGCGTGGGCAGAGGAACGCTTTATAGCTCTTTGCTGACCTTCGGCCCCACCGGTGAACTCATCAATCACCATCGCAAATTGTTACCAACTTATAGCGAGCGGCTGATTTGTGGTCCCGGCGATGGGCGCGGATTACGGTCGGTCAGAACTTCGACAGGGCGGATTGGCGGGTTGGTTTCGTGGGAGCATTGGGCGCCGCTGGCGCGGCAGGCAATGCATCAGGCAGGCGAAGATTTGCATGTTGCCGCCTGGCCTGCGATTGGAGAAATGGCGCAAATTTCCTGTCGGCATTATGCTTTTGAGGGGCGCTGTTTTGTGATTGCCGCAGGTTCGATTATGCGTGCGCGTGATTTGCCCGCCGAGCTTGAACCAATTGCTGAAATTGCCAATGATCCTGACAAGCTGATCCTTGAAGGTGGCAGCGCCGTAATTGGCCCGGATGGCAAATATATTGCGGGGCCGGCGTTTGATTATGAAGCGATTGTGATGGCGCGCATTAACCTGAATCGCATTCGGGAAGAAAGCCTGATGATGGATGTGACCGGACATTACAATCGCCCGGATTTATTTGAGCTAAAACTTAAATCAGGAGATGTGGGAACAATTCAGGCCTTGCCAAACCCACTTGACGATTCGAAGCTGCTTACAACCCCATTGCCAACGGAAGATATTCCCAGGGAAATGATACCGGATTTTCCAGAAAACCTGATGCAGCAACAACAGGAGAAATTGGCTTCCTGAAACTTTCTCAACCTGAAAATGTAAATCGCCGCCTAGCATTAGTCAGGCGGCGATTCGTGTTTATGCCGAAATAATTTGCGGACAGGCTACTTCTTCGATTTGGCAGCTTTTCCTGCCTTACGTCCACCGTATTTGAGGACAACCAGTTTAATGTTCTGGCGACCAAAGCTTCGAGCTTCACGCGAGGAGGGCATCCAGACATCAATCTTTTTGCCTTTGATTGCACCGCCTGTGTCATGAACAGTGTAAACGCCGGAATAATGTCCAGCCTTCAATTGCACAACGCTGCCAAGCGGCAAAACGCGCGGATCAGCAGCAATCACGCCGCGCCGCACATAAGTTCCCATTCTGGTACGACCACGCAGGCTATAAGCAGTGGCTTGAAAAGCGCGTGGCGGATCAAGCCCGACCAAGTCAAAATCAGCGCTTGCATCGGTTGCTAATTTGGCAGCATTAATCACCGAGACTTCTTTTTCCAGATTGAGGCCTGGATTGGCTGGTTTGACGTTTGGTTCAATTGGAACAGGCAATTTGATAGCGGCGGTTGTATTTGGAGCCGCAGATAATTCTTTTGTTTGGACTTGATTTTGGTTATTTAAAATGGCTTCGGGCTTGGCATTGACAACCGCGTCTGAAAGTTTGACTGGGACTTCTGAAGGTGATTTAGTGGATGTTTTCCAGGCTTCTCCAAGTGAATGACTTTGGGCGTATGCGCTGAAAAAACTAAAAGTGAGAAAGAGCGCGCTGGTGAGTGCGCGGGGGAAAAATAATCTACTACACATAATAAAAAAACACTCCTTAAAGATCCTATGTTTACTCCTTGATTATTGTTAATTGATTTAGCTTCGTAACTAACGTCTCCCTCGATGCGGATCAAGCACATATTACGTTTATATTAATGTCTAAAACGTTCTGAGGGTTATTGCGTGGTATCGCGGTTAGTGGGCATCCACTAACAGAGGTTCGCTGAACCTTCCTGCAATTCTGACTTATTCAAACAGCATTAGTTGAAGCTTTCCGGCATAAAACGCTTGTGAGCTTACCACAAAGAAGTGAAAATGAAAAATGTACCTGGCAGTGTGTAAAAATGTTATTAAATTTCCCTGTCTTTAATCCGACGAAATCGCTTTGAGCAAATCCTGCCGCGCAACTGTCGCGGTGCCAACTTTCCCAACGACGATGCCTGCCGCATGATTGGCAATGATGGCGGCTTCTGAAATTATTGCGCCGGCGGACATTGCTAAGGTCAGCGTCGCAATCACGGTATCCCCCGCACCAGTCACGTCATAAACTTCCCGCGCCATCGTCGGAATATGCGTAATAGTCTCCGTTTCAAAATCATAGCTGAGTAAAGTCATGCCGTGTTCACCACGCGTAATCAGGATGTTCGGGCAGCCCAGCATTGCACGGATTTTTTGGGCTGCGGCCAGCAATGATTTTTCATCAGTAATTTCGATTCCGGTAGCGCGTTCAGCTTCAAGTTGATTTGGAGTGATAGTGCTAATAGGGTGATAGTTGGAAAAATTTTTAATTTTAGGATCAAGACAAACGATTTTACCCTGCGCCAAATGCAACACATTTTGCAATAAACGTGGCGTGAGCAGCCCCTTGTCATAATCGGAGACAACTACGGCATCAGCATTTTTTAGGGCGGTAGTAAAAGCTGTCATCATTTGATTTTCAATGGCTTCGGTGATTGGCACTTTGCTTTCACGATCTGCCCGGATCATTTGCTGATGATGGGCGACGATGCGAGTTTTGACCGTCGTTGGGCGAGATTTGTCACAAATCAAAAAATTTGTTTCGGCTCCGGTTGCGGCAAATATTTGGCGGAGCTTTTCTCCTGCGCGATCATCACCGATCACTCCAATTGGAATTGCCTGCGCACCCAGCGCAAGCAAATTTGCAGCGACATTCCCTGCGCCGCCTGCATGCCAGCTCTCGCGGTTGACTTCGACCACCGGAACCGGCGCTTCAGGAGAAATCCGGCGTACTTCGCCCCAGATAAATTCGTCCAGCATCAAATCGCCCAAAACGATCAGACGCTTGCCAGAGAAATTGTTAATGATTTTTTCAGCACGTTCTGGCTGCATAAGTTTTAGCGACAAATTTATTTTCAGTAATGCGTGACAGTAACTCAGTCTATCATTGCAAAACTTGATCAATCGCATTCATTGTTTGCGCAACTGTAATTGAGCGAATGCACTCCGGCTCAGCAAACGCGGTGCAAGTGTACATCGCGCAGGGATTACAGGCGAAAGGGTTCTGCACGAGTTCAGCTTTTGCCTCAGCCCACGGACGCCAGCGAATTGAACTCGCAGGGCCGAACAAAACCACCAATGGAGCTTTGACCGCCGCTGCAATATGCGCCGGGCCGCTGTCGTTTCCGACAAATAATTTGCTGGCAGCGATGACTGCGGTTAATTCTCCGATGCTCAGCGAGGTCAGCGCGGCGAGCTTTTGTGCAGTTGCTGCCTGAACATTTTCGACCTGTGAAAGCTGCTCAGCCGTCGGCGCTCCCGTCAACACAATCTGGTAGCCGCGTGCCAGCAAATTTTCGGCGATTTTGGCATAGCGTTCTGCCATCCAGCGCTTGGTATAAAATTCGTTAGTTGGAGCCAGCACGACATAAGGCTTATTAAAATCAATGCCTGCCGCTGTTAATTTGGCCTGCGCAGTTTTACTTTTTTCCGGGGCGACAAAAATTTGTGTCGCGGCAGTTTTTTCGTCAGGCAGGCCAAGCCACTTAAACCACGCGAATTGCGACTCGACCGTGTGCAAATTGTCACGCCCCAGAATTTCTTCCGCCGCTGGCACACGATAATTGTAAGCATAGCCATTGCGAAAATGCTCCGCTCCGACGCGATATTTCGCGCCACTCGTGAAAGTCAGTTGGGCGCTGGTCGGGCCGCCGTGCAAATTGACAACAGCCGCAAATTTGCGCTGCCGAATTTGCCTGATAATGCTGAACCGCGCTGCCAAAGTACTTCTTTTTTCCTGCTGTCCACGGGTTAAGGGAAGAGCTTCGAGATCGGGATCAGCTTCGTAAAGATCGGTGTAAATCGCCTCAACCAAAGTAGTGATTTGCAAATCAGGACGATATTTTTTGAGCGCACGCAAATTTGCCGTATCAAGCACGGCTTCGCCTAAATTTCGCAAGCGAATAAACAGAATGCGCGACGATTTAGGAAGTTGCTGAAAGAGGGGCAATGTCACAGGCTTAAGCGGCAGGCAGTTCAGATGAGGCAGTTGGAGCAACAATCGCTTCGTCGGCAATTAAGACAGGGATGCCATCACGAATTGGATACAGGCGCTGGCAGCCTTCGCATTCCAGGCCGTTGCGCTCAGGGTTGGCTTTAAGTTTGGCGCGGCAAACTACACAAATTAAAATTCCAGCTTCAGTCAATTCCTGCAATTTGGGATTGATGCTCATGACGATTAATTCCTCGACTTATTTTTGTCAGTAAGTTGCATTCTAAAACAAATCTTCGTCGGTTGACAGTGCGTCAGATACTGCATAAACTGACCCGTCTGGTAAATCATCAAATTCATCACACAGGAAAGGGAGCAGGGCAAATGGCTCGAAAAAAAGTTACAGTTGTTGGCGCAGGCAATGTTGGTGCAACCACCGCACATCGCTTAGTTGATAAAGAATTATGCGATGTCGTGTTAGTTGACATCATCGAAGGAATGCCGCAGGGCAAAGCCTTAGACCTCGCGGAATCCGGTCCCGTCGAAGGTTATGATTGCAAACTCACTGGTACTAATGGTTATCGTGAAACGGCAAACTCCGATGTGATCGTTATCACGTCAGGCATTGCACGCAAACCTGGCATGAGCCGCGATGACCTGCTTAATACAAATGGTGGAATCGTCGGCAGCGTGACCGAAGAAGTCGTCAAGCACTCGCCCAATGCCATCATTATTGTGGTTTCCAACCCGCTTGACGCAATGTCTCAGGTGGCGTTCAAGAAATCAGGCTTCCCGAAAAATCGCGTGATCGGCATGGCTGGCGTGTTGGATTCTGCGCGGATGAGAACATTTCTGGCAGAAGCCTTAAATGTTTCGGTCGAAAATGTCACGGCTTTTGTGTTGGGCGGACACGGCGACACGATGGTTCCCCTGCCGCGCTACTCAACTTGCGCGGGAATTCCAGTCACAGAGTTGCTACCTAAAGAAGTGGTGGATCAAATCGTGATGCGGACAGCCAATGGCGGAGCCGAAATCGTGAGCCTGCTCAAAACCGGCTCAGCCTATTACGCGCCATCAGCCGCAACCGTCGAAATGGTCGAAGCGATTCTGAAAGACAAGAAAAAAATTCTGCCCTGTGCGGCCTACCTCGAAGGCGAATACGGCATTAACGGTTTGTATGTTGGTGTTCCGGTCAAACTCGGTGCCAATGGCATTGAGGAAATTATTCAGATCAACCTGACCACCGAAGAACGTGCAGCATTGCAAAAATCTGCTGCCGCTGTTCAGGAACTGGTCAACGTGCTGGGCGTGTAAAAATCCTTTCATTATCACGGCTTTCTGTGATAGCGTTTTCAGACTGCCGCGGCTTACCTGCTGACAACAGTAGGACAGAGCTTGCGGCAGTCGCGTTTTTTTAGTTGCCCGGTTTGGGTAATCTTATCGGGTATTTCAAATCTTATTTATTTGAAATTCAGGAGCAGAGGAAAATCTATCGTGAGTGAAGTAACAGAATTAAGTGGAAAAGAAAGAGTTTTGGCTGAGTTGAAAGCCTTCCAGCATGAATTAGCCGTCGAATTGCCACGCGCTTTGCGAACGGCTGTGGCACATGGCGATTTGTCGGAAAACTCAGAATACAAAATGGCGCGCGAACGGCAGGACTTCGTGCGCGCGCGCGTGATGCAATTGCAGCAGCAGGTCGCCAAACTTTCCAGCATTGATACCAGTAAATTGCCGCATGACCGCGCTTCTTATGGCTCGACGGTTGTCCTCAAAGACATTGATCGCGGCAATGAAATTACTTACCGTCTCGTCACGCCGGAAGAATCCGATTATGAAAAAGGCCTGATTTCTACTTCATCGCCGATTGGCAAGAGTTTGCTGAATAAAGAAGAAGGCGACGAAGTAAAGGTGCAAACTCCAAATGGCGTGCGAAATTTTGAAATTATCAAATTGACGACGATTCACGATACCGAGTGAAACAAGGCGCAGGCGTTTGACTCTCGACAAAGACACACATAGACTTCTCCCGTTAATCTAACGCGTCACAAAATTCTAATAGGTCAGGTTTTAAGGTTTGGCTTTTAATTCGTCTTCCACAAATAATTCACTCATCCAGAAGCTAATCACGGTCGTTGTCCTGGCTGCCGCTTTTTTAGTTAGCGCCGGAACAGTAGTCTATTACTCGCTGAGAGGTAAGGAAATAACGGTTCCTAATCTGGTTGGCAAATCGGAAGGTGAGGCTGATAGATTGCTGGCGGAACAGGGGTTGCGATTAAAAGTCCGTACGCACGCAACGGATGAAAAAATTCAGGCTAATCTCGTCAGCGAACAAATTCCCAACGCTGGTTTTACAGTCAAAGCAGGCCAAGTGATTGGCGTCAACATAAGTACCGGCATTGAAGCCAGAGAAGTGGCGAAAGAGACAAAGAAACCTGTGGTTGCCGCCAAACCAAAACCGAGCGAAGCCCCGAAGAAAAAACCAAAGCCTAAAGAAGGCGACAAAGACAAAAAAGACACGTCTGAAAAAGACACGGGCAAAAAAGGTATAGGTAGCGATGACAAATCCAAGCCTGCGCCGGCACTAAAAACTTCACCCAAACCCTCCCCTAAACCCAGTCCGAAAAAGGCTGAAGAAAATTGATGAATTATGGTTGAGATCGCCCCTTCAATTCTTGCGGCAGATTTCACCCGCCTCGGCGAGCAGATCACGGCGGTTGAGCGCGGTGGCGCGGCGTACATTCACGTAGATGTGATGGACGGACATTTTGTACCTAACATCTCAATTGGCCCGTTCATTGTCCAGGCGGTGCGACGCGTGACAGCTTTACCGATTGATTGTCATTTAATGATCGAAGACCCCGATAAATATATTTCGGCGTTTGCCCAGGCGGGCGCAAAGATGATTTCGGTTCATCCTGAAGCGACTTATCACTTACATCGCACAATTGGCCTGATTCATCAATCCGGTTGTCAGGCCGGAGTCGTATTAAATCCGGCGACACCATTGTCAGCTATCGAAGAAATCGTCAAAGACGTGGATTATGTGTTGTTGATGTCCGTCAATCCGGGCTTTGGCGGACAAAAATTTATTGCAGAGTCGCTGGGGAAATTACGGCGACTCAAAGCGTTATTATACGAACGCGGCTCACACGCCCGCATTGAAATTGATGGCGGAATCGGCCCGGAGAATGTGGCTGACGTAGTGGCAGCAGGCGCGGAAATTTTAGTGGCTGGATCATCAGTATTCGGTCAGCCTGATCCGGCAGCAGCCGTGCGAAATTTGACGCAGTTGGCATCAAATTTAATTATGGCGTAAACTATTTGGAAATCTCTTGTTTGCCCTAATAATAATTGCCGTACAGCTTACGGCTCATTTTTTGAGGAGTAGTTTTTTATGAAACAGAAGAACCTCACTTTGTCACTGTCAACGATATTATTTTTGGCGCTCATTATTTTGGCAGGCTGCGGCAAAGGGAAAAAAGAAGTAAGAAATGAAAACATCGCCACACCGGGACGCGACAAAGAATTATACGGTCAGGCCTCTGATAAGTTGCGGAAAGGTCGCTACGACGAATCGCGGTTGCTTTTCAATGTGATTGTCTCAACCTATCCCGACAGCGAATACCTCTCGCTTTCCAAACTTGCGATTGCGGATTCTTTTTATCTTGAAGGTGGCAGCAGCAATTTAGAACAGGCTGTCTCGCAATACCGCGATTTCGTCCAATATTTTCCCACGCATCCGAAAGTTTGTGATTGTTATCTGAAAATGGCCGAAGCCTATATGCGACAAATGGGCGCGTACAACCGGGATATGACCAAGGCTCGCCAAGCTTATAATCAGCTCAATTCTGCTAAGCAAAAATGCAGCAATTCTCCAACCCTGGATCAGGTAAACTCAAATTTGGGTAAGGTTAAAGAGATCCTTGTTTTACACGAGATTGATGTAGCGGAAACATATATCAAGCGTTCGGCCTGGAAATCGGTCGAATTAAGATCGCGCGAAGTCGTAGAAAAATATGGCAAATCCAACTTCCGTGACCTCGCCTTGTATTACCTGGGTATTTCCCTGATTGAGCAGGAACAGCCCGAAGAAGCGTCCGTTTATTTTACCGAAATTGCCCGCGATACGCCTAACAGCGAATTCGCCTCTGATGCGAAAGAATTTCTGGGGAAATTAGGGAAACCGATTCCCACTCCCGCCAACAACGATCCTGCTCCGCTGCGGCCTGGAAGGATCGAAAAAGTAAAATTGATTTTTGGCATGAACAATCTGGTCTTTGGAAAATCAGGCGTGATGATTGACCGCAAGGGAAAAATTGACAAGGCAGAAGAACAGAAAGCGACCACACCGCAGACTGACCCAAATGATATCAAAGCCGTTAGAAGCCTTTCTTCTCGTCCGCGTACCAACGAAGCAACAACGGAAGAGGCTCCCAAGCCGCAACCTCCCACCAGTGTGGATAACGGAACGCCAGCCCCGGTGAAAACCGCCGCCAAGCCAGAAGCCAAAGTTGAACCAAAACCTGAAAAGAAAAAGAAGGGTTTGCTGGGAATTTTTAAGTAAATTTTATTGATAACCGATAGTCAGTGATGAACATTGAGTCACTTCAAACTCATCGCTGACTACGGGTTATCCGTAACTGTTTAATTTTTTTATTGTCACCAATTGCAGATAATGCTAATTTCTCCAATGCCCTCCCTGGCTTGTCTGCCACGATAAGCTATAAGCTCGGAACCCCAAGCCGCAAACAACCCCAAGAAATATTACTGATTGTCATGAATTTTATCGTTGGCGCAGGTGTTGAGACGGATGATTACGATAAAATGATTCCAGTCTTCAAGTACATTGTTCGGGAGGTTCATATTTATGGGACACAGAGTCCTGCTCGCTGATGACAGCATCACCGTCCAAAAAATCGTCAAACTGAGTCTGAGTGAAGAAGGCATCGAGGTATTTGCTTTTGGCAACGGCGAAGAAGCTGTCCAGCAGATCGAAAGTCTTCAGCCTGATTTGATCATGGCTGATGTTTTTATGCCGGGTAAAGATGGCTATGAAGTTTGCGAATACGTCAAAGCGCATCCTCACTTAAATCAAACGCCGGTCATTCTGCTTGTTCATGCGTTTGAGCCATTTGATCCTGAGCGGGCCAAAAAGGTGAATGCCGATCATCAGCTAACCAAGCCGTTTCAATCCATTCGCACACTGGTCTCAACGGTGCAGGAGCTACTAAATAAGGCTAAACAACCAGCCGCTGTCATGGCCGCTGAGGCAGTTCCAGCGTTGCCGATTGTGGAGCCGGGTCAGGTGGTTGATTCAGCCGCGCCTGCGGTAATGGCGCAACCAATGCAAGAAGAGAAGAGGGCCTTTTCACCTGCTTCAATCCACGGTTTCAGTAGTGAGAAAGCAGATGAGGAATTGATGTCCATGCCCAGCTTCGTGACGCCTGCGCCAATGCCCGTTGCTGTCCCGCCGCTCTCACAAGTTATAGAATCGGCCTTCCCCTCGCCGCCGCCAATTTTAAATAGTTTTTCAGGCTCTGACTTTTTTCCGCCGCTTGATTTGCCGGAAATCCCAACTACAGCCTGGCAGCCAACCGCAAATACCGATTTACCGGAGTCACTGCCACAGACGGTTTCGGTAATGCCAACCCCGCCAGTGGCAATTCCCTCTTCAGCAATGCCACCTCCACCAGCAACAGTTCCCTCTTTCGCAGGGTTTGCACCTCGCTCAACCCCGGATGTTGATGCTGACGACGATGTCCTCGGACTTTCAGAGGTTTTGCCAGAAGCTTTGCCGCCAGTTCAGGCAATGGAATCTCAACCATTTTCTGCTCCGGCAGGATTTCCAATGGAGGCATCCTCCTCCGCTCAATTTAACGCGGCGGCGCTATCATCTGGGATTAATGAAACAGCGCCAATTGAGATGGGCGTAATTGAACCAGTGCCGACAATGGCAGTACTGCCTGCACTGCCTGAGTCAAATCAGCACTCTTTCACCAGTGGGCTGGATTTAGGTGTAGGTCAGATGATCATGCAACCTTCCGTTTCCGAGGTCACTCCTCCTGTCCAGGACCTGCAAACTGGTACGCTGTCGAGTCAGACTGGCAATGGGACAATGGAGATGTCCGAAGCAATGATCGAAGAAATTGTCAATCGCGTTGTCCAGCGACTTTCAACTCGTGCAATTCAGGAAATCGCCTGGGAAGTCGTACCTGAAATGGCAGAGTTGATGATTCGCAAACAAATGGCTCAGCAACAGCAGCTTTCACATTAACAAAATGTAGTTGACCTGAACCTGCTGCTTGATGGCAGGAATATAATAAATTAGCGTCGGTATCTATTGCAGGTATCGGCGCTATTTTATTTTGATATTGACGAAGCGCGTAAGATTACTGATGATTGGTAATTCATCAAAACATCAGATAAAAAGCTGATTGCCTGGAACTGAACGCTGATCGCTAAAATTTATGAAAATTCCGAAACAATACGAACCCAAAGAAGTCGAAGCCCGCTGGTATCCCGAATGGGAAGCCAACCAATATTTCACGCCGGAAAAACAAACGAACCCTGAAGCACCTGTTTTTACGATGGTGATTCCGCCGCCGAACGTTACGGGATATTTGCACATGGGACATGCGCTCAATCACACATTGCAGGACGTGTTAGCGCGTTGGCGCAGAATGAGCGGCGACCGGGTTTTGTGGTTGCCGGGAACCGATCACGCAGGCATCGCTACGCAAATGGTAGTCACGCGGCAACTCGCCGCTGAGGGCATTGACCGCCGCGATTTGGGTCGTGAAAAGTTTTTGGGAAAAGTTTGGGAATGGAAAGCCCACTCCGGCGGCACGATTCAAAAACAAATGCGTATCGTCGGCGATTCCGTAGACTGGTCACGGGAACGCTTCACGATGGACGAAGGTTTGTCGAAAGCTGTGCTGGAAGTTTTTGTGCGCCTCTACGATGAAGGTTTGATTTATCGCGGCGAATACATGGTCAACTGGTCGCCCGGATTGCAAACCGCGATTTCCGATCTCGAAACTGAGATGAAGCCCGTCAAGGGCAACATCTGGCACATCGCTTATCCGGTCAGTGACGGAGCGAATCAGTACAGTACCACGAGCGGTAGCGAGCGGGTTGAAGGTCTCGCCGAAGCCTACGCCGCACTCAATGAAGGGGAAGCAAAATCAGGCCTGCTCAAAACCGCGCAGGGAACATTTATTGTCGTCGCCACGACGCGCCCAGAAACAATGCTTGGCGATACGGCAGTGGCGTTCAATCCTGAAGACGAACGCTACGCCGAATTGAAAGACAAGAAAGCTGTATTGCCATTAGTTGGACGCGAAATTCAATTTATCCAGGACAATCTTGTCGAAAAAGATTTCGGCACGGGTTTGGTCAAAGTTACTCCCGCGCACGATCCAAACGATTTTGCGATGGGCAAACGGCACGGTTTGGAATTCATTCAGGTCATCAGCAAAGAAGCGAAAATCACGGATGCCGCGCCAGAAAAATATCGCGGACTTGATCGTTACGCCGCACGCAAAGCTGTCGTCGCTGATCTGGAAGCTGCCGGATTATTGCTCAAAGTCGAAGATTACACGCATAACGTCGGGCATTGCCAACGCAGCGGACAGGTCGTCGAACCATTAATTTCTACGCAATGGTTTATGAAAATGCAGCCCCTGGCGGAGCCTGCGCTGCAAGCTGTAATAAATGGACGAACAAAAATTATTCCTGAAGGAGTTTCGAAAATTTATTGCGGCTGGCTCGAAAATATTCAGGACTGGTGCATCTCGCGGCAACTCTGGTGGGGACATCGCATTCCCGCCTGGTATACGCCTGATGGCGAAATTATTGTTGCTCGCAACGAAGCCGAAGCCCGCGAGCGTTTGGTGCAACAAGGCAAAGATGTAAACACTGTTTTGACGCCTGACGAAGACGTTCTTGATACATGGTTTTCATCTGCTTTATGGCCTTTTTCCACGCTCGGCTGGCCGGAGCAAACCGAAGATTTGAAAAAATTCTATCCGACGCAAGTCTTGGTCACGGCGCAGGACATCATCTTTTTCTGGGTGGCGCGAATGATGATGATGGGCTTGAAATTTATGGGCGAAGTCCCGTTCAGCACTGTCTATATCAACGCGCTTGTGCTTGATCCGCAAGGGCAGAAAATGTCGAAGACCAAAGGCAACGTGGTTAATCCATTGGATGTGTTTGATCAATATGGCACAGACGCGGCACGCTTTGCACTAACAGCGGCTTCGACAACAGGATTGACGCTCGCGTTGCAGGATTCCAAACTCGAATCTGCCCGCAATTTCGCCAACAAGATTTGGAATGCTACGCGCTTTGTATTGATGAATTGTGATGACATTTTTGAAAATCAGGAACCCATCGAATGGGAAACAACTTTGTCTGAACCGAGCCTTGCGGATCGCTGGATTTTGAGCCGTTTGAATAATGCGATAGCCGAAGTAAATTTGGCTTTGCAGGAATATCGTTTCCACGAAGCTGCCGCGACGTTGTATCAATTTTTCTGGAATGATTTTTGTGATTGGTATATCGAATTGTCGAAACCATTCGTTACTGATAAAGAAATTACCAATGAGAATCAAGCAGTCAAACGCCGCATCATTTACATTCTCGAACGTAGCCTCACGCTTTTGCATCCGCTGATGCCGTTCATCACCGAAGAGCTTTGGCAACGCCTGCCACACAAGGGCGAAACGATTTGCCTGAAAGATTTTCCGCAGGCTGGCGCACGCGATGAGCAAGCCGAACGCGAGATGGAATTGTTTACGGGCCTAGTGTCGAAGCTCCGCAATATTCGTTCAACTTTTAATATTGCGCCATCAGTAAAAATCAAAGCGCAACTGGCAACTTCAGACGAAGCCAGCAAAGCTGTGATGACTGCGATGAAAGATCAAATTGTGAGGTTAGCGCGCTTAGAAAACCTTGAGTTGGTGGAAACCATCGCCGCGCAAAAAGGTTCTGTCCGCGATGTGTTGAGCGGAATCGAAATCGCTGTGCCGTTGGAAGGCTTAGTAGATTTCGACAAAGAACGGGAACGTTTGAGAACTACAGTGACAAAACTTTCCAGTGAATACGAAGGCTTACAAAAACGCCTGTCCAATCAGGATTTCGTAGCTCGTGCCGCCGCTGAAGTCGTCGCCCAATCGCAAACACGTTCAGCCGAATTAGAAGAACAAATTGCGAAATTAAATGTAATGATTGCGGCGATGTAAAAGACGACTACTGTTATTAAGGAGCAGACGTGCTGAGAACGCTTGAAGCAATTCGCCTGGAAACAGTTCTTGTCGGAGGACGAACTCGTCCGCTTGTGGTTGAATGCCGCACCCCTCCTTCTGACTCAGAAGAAGAACCCGATTCGGACTTTTCAGATGAAACTAAATTGATGGTTGTTAAGGCCAAAGGACTGCCAGAAGTTAAAGAACAGAATTTGTTTTGTGAGCTGGTTGGTAATGTAATTGCGCGTGAGGTAGGAATTGTTACACCCCACCCTGCATTTATTAATCTCTCACAGCCTTTTGTTAATAGTAAGTACCTGCGCAAAATCGTTATAGGATGAAAAATTACGGCAGCCCCTGTAAAATAAAGTTGCTATAGATTCAATATACCAGAATAATTTTGCACGG
>JAYSTY010000330.1:0-6716 GCA_043719385.1 Blastocatellia bacterium | reverse complement strand
TTTTTGTCGCCAACATCAAAACCGTCGCCGATGTCAGCATCGGCGATACTGTGACCGATGCCGCTCGACCAACGGTTGAGCCGTTCCCCGGCTTTCAGGAAATTAAGCCGATGGTGTTTGCGGGCTTATATCCGACCGAATCGAATGCTTATGAAGAATTGCGCGATGCCCTCGAAAAATTGCGCCTTAACGATTCATCATTTTTCTTTGAGCCGGAAGTTTCGCTCGCGCTGGGTTTTGGTTTTCGCTGTGGATTTTTAGGCCTGCTGCACATGGAAATTGTGCAGGAAAGGCTGGAGCGCGAATTCAATGTTGAGCTGATTACGACGGCTCCGGGTGTGCGTTATCGCGTGACGGACATCAAAGGCCAGATCATGGAAATTGATAATCCATCGAAGTTCCCGGAACCCAACATGATTTCCAAAATCGAAGAACCGATTATTCAGGCGATGATTATGACCAGCGATGAATTCGTCGGCAATATTTTGACGTTGCTGGACGAAAAACGTGGGATTCAAAAAGGCTTCGATTACATCACGCCGACCCGCATTCTGTTGACCTATCAGGTTCCACTCAACGAAATCGTGCTGGATTTTTATGATCGCTTGAAATCAATCTCGAAGGGCTACGCTTCGCTGGATTATCATTTGGATGGTTATCAGGAGGCCAATCTGGTGAAGCTGGATATGCTGGTGGGTGGCGAACCGGTGGATGCTTTGTCGCTGATTGTCCATAAAGATTTTGCCTATGCTCGTGGTCGTTCGCTGGTCGAAAAAATGCGCACCCTGATTCCGCGTCAGCTTTTTGAAGTACCGATTCAGGCAGCGATTGGTAATCATGTTATCGCCCGTGAAACCGTCAAGGCGATGGGCAAAAACGTCCTGGCAAAATGTTATGGCGGCGACATTTCGCGCAAACGAAAATTGCTGGAAAAACAAAAAGAAGGTAAAAAACGCATGAAGCGCGTGGGCAAAGTTGAAATTCCACAGGAGGCGTTTCTCGCCGTCTTGAAAGTATGAGTAGAAATAATTAGGTATATGCAAGTTACCAGTATTATCCCGATTTTCCCGCTTTCCATCATTCAATTTCCCGGCGTAGTCACGCCGCTGCATATTTTTGAACCGCGCTATCGCCAGATGCTCAAAGACATCGCGCTGACGGATAAAACTTTTGGCATTATCTATTTGGGCGAAGCTGGCGACGAAATTCCTGCGATTGGGAATATCGGCTGTACGGTCGAAATTATTATGCAGCAGGAAATGGAAGATGGCCGATCAAATATTTTAGGCGCAGGAAAAGACAGATTTTCGATTCAACGCATCATCGAAAGTGAGCCTTATTATCAGGCCGAAGTTGAATATTTTGAAGATGAAATAACCTTCGATGATTTAACCGAACAGACCAACCGCGCCAAAGATTTATTTCTGCGCATCATTGCCGCCGGAAAAAAATTACGCGATTCATCCAGGGCAAATTTAGAAGATATTCCCGATCTGCCGGATGATTCTGTCACGCTCTCTTTCATCATCGCCGCCAGTCTGGATGTTGCATTGGAAGAAAAGCAATCCTGGCTGGAACTCACCAATACCGCACGACGCTTAAGCATTCTCAGTAATCGCCTGGTTGATTTAGCAGACAAATACGAACTCCGCGCCCAGGTGCATCAAATCGCCAAAACAAATGGACACGGCGGGAAAGCGCCGGACTTAACCTGACCCTTAGTTGGTATTGTCTTTAGCAACAAAAAAAGCCCGCTACAACAATGTGTAGCGGGCTTATTCTATTAAGCACTAACCGCTATTCTTAATTTGTACAGGAAACGCGGAAGCGACATTCATCAAAGCCATGATTGATTGCATCAGCCGCACCATTAATGTCGGATAAACTGGCGTAGGTTGCGGTATAGCTACCCAGCATATCGTTTGCCAATTTCAATATGTTATTTACTGTATATGGCAAGCCCAGTTTGTCCAGTTCCTTAAAGACGTTGTCAGGAATCGTCACCTTCAGGTAATTATCCGGTACGCCATCAAGATTCAAATCCGCTCCGGGAGCCTCAATGAGGTCATCACTCGTCCCGACTTTTCCGTCCGGGCCGGGCAAGGCTTTCGCGGTGATCATCGTGTGGCAGACTGTCGAACCACCAAGTTTGTTGTCCAATCTGACGTTCAATGCCAACGTGATTGTTTGCCCAATTAAGACGTTATTGAAGCGTCCGTTTTTCAACAGGGAGGTTGCCAGCGGAGAGGAAAAATCACACGCTGCCGTCAGATTGAGATTTAATCCGACAGGTAATTTTGCAGCAGTTCCACCCGCTGGCATCCGCTGAATGACACAGCCTTCTGCGCCATCATTAAATGTCATCATCCAGGCGCCACCATTCCAGCCAATCTGCAACGGCGAAAGCAGGGTGATTAAGCGATTCAATGTATCGGTTCTCACTTCACCATTGAATTTGCCATTTGAATTGCCCCAACCACCCTGCGTCAGTGAGCAGAACGCTTGTGGGCAATCTTTAATCGTCACGGTGTATTGACGAATAGCAGATTTATTGCCGCACACATCAGTTGCCGAAGCCGACACTGTCGTTACTCCAACCGGATACAGGTCAGTGAGCAACCTGCCATCACTGCGTGTGTAAACTACAGGCACTGCCCCGTTGCAATTGTCCAGCGCCGTTAAGGCGGGGATTGTTACGATTGCGCCGACACAAGCCTCAACCCCAGCCGTCGGAAATGCTGTAATGGCAGGTGGCGTGGTGTCATTGACCGTGATTTTTTGTGCCCAGCTTACGGTGTTGTTGCACACATCTTTTGCTGTCCACAAACGGGTAATGACATTGTTGCAACTTGAGCCGGGATTGCTTTCGCTTTGATTGAAAGCAACCGGGACTGTTCCATTGCAATTGTCTGATGCCGTGATCGCTGGAACCGCAGGCACATCCGCCAGACATTGGATTGTTAGACTGGCTGGGTTAGCACTCAGCACAGGCGCGGTCGTATCATTGACGGTGATTTTTTGTGTGTACTCGGCCTTGTTACCACAAGCATCTGTTGCCGTCCAGGTACGCGTAATGTTGTTATTGCAACTCGAACCAGGATTACTTTCGGTTGTGCTTAAAGTTACCGGAAGTGTTCCGGCACAATTATCGGTTGCGGTGACGGAAGGTGCACCAGGGACATCACTCAGGCATTGATATGAGGCGTCTGCCGGCATTCCGCTCAACACCGGTTTTGTCGTGTCAACAAACGTAATCGTTTGTTTTTTCGAGACCGTATTGCCGCAACTGTCAGTGGCTGTCCAGGTGCGCTCGATCCCGGCCTGGCCTGTGCAATTCGCGGGTAAGGCAACATCGGTAAAGCCTGGCGTAATTGCACCATCGCAATTATCCAGCGCCGTCGCTGCGCCCGTATTCGATGGATCAGTGGCGGTACCACATTCCAGCATTTTATCTGCCGGAATTGTCAGGTCTGGCGCTGTTGCATCAATCTTTGCGGTGTATTGCACAAAGGCGCTGAGGCCGCAGCTATCTGTACCCGTCACTTTAATTGTGGCGGAACAGCCGTTGAGGGTTGTCGCAACTGATTTCGTGGGCGTGCCACAATTATCGGTTGCCGTCGTTGCCGTCAGGGCAGCCGCTTCGGCAGCAGCCTGATCCTTGAAACAGGAATCAAGATTTCCTGCCGTGACCGTTGGCGGTGTGCCATCAACCTTTGTGTTGTAGCTGACAGAGCTTGCATTGCCGCAGCTATCAGTACTCGTAACCGTGACCGTAGCGGCACACGTCCCGGTTGTCGCGGCACTGAGCGAATAACTACCACAGCTATCACTTGAAGTGGTTGCGGCAAGCGCGGCCTTTTCAGCGGCGTCTGGCGTGGCATAGCAGGCGTCAATTGTGCCTTTGGATATTGTTGGCGCAGTCGTATCTTTAGTCGTGATCGTTTGCACACACGTTTGCTCATTCCCGCAAGCATCAACTGCTTTCCAGGTACGCGCGATGTTGCTTTTGATTTTGTCGGCATTACATGTGTTACTCGGCGTCGTTTGGTCACTGTAAGTAATCGTCACGCTTTGATCGCAATTGTCGGTGGCGGTCGCCGTGCCAGTGCTCGACGGATCAGTCGAAGTACCACATTCAACCATCACATTTGCCGGACAGGAAATGACAGGTTTGATTTCATCTTTGACATCAACAGATTTCGTGGTTGATTCACTGCACGAATCGCCTGGACATCCGCCACCGGCTGTCGGGGAGGTAGTTAATTTGATGTCTACTTTGCTATTACAGGTAGTAGAAGCAGTAAACGAAATGGTATTGGTGTTGGTGGGGCCATTGACAGTTGCGCCTGTCACCATCCACTCAAATTTCGTGTTGCCATCGTTGGCGACTGTGGCAGTGGCAGTGTGTGTTGAGCCAGGGCAATAAGGCCCAACATCAGGTGTAAAATTAGAAGATGGTGGCAAACAGACCGCGCCATTTTGAATACTGCGATCCTGATTGGCACCGCCCCCACCATCAAAATTAATGGCGCGCACATGGAAGGGCGCACCGCTGATTGAGCCTGCCCCATTTCCCACCCCCCACGTTGAGGTTGTGCCCTGGGCCAAATGCCCGCCCCAGAAAAAGCCAACCGATTTGGTCGGGTCAATTGCCTTGAAACTGATTTTCAGACTTACATCGCTGGCACTTGCCGCAGAACCAGAAAGCAAATAACCATTCGTTCCCAATGATGTGTCGAAAGTTACATTCTGAGCATTATAGGCATAAAGATTGAGCGAACCGCTAAACGCTCCTCCACTGTAACCAAGCGGTGTCAGAAAACTGGTGGGGTTCGGGAAAGAGGCGACCACGACAGGAGTCATACAGTCGGCAGGCGGAGCAGTACCTGTTCCACAGCCTCCGCCAATTGTGCCAAGTGGCCCCGCTTCAGTGGCATTAAAATCAGTCAGATAATCAAATGCATGTTTTCCGGCTTTAGTAAATTCATACTGGATTGTAAACATGTGTGTATTCGTGTCAGCAATGCCTGTCACGAAATAGCGATAAGGTACAACATCGCCTTCTGAGTAACAGGAATTACTGGAGTTAATATTACCGTTTGCCCAGGTTGCGGCATTATTACCGACGCCATTATGTAACTGGTCAAGGTTCGTACCGATAGCCAGCGCCGCAGGTTTAGCGCCTGGCAGCAGTAAAATCGGTGTCGGGGTCGGAAGGGGCGGTACTTTCCTCGGAGCAGTACTGCCGTTCCCGGAATTAGTGGTAGTGTTACCACGCAAGCTGAATATCTGCATGACAGGTATGCCTGGTAAAGTAAGAGTTGCGGCGGCACTTCCTACCAGTAAAAATGCCAGAGCAAAAATACTGAAGAGAGGTATTTTTTTGCAGGATAACAAATTGCGTAAACGCGGGAAGCGCAGGAAGCGATTGGGATTTTCAAGCTCACCTTTTGCCGGGGATGCGACATTCTTCTTCGCCATAACTTTCTCCTTGTTGGGGTTTGGGACAGACCTCGTTTAGCGTGTAAATACAACACGGAATAACGATTCGTTGCCAGGTAGAAAGCAGGAAAAGATAACGGCTATAACTCTTACCTTTTGACTAGCTGGCGCAAGTGCAATATTTGGATAATAGCAACTGGCTGATCGAAAAATGCTGATCAGGCTGATAAACAGTGTGTGAAAATTTACTAACTAATCAACTACATTAGTAGCAAAGGTATATATTATTTAGGAAAAATGACTTAGCTATGAAGTATAGCTTTAATTAATAATATAGAGACAAACCCAGCATAGAACGAAGGCCTGAATGGAACAAAGCGGCTGGGCTGAATAACACAATAGTGGGCATACCCCCACCGCCTAAAGCAGCTACATTGAAATTAATATTAGTGAGAATAAAACATAGCAAATTTTACTCTCAGTCTATTATCTGTCAAGAGAAAAAGAGAGGATTTTGTAAATTAATAATAGCCATAATTTGAACAGGGTTACACAGCGATAGCGAGGAAAACTTACCCTATTGATAAAGCACGCTCCCTTCATTTGTCAAAATCTGTCTAATTTATTACCCCATAGCATTTCGTGTAATTTCGTGGCTAAATATTACGATGAAAGCTATCCGAAATATCTCCCTCATTGCTTTTGTGCTTGCCCTGGCAGGTTGCGCCGGAATTTCTGCACAATTGCAGAAACCAGCCAAAGATTCATTGCTCGCGTTACAGTCTGTAAAAAAACCAAATCCGACACCAAACGAAAAGCTGATCGCCGCCGCCATCGAACAGGTTGGGATCACGACGGAATATGATCCGGCGTATGTGAAACTGACATTTCCCAATGGTGACGTGCCGCAGAAAACCGGAGTCTGCGCGGATGTCGTCGTGCGTGCGTTCAGACAGGCAGCGCTTGATCTGCAAAAAGAGATCAATTCTGATATGAAGAACAATTTTGGCAAATACCCGAAAAAATGGGGCGCAAAAGCGGCGGACACCAGCATTGATCATCGCCGCGTCCCGAACCTGATGACGTGGTTTGAGCGGCAGGGAAAAACGCAACCGCTCAGCATTGAAGGCAAAGATTATCTGCCCGGAGATGTAATCGCCTGGGATTTAGGTAAAGGACTAACGCACATCGGTCTGCTTTCGGATGTAAAAAACAACACCCAAAATAATTATTTAATCATTCACAACATCGGCGCCGGAGCGCAGCTTGAGGAT
>JAYSTY010000329.1:0-6720 GCA_043719385.1 Blastocatellia bacterium | reverse complement strand
ACCAGCATATTACTCCAGAGACTGTAGTACGGCTGAATGATCGAGTGTCGCAGCCCCGCTTCAATGCGCAGCTTCGGAGTCATCTTCCACGAATCCTGTGCGAACCATTCGAACATGTGACCGCGATACGGCGTAAAGGAGCGCGTACCCAACTCGGCGTAAGTGTCAAACAGCCCAATGGCTGCATTGGCAATAGCAACCCCAGTGCCGCCTGTCGTTGCATTCTGGAAAACGAAAGAGCCGTTCTGGTTATTGGTTCCGCCAGGTACACCATTCACATTGATCTGGTCGAAATCATTCTGTCCGGCGCGCTCAAAATAACCACCGAATTTGAAGGTGTGATTACCCCGAATGTTCGTCCAGTTCTGATTGATCTGGTAGATCGGGCCAGTGGATTGCGACGGATATGGCCCGCCATCCAAACCGTTAAAGTCGGCCCAGGAAACCGAAGGAATCTTATCGACAATCTCTTTCTCTTTAAAGAGGTAGGGATAATTGATACCGTACTTGCTGCGTTTGTAGCGATCACCGTCGGTCTGCACAGAAATGAAGACCTGATCACGGCTTCCCGCGATGACGGTCTCGGCGATCCAGGTGGGTGAAAGCGTCCATACCCAGTTGATCGTGGCCGTCTGGTTCGGACGGTCAAGCGTGGCTGGTGCGCGGTCAGTACCACCGCGGAAAGCATCAGGGAAGATGCCGTTATAAAGTTGAATGCGGAAGCGGAGCTGATTTTTCTCGTTCGGATAAAAGTCCACCGAGATCGTATCCTTGCGCTGATCCTGTGGTGCAGCGCGTGACTGAAAATAGTTCTGACCGCCAGTCCCGAAGTAGCCCGTGAGGGGTTCCGGCAACGCGCGCATTAAGGCGAGACCGTTCGGGCTTAGGCGGGCAGTCGGAATTTTATTGATGACGCCACCATCGCTAAAGCAACCAGATGTGTCGCTGGCGCTGCATCCACCAGCTTTCAGCGGGTCTTTGATATATTTGTTCACTTGGAGTCCCGCCACATAGTTCGGCCCGCCGGGGAGCACTTCGCTAAAATCGCCGTTGCGCATTTTTAGCGTAGGGACGCGGATGTTGGTCGTCTGCTCACGGCGAAACTTGACCCACTCCTGACTCCAGAGCCAGAAAAGTTTTTTACGTCCGCTGTTGAAGCTTGTGCCGGGAATGATCACCGGGCCACTGAGATTATAACCAAACTGGTTGTACCGAAATGCTTCAGGGACGCAGTGACTGGCCTTCGCAAAAGCCGGATTGTCACAGGGCTGATTCGCTGGCGTCGCCGCGTTCCGGCCCCAGGTGTTGGCATTGAGCGCCGAGTTGCGGTGATATTCGTAAAAGGCTCCGTGGAAGTCTTTCGCGCCGGATTTCGTCACGATACGAACCTGACCGCCCGCTGAGCGTCCATATTCGGCGTTGTAATTGGCCGTCAGAATCTGAACTTCCTGCGTCGAATCAAGGTCGGCGACGCCAATGCTGGTACCGTTCGAGCGTGTACGGACAGCCACCGCACCGTCAAAGGTGATCAGATTGTCCTGTGAACGCGAACCGTTGATGTTCAATCCGCCCGTCGTCGTGCCGAAGCTGAAACCACCCAGCGCGCCGCCGGCTACACCGGGTTTGAGCAGCGCCAGAAAGAGCGGATTGCGTCCGTTGAGTTGAAGTTTTTCGACTTGCTTGATATCAACCAGTTTGCCGACCGTAGATGATTCGGTTTGCACACCAGCGGCTGTTGCCGTTACGGTAACAGTCTCACTAACCTGTCCCGGTTGGAGCGCAACGTCCATTTTGGCTGGTAAGTTCGGGTCAAGTTTTTTATTTGTTTCCTGATATTGTTTGAAGCCGTTTGCCTCAACCGAAACAGTGTAAAAATCGGCAGGTAATTGGGTAATCACGAAGTAGCCGTCGCTATTGGTAGTAGCCACACGTTCAATAGATTTGGTTTCGCTTTTAGCTGTGACTTTGGCATTGGCAATGACAGCCCCGGACTGATCTTTAATTGTGCCGGAAATCTGCGTGTTGTCAGATTGTGCAAATGCCGCAACACTCAGCACAAGAAATAATCCAACGCTCAGAAGTTGTCCGAGCCGCCTTATCTTGCTGGTACTCATTTGAAATACTCCTCTGAAAATTTGCCGTAGACATTTTTGTCTGCGGGTGATTTTGGTAACCACGAAAACTGGTCGCAGGCTTGGTGCCTCCGGTCAGTCCCCGTGCCATGATTAGTTCGAAAACTATTTTTGAAAATAAGCTCCGCGTCAATCAGTCTAAACGCGGCGTATTATTTGAATGTTAAGGATTAAATTCCAGCCCAGCATTGCAGCAAAGATGCCAACTGAGTGCGCCAACCCTGCGGGTAACTTCTTGATTGGCAAGTGAAAGATGCGTAAGTAAACTCGTCAGCTTCTGACATTATCCAAATGGTTTGACCAGGTGTCAAGAGGCGGTGTACTCTAAGCGTCTTCGCTGAGTAGTTATTCACCCTTTTTCACCAGTTACCGGAGGTACAAACATAATGTCCGATAAAAAATCACGCCGAGATTTTCTCAAGCAGGCCAGCGCTGGAGCCATCACCGGCGGCACTTTGCTTTCAATTCCGACTTACGCACAATCCACCAAAATCAAAAATATCCTTGCACCTGGCAGAATCCTGGGCGCGAATGACCGCATTAACCTCGGCTGCATCGGGGTCGGCGGACGCGGTACAGGGGTGATGAAATGGGCTATCGAAACCGGGAAAACCTCACGGCCTGCGGATGTTGTCGCAGTTTGCGATGTGTACCAGAAACGATTGACCAATGCCAAAACCATTAGCAATGCTCCGCTGGCGACGCTGGATTACCGCGAAGTTATTGGGCGTAAAGATATTGATGCCGTGATTGTTGCTACGCCGGATCATTGGCACGCGCCAATTTCCATTGCGGCGATGCAAGCGGGCAAAGATGTATATTGCGAAAAGCCAATGACGAAGACCGTCGAGGAGGCGAAGAAATTTACCGAAGTTGCCAAGGCTACAAATCGCGTCGTGCAAATCGGTTCGCAAACAACTTCGAGCGATCAATGGTGGCAGGCTCGCAAAGCCATTAAAGACGGAATGATTGGCGACCTGTTGATGAGCCAGGGATCGTATCATCGCAATTCCATCGAAGGTGAATGGAACTACAAAATTGATCCGAATGCCGGGCCAACTGGTAAAGGCGAAGATTTTATTGATTGGAACACGTGGCTCGGTTCTGCCACGAAACGCCCGTTCAGCGCCGAGCGATTTTTCCGCTTCCGCAAGTATTGGGATTATTCCGGCGGTATTGCTACCGATCTTTTTTATCACGTCGTCGCGCCGCTCAATATTTGCTGGGGCGAAGCGCAATTCCCGTACAAAGTCATGGCTTCGGGCGGAACGTATGTTTTCAAAGACGGACGCGAAGTGCCGGATACCTTCCATTTGATTGCCGAATTTCCGAAAGGACATTCGTTGATCCTGAGTTCTTCGATGGCAAACAGTCAGCATATTCCTGGCTTAATTCGTGGACACGAAGGAACAATTATGATGGTTCCCCACGGACAATTTGAAGGCAAAGTGGATTACATCACCGCGACAGCAGAGCGTCAGTTCAAAGACAAATTCGTAGCGAAATTCGGCGCGGCGGAAATCAAACTTGAGACCGACAAAACCCGCGAAGATCACATGCAAAATTTCCTGCGCTGTGTGAAATCCCGTGAAAAAACAGTGCTGGATGCGCCGACTGCTTATCGCGCCATGACGACGATTGGCATGGCAGTGGAATCGTATCGTTCCGGCAAAGTGTTGTATTTTGACGAACGCAACGAACGCGTCACAGATCGCCCTTTAATGCCAGTAAAAGCTTAGTAACCAAATTATGACCGCGACCGTATCAGGAATTTACTCTGATCTGAAACGGTCGCGGTTTTTCTCGTAAATTTTCGTTAATTAATCAAATGCGTACAAAAATTTTAATTTTGTTGTTGCTTAGTTTATTCATCATCGTTCCTGCACTTGCACAAAAGCCCAACGAAGTAACCAAAGCCGAAAAAAAAGCCGGCTGGAAATCATTATTTGACGGCAAGACCTTCAACGGCTGGCGCGGCTTTCATCAGGGCAAAGTTCCGGTTGGCTGGATTATCGAAGACACCTGTATTAGTCGTGTTCAGGCAAAAGGCGAACTTGGCGCGGCGGGCGGAGACCTGATTACAAATGAGGAATTTGGCAATTTTGAATTGTCTCTGGAATGGAAAATTAGCAAAGGCGGCAATAGTGGTCTGAAATATTTAGTGTCGGAATCGCTGCCAGCCAAAGGCAGATCGGCGATTAGTTTTGAGATGCAGGTGCTTGATGATGACAATCATCCTGATGCTAAGTTGGGAATAAATGGTGATCGCAAAGCCAGTGCGCTTTATGACATTATGCCGCCGAATGAAAAGAAAAAACTCAAACCCGTAGGCGAGTTCAATCAAATTCGTTTGGTCGTCAAAGGCAATCACATTGAGCATTGGCTGAATGGCGAAAAAGTTTTGGAATATGAACGCGGTAGTGAAGCCTTGAAAGCTTTGATTGCCAAAAGCAAATTCAAAGACCAGCCCTTATTTGGAACCTTTGCCAAAGGCCATCTTTTGTTGCAGGAACACGGCGACAAAGTGTGGTATCGGAATATCAAAATTAGAGAATTAAAGTAGTTAGTAGATGGTAGACAGTAGGCGCTTCGCGTGCGAAAACTACCGACTACCGACTACCAGCTACCGATTACCATCTACTTCCAATGAACCCAATCGTCCAAATTTCCCTTGATCTCACTGACATTAATGAAGCCATCGAAACCGCCCGCATCGCACTTGAAGCAGGCGTAGACTGGCTTGAAGCTGGCACTCCGCTGATTCTGGCTGAAGGTTTGCACGGTGTTCGTGCGCTGCGCAAAGAATTTCCTGATACGCCTATCATTGCTGATTTGAAAACGATGGATGGCGGTTATCTCGAAGCCGAAATGATGGCGAAAGCGGGCGCTACGCACGTCGTCGTGATGGCACGCGCACACGCTGAAACTATTAAATGTGTCGTCAAAGCCGGACGCGATTTCGGCGTCAAAGTGATGGGCGACAATATGTGCTTCGATGACAAAGCCAGTGCCAGCAAAATGCTGGAAGATTTAGGCTGCGATTACATTGTGCATCACACAGGCTTCGACGAACGCAATGGAATTTTCGCCGATACAGGCAAAATGTTAAGTCCGCTGGATGACCTCGACGCCGTAGTCAAAGCCGTCACCATTCCCGTCCAGGCAGTCGGCGGTCTTTCTATTGAACAGGCGATTTCAATGCCGAAACGTGGCGCTCCACTTGTAGTCATTGGCGCACCATTAGCAATTGACGCGCATTCGTTCAGCGTCGCCAGCAATGATCTAAAAACAGTTCTGATGGAAATTACACGGAGGATTAGGGAATAACGGCGCAGCGGAATTGTCCATTATTCATTTTCAATTTCCCATTATTTGCCAGAGAGGGTCTTTCAATCTCTCTTCCTCTGTCAATCAATGAACAAGGTAAAATGAACAATGGGTAATCGTAACCGCGCAATTATCCCCAACGCAATTTTATGGCTCAAACAATGGCAGCAGTCGTGCAATACGACTTAACACCCGGTTCGGTAGAAGTGCGCGAAATGCCGATTCCTGAAATTGGCGATGACGAAGTTCTCTTGCGTGTCGGCGGCGTCAGCGTCTGTGGCAGTGACGTGCATCAGTATCACGCTACGCAAAGCTGGCCTGTAAATGCTCCGGTGATTTTGGGACACGAATTTGGCGGCACAATCGCTGCGCTTGGCAAGCGCGTAAAAAACTTCAAAGAAGGCGACCGCGTAGTTTCTGAAACTGCGGCGTACATCTGTGGAAAATGCATGATGTGTCGCACAGGTGATTACAATTTATGCCCTGAGCGCAAAGGTTTTGGCTACGGTATTCACGGCGGGATGGCTGATTATGTGCGCGTACCGGAACGCTGTCTGCATCCTATTCCTGATACGTTGCCGTTTGAAAGAGCCGCACTGACGGAGCCTTGCTGCGTGGGCTACAACGCCGTCGCCGTCAAAAGCAACGTCAAACCCGGCGATGTAGTCGTCGTGCTTGGACCTGGCCCGATTGGATTATTATGCGCAGAAATGGCGCGTTTGAATGGCGCAGGTACGTTGATTGTGACTGGCACCGCGCAGGATGAATCACGGCTTGCAGCGGCGCGGGAATTAGGCGTGACGCATACCGTCAATGTGCAGTCTACTGATTTGATTGAATTTGTGCGTACCCTCGGCGATGGCCTGGGAGCCGATTTAGTCGTTGATGCCGCAGGTTCTTCGGCGGCGCTCAAACAAGCACTCGAAATTGTGCGTCCCGGCGGACAAATTACAAAAGTAGGCTGGGGGCCGCAACCGTTAAATTTTTCGCTTGATCCGCTCGTGCAAAAAGCTGTGACATTGCAAGGCAGTTTTAGCCACACGTTCCGCAACTGGGAAAAAGTCGTAGCGATGCTGGATGCCAGACAAATCAATCTTGATCCAATCATTAGCCGGATTGCCTCGTTCATCGATTGGAAAGATTGCTTTGATGGAATGCACGATGGAAAATATGTGAAGGCTGTTTTGCAGCCGCAATAATTTTTTAGCAGAGGGGGTTGAATTTTTACAACTGCCCACTGCCCACCGATCACTGACGACTA
>JAYSTY010000328.1:0-16432 GCA_043719385.1 Blastocatellia bacterium | reverse complement strand
AACCAAGAACCTATGTCAGCACCGAACCAAAGGTCGGACGCAACGATCCCTGCTGGTGCGGTTCAGGCAAAAAGTTCAAGAAATGCCATGGTGTTGAGGGATAATAAATTATGGCTTTCAGCGATTACAAAAACATCTCGCAGGTACAAAAAGAATTTGGGATCAGGTATCAGGAGGAAAATTTTCTGGCGCTGCAACGGCTGGAACCACCCGCGCATTTCCGTGAGGAGTTTGACTTTAACCAGCGAAACATTGATGTTTTTACCTCGGAGGCGGCGCGAACAGAACTGGTTATTACGCCGATTTTGCGCGAGGTGTATAAGAATTTTCATGAGCATTATTCGTTTTGGATTCAGAAAGCGATGACCTACAACGACAAGTTGAATGGGACGCCTGATTATCTGATTGCCACGCGCTCCGCCCTCGGCAAAACAGTCCTGGACCTGCCTTTGGTGATAATAGTGGAGGCGAAGAAAAACGATTTCGAACAAGGCTGGGGCCAATGTTTGGCCGAACTGGTAGCTGCTCAGAAAATCAATGATGATTTGCACAAACCGATTTATGGGATTGTGACGGATGGCGAACTCTGGAAATTTGGTAAACTGACAGGCACGACGTTTACCAGTAATCTGGAAGGATATACAGTAGGCGATTTAGCTGAACTTTTTGGAGCTATCAACTTTATCTTCCAGTCAATCTCCCATCATGACTCGCTAATCCCAGCCTAACATTCATTGTATCGAAGTCACGCCAACGAGGATTGTGGTTGATTTTATGGTTACAGACGCGCTCCAGTGAATGTAATGTCAGGCAACCAAGATTCTCAAATCCCGCACATTATTCCCTGTTGGCCCAATCATAATTGCAGCGCCGAGAGCATTGAAAAAATTGAAGGAATCGCTGTTCTGCAAATAGCTTTCGGCTGCCAGTCCCAGGTCAGTTGCGCGTTGCATCGTCGTTTCATCGGCGATTGCGCCGGCGGCTAAGCTCTGACCATCAATGCCGTCTGTGCCGCCACTCAAAATTGCAAATTGTTCACCTGCTTTTGTGAAGACCGCGCCGCTCTGGATTGCCGAACGTAACACAAATTCCTGATTGCGTCCGCCCTGACCGTGACCGCGCACCGGGCAAATGACTTCGCCGCCAGAGAGCAGGCACACGGTTTTTCCCGGATGCGCTGCGCGTAATACCTGCACACGCATTAGGTGAATTTGAGCCATTTCTGAAACCTCGCCTTCGACTAAATCTGCTGCAATTTCGACTACACAATTGTAATCCTGCTCAGCGATTTGCTGCGCGGTTTGCAAGGCTTTCCGATTGTCGAGCAACAAATGATGCGAGCGTAATTCAGTGGTTGAAGCCTGCGGCAAATCAGGCAATTTCCCGTCCGCAATCAACACCGAAACGTGTGCCGGAAACTGCCTGAGCAAATCATATTTTGTCACAATGCGGTCGAAGTCGGCGCGTGTCGCATGGCTCGGCAAAGTCAAACCAGAAGATACCGCTGACAGGTCATCACTATTCACATCAGAAATATAAAGTGAAATTTGCCGTGCGTGATTTGCCGCTTCCGCCAAGCGTCCGCCTTTGACGGCAGAAAGAAAACGCCGCACGACATTCATTTCGCCAATCACCGCGCCACAACCTACCAGTACGCGATTGATGGTTTGCAAATCATCCAGCGTAATTTCATCCGCAATTGGTTTTTCAAATAAAGCCGAGCCTCCACCGGAGAGCAAAAACAGCACCAGCGTTTTTTCATCATTCGCCGTGCGCATCAAATGCAGCGTAAATTCAGCCGCCGCCAGACTGCCCTGATTTGGTAATGGATGACCACCGATGAAAAATTTTAATTGAGTATTATCAGCGTCATTCAACTCATTCGTCGCCACCAATCCGTCACTGATGCGATCACCGAGGATGCTGGTTGCCGCACGCGCCATCGGAACAGCCGCTTTGCCAATCGCAATCACAAGCAATTGAGAAAACTGCTTCAGGTCGCAAATTGTGTCGCCAGCTTTAAGAATATTGCCGTTAATCTGTAAAGCCTGGCGCACGATGGATTCAACTTCGATAGCGGCAATGGTGCGATGAAAAATACTGGCAGCAATGGTGTGCGGATCAGGGTGCATAGGATCGTTATTAACAGGCTACTTAATTTTCACTTTCAAAATATTAGCAGCTTGTCCCTGAATATTAAGGTTGATGTCAACGTCACCGCGTCCCAGCAGGGTGCGCGGAAGAAGTAAATTTAGCTGATCCATCCCGACAAAAAAACCTTGTGGGCCAAGATAACTAATTGTGGTGTTTATGCCTCCGATATGTGCTGTTGCGGACACGTTGCGGAAGCGCATTCCTGTTCCATACAAAAGCAAAAAAACCTTATCGGTGGTGGGGCCGAGATCAATTGGCACGGCTACGATTTTGTTTTGTGCGGGATCATAGACAATTGTATTTTCATCGCTGCGAGAACCATCGGCGCGAACCCTTGTCACGGTCGCCGCTGCCAGTCCCTGACCATCTGAGGTAGCGGAAAATAATCCTGGCGCTGTGCGCGTAATCTGGAGGAACTCAGTTTGCGTAGGATTACCCAGACTATTAGTTATCATCGTCGCCGTACCAGTCGCCGTATCTTCCGGGATTTGAAAATTCACCTGGTTGGGCGAAACATAAAATAGCGGCGCTAATCTTTGTCGTCCCAAGCTGTCTTTGATTGTCACATTAGTTCCCGCCAAATTCGTGGGAAGCGGAATTCCCGGTGCGCTTTGGGTAGCAAGCGATAATGACGCGCCAAAGGCCGAAGCAATCGAACCTCTCGCCAAAAAACCTTTTTGATAATTGGCGGCGGAAACACTGGTCGAACCGACAGAAGTATTGGTGACAGTGATTCTGACCGGCGCTGAGAAAACAGCTTTGCCGCGATTATCAAAGGCTTTGGCGGTCAACTGGTGTTTACCGGCGGGCAGGGCGTCAAGCGTCAAACTGTACGGAGCCGAGGTCGTTTCGCCCAGTTTGGTTGCGCCGTCAAAAAATTCAACTTTGGTAATTGCGCCGTCCGCATCATTTGCCAGCGCCTCAATTTTGATATTGGTTTGCGCAGCAAAAATTGCGCCATTGCTCGGCCCGGTCACGTTAATTGTCGGTGGCACATCCGTAATAGTTTCGCTCGTGAACAAACGGAAGGTTTGATATTGCTGCGGCGTTAATGACAACGCAAGATTGCCGTCCGTCACTGTTGCTCCCTCCAAATTGGTTTCAATATGCGACGTGCGAATTGCATTCGTAATCGGATTGGCAAGTTGCAATGAAGCATTCGTGGCCTGACCATTGACGTTGTAAACTCGCGTAATAATGCCCTGCGCAATGCCTTCTTCGGCAGGCTTAATTGACCACAGCAGAACTTTCGGATCGGAAATATTCACGAGCGAATAATTGGTTTCAGGATAGCCGTTGCCGCCAGTGATTAAATGCGCAAGCAGGGGATTTTGATGCTCAAGTGAAAATCGCATGGCCGCTGCCGCGTCGTATTGGCTGTGTGTACGGAGCGCGAATCGTTGCAGAAATTTTGTATCACCGGCCTGATTCGGAATGCCCAAATATTGTCCATCAACCTGCCCGCCAACCAGCGCCGAAATTTGCGGCGTATTGGGATCAAGCGTGATGACGTTGCTATTACCGACCCGCATAAAATAACAATCAGCATTTGATAACGTAACGCCAGTGTTGTTGCTCCCGGTCATATCAGCAAAGTGATTAAATGTCTGCCAGTCCAGCCGTGCGCCGCGATCAGCATAATGTCCGCCCTGGGCTTTTTGCTTTGCCCGAATTACTGTCCCAACTTCTTCGTGCCAGGTATCAGGATTGTCGAGATTGAAGCTGTAAGCCCAGGTGTAAACCTCGCTAAAATTCTGGTTGATTTCATTGCGAATATCTATGCGGTCAGAATCACGGAATAAGGTGATTCGAGTTGTGCGGATTAAGGGCGACAGGACAGTTGTTTTGATCGTCACAGAAACCGGACCAGCGCTTTCAATTTCAAATGTACCGCCAGAGTTGTCGCCTGCGCTCAGATCGTTGATAAATTTTCCGTTGATTTCACGGGCGAATTCCTGGTCGCCGCGTGTTTTGTCAATCAGGCTGGTGATCGCTCCATTGTTGCCAATGGTCAGACGATAGCAGGCATTTTCGATCAGGTTGCCGGACACGCTGGCAGCATCGGAAAAATTGCTGCTGACGCCGGGATGAAGCTCAAATACTTTATAACCAACGGGCGGAAGATCGCTGGCCAGTACGCGCAAATAACGTTGCCCGTCAACGGTCACGATTTGCGAAGGTGTTTCAAGGCCGGTGGTCACGTCAATAACATAAACCGGATCGGTTTCGGTGTAAGGCAAATCAGTGAAATCCGTCCGTGACCAGCTCAATTGATTAAAGGCATAGAAGCGTTTGAATTCGCCAGGATTTGGAATCATCGCGCCCAGCGCATCAGTCGAAGATTTTTCCAAACTGTCGACAAAGCCGGTAATTTGGTTGGCGATTTTACGTTGCCAAGCGGGGCGTTGTTCGCGGATGGCTCCATCTGCCGTCCAGTCATGTTCCCAAAAAATTCCCAGATTCATCCACGTCAGATCACGCTCTGCAACGCGATCTTTCATAAAGTCAGGATTTTTTAAGCTGACCAGAGTTTCAATTGCTTCGGCGCCACGCAATTTTTCAACGGCACGTTTGACGCTGGCTGAAACTTCCGCCATGGAAGTACACAGGACATCCCATTCGTTGCCATAACTCGCCGTATCAGTTGGCACATTCGCACCGTAATTAGCAGCAAAATCGCGGAAGAAATCTTCTTCGTTGGAAACAATAATCTGCCGACTTGCATTGGAATTATTTTGTGCGAAAGTCACAAATCCATCCGTCAATGTTTTTGAATCGTCGCCGCCTTTACCAAAGATACCGATGATGTTGTAAGGCCAGTTGGTCAGGAAGTACCGGTTGGTTTCGACAGTATTGACGGCGCGGTCAGGAAAACGGCATTCCTGATAATCGCCGATAGACGCCCCCTCATAAGGGTAAAAATAATTCCACTTCATCAAAACGCGGCTGCCGTCCAATCCTTCCCACCAGTAAATATCGGGCCGGTTGGAACCATACGGCGTTTTGGTCGCACAACCGCAAATTCCGCGCCAGCTATATTTGGCTCCCGCACCCGCCCACAAAGCTCCCACGCCCAGCGGCAACGTCGCATTTTCCATTGCGACGGCAAGCGGAAAGCGCAAATTGTAGCGGCGTTCAAGGGAACCGGGATAATACATCCCGCGCAACACGGCTTCGGATGGTTGTGCGCCATAAGTGGAAACCAGGGCGGTCAAAGGTGAACTGATGTGTCCGCTCCGCACGCGATTCATCAGGCGTTCAAATTCCGCTGGTAATTTATTTTTTTCGTAAGTCCAAAGCCAGAAATTGCCGTCACAATTCCAGCGGCTTTGATATTCGGGCGGTAAGTTCGCGGTGGTGTCAGCTAAATCAAGATAGTAATCCAGTGTTTCAAGAAAGATTTGGCGATGCTGTTCTTCATCAAGTGCGTAAACATAATCGGTGTGATCGTCAAGCGCGATATAAATTTTTTTAGCCTGGGCAAAAGCTAAATCAATCGTGCTAATGAAAAGTAAAAGAAAGATCCCCGGACAATAGATAAGCGGCTTTTTCATAGTAGTTTTGCCTCCTTCACCTGATTTGCATAAGAGTCCACCGAGAAAGTAATTAAACTTTCGACTTGGGTCTGAGATGAGGATGACTTTTTTTATTAAAATATTTCGGAAGCCCCGAAATATAGCTTTGCCGGCTCGCTGAATTTGGGAAAATCTAATCAAATTCGGGGGACAGCTTACCATATTTCAGAGAGTGAGTCCTTGCCGCAAAAAGCACTCGGCGAAATTAAGCAATTGAATGTTCAAAAGCCCTATGTTAATTTGTTCCGCAAGTTGCGCCGCCCTCAGCAACGAATCTGGTAAGCAGATCAGATGAAACTAATCCGATAACACAAGCAGCTTTCAAGGTTTTCTGATGTTAGTGATAAATCTCACCTGAAGCTGTCTGAATTCGCCCCACCTCCTAAGATATGCCGGAAACTAAGCGAGCACGGTTCGCGCTTGATTGGTATGTTGTTTCTGCCAGCTCTGTCAAAATGCTGGTATGGGGGATTCTTGCGCTGCTTGTCATTGGGGCTGGGGGTTACTGGACGTATCTTTATCTGCAAACAAAAGTTAATACAACCCAGACGATTGGTACGCAGAGCGCACGGTTCATTGAAATTACCGGACAGGTACGAGTCAAAAAAGCGAATGCCACTGATTTCACCGGAGCCACGGAAAAGATGCCTTTAGAAGCTGGCGATACGATTCAGACATTGGCAAATTCGGTTGCGCGAGTACAGTTTATTGACGGCGCGAGTACCACGATCAAACCCGACACCACGCTGGTCATTAAAGATAACGAATTACTGGCGGACAAAAGCACCAAAGTTCATGTCAAAGTCCGCGTCGGAACAATTAATCTGGCAACGAATGAACAGGTGCCAGGGTCCAGCAACGTTGTTCAAACGGATGTCGCTTCAGCAAAAATTGGCGGCAATACCGAGGCGACGGTTGGGGCCGGGGACAACGGGCAGCAGGCCGATATTCGCGTGACGCATGGTGATGCTGAAATTCGCACGCAGTCGGGTGAGACCTATCAGGCAACTTCGAACGAAAGATTTGAAATTGAGCCGACGGGAAAATTGAGTAAGCGAACTTCGATGGTTGGAATTCCAGTTTTAAAATTGCCCGAAAATCAGCAGGCACTGCGGCTCGAAAATTCCGGGACTGTACGCTTTGATTGGAATTCAGTTCCGCAGGCGCGCAGCTATGTGGTGGAGATCGCCACTTCCTCGACTTTTGAGGACACGATTGTTAAATCACGGGATGGCTTGCTTGCACCAACCGCCATTTTTGATAAATTATCGCCCGGCTCATATTACTGGCGTGTCCGCGCAGATAAAGCCCAGGAGCAGGGGATTTACAGTGATCCATATAAATTCACGATAGTTGGAAACAGCATCGCGCAACGAACGCTAAATGTTAAAGTCTTACGGAAAATTTCAATGGGAGGAGGGACTTACTTAATCGAAGGACATTGTGATTTAGGTGCGCGCGTAAAGGTGGGAAACATCGTGACCCGCGTTGATTCGAGCGGTAATTTTCGCGCGATTGTTTCTCTGTCACAGGGAGTACGTGAAATCGTCGTTCGCGCAGAAGACCAGGACGGTAATGTCGGGCAGCAAAGCCTGCGATTCTGAAAAGTAAAGGCATGAAACTTATCGAATTTCCCCCTCATCCCAGGCTGTATAAACCAGCTCGTATCAGCGTCGTTGCCAGCCATGAAGTAGCGCAAAAACTTTGTTGTGCCTTATCTGCTACGCCGCATACAGAGGTTAATTCACTAGACTGGCAGATTTCGTCTTTGAAAGCGGCGGAGCAAATCAGCGAAAACCCGCCCGACCTGATTCTTTGTGAAATTACAGATTTGTCGCAAGCCGCCACTTATCATCAGGAACTGGGTTTTCTATGGCCTGAAGCGACACTTGTTTCCTGTGAACCAGGTAGAATCGCCGCTCAGGGCGAAGGTCTGATCGGCTTAGAGGAAGTTTCACAACAGGCAGGCTATCAGGGACATTTAATAATTGATGAAGTAGCCCTTCAATTGCCGATATTTTTGCGTTATGCTGAGCAGCGGTACTTTGCTGATCAACAAGCAAAACAATTGCTCCAATTGAAAAAACTGCTCGACGCTGCCAACCGAATGCATTCATCCCTTGATCAACAGCAAGTCTCTGGAGAAATACTTCAGGAGTTTGGGCAATGGGTTAAGGCTGATAACTGGCAACTATATGCTGTTTCAGATGACAAGAAGTTTATTGAACTTGTTGGCTCCGAAGGTGTTAGAATCAAACCCCCATTACTAACCTTGAAAACTAATGGAACCGGTTTAATTGAACGTGTGTTGCAACAGGGAGAAATGATTGCCCTGAGTCGAGCAGAACTGGAGCAATTATGGGCCAGCAAAAAAGAAATGCTGGAGGGCGGTTTTTGGGATCAAGCGGCAACTTCAATTCTTTGTTTTCCGCTTACGGTTGGTAAAGATGTGGTCGGAGTTAGTCAGGCCACGCGGATTGAAAAAGAGGAATGTTTTGGCATTAGAGAGCAGGAAATTTTACAACAGATTTCCTCAATTGCGGCCCTGGCGCTTAACAACGCTACGCAATTTGCTCGGGCTGAACGGCTTTACATGCAGGATGATTTAACGCAATTGCATAACAGTCGTTTCCTGCGCCAGTTTTTAGAAAACGAATATAAGCGTGTCCGCCGCTATGGAGGACAAGTCGCAGTTATTTTCATTGATTTGGATGGCTTTAAAGGGGTCAATGATCGTTTCGGTCATCGTGTTGGAAGTGAAACCCTGAAGGAAACTGCAACTTTATTGCTGGATTCAGTCCGTGATACTGATGTGGTGACTCGATATGGGGGAGATGAATTTACCATTGTGCTTCCTAATACAAATGCCGAGAAGGCTTTTATTACCGCTGAACGCATCCGGCAAAAGGTGGCTGACCATGAATATCATGGTGGAAGTCAGCATACTTTTCGCCTGACAGCCAGTTTTGGCATCGCGGGGTATCCAGAGTTTCCTGCGCAATCCGCAGCGGATTTGCTTGAGCAGTCCGATATGGCAATGTATGAAGCCAAGGCCGCGAACAAAAATAATGTCAAGCTGGCTAAGTCTTAAGTGAGTTATTGATTTTTGAGTTGTTTGTGTGAAGTTTGCTGTCGGTTTTATCCCTAACTCGCAACTCAGAACTTGTAACTTGTAACTAACAACCTTATTTTTTGGAGTAGGAGTCTGAAGGGGAATAGGTAACAGACCTCAAACTGCACCGCCCTGGACAGTTCTTGAAGTACGCCAGATGAATCTGCGTTCGATATTTAGTTTATTTTCCAGTGATCTTGCAATTGATCTGGGAACAGCCAATACACTCGTTTTTGCTCGTGGTCGGGGAATAGTCGTCTCTGAGCCTTCCATCGTAGCGATCAACAAATTAACCCATAAAGTCGAAGCCGTCGGTAAGGAGGCGAAGGAGATGTTAGGCCGTACACCGGGTAACATCGTAGCCATTCGCCCAATGAAAGATGGCGTTATTGCGGATTTTGAAGTGACCGAAAAGATGCTTCAATATTTCATCCGCAAAGCCCATAACGGAAAGCAGTGGGTCAGTCCCCGCATCGTTATCGGTATTCCTTCGGAAATCACGCAGGTGGAGCGCCGAGCGGTTGAAGACAGTGCGTACCGTGCGAAAGCCGCTGAAGTCTATCTGGTTGAAGAAGCCATGGCGGCTGCGATTGGCGCGGGACTACCGATTACTGAGCCGTATGGAAATATGATTGTGGACATCGGCGGTGGAACGACCGACATCGCCGTGATTTCACTTTCCGGCATTGTCTATTCTCGCTCAGTGCGGGTGGCCGGCAACGAGATGGACGAAGCTATCATTCAATATATCAAGCGGAAATATAATTTACTGATTGGTGAACGCACTGCCGAAGCGATCAAGATTGAGCTTGGGTCAGCCGCCCCTTTGGATGAAGAACTGACGATGGAAATCAAAGGTCGCAACCTGATCGAAGGTATTCCCAAAACGATTGTGATTACTGACGAAGAAGTGCGCGAGGCGCTGGCTGATTCTATTGCAACAATTGTTAATGCTGTCCGCGTTGCGTTAGAACGCACACCACCGGAACTTTCCGCCGACATCGTTGATCGCGGTATCGTTTTGACTGGTGGTGGAGCGATGCTGAAGAAGCTTGATGCACGTTTAATGCAGGAAACCGGATTGCCTGTTTCAGTTTCAGAAGACCCGCTGTCATCAGTTGTATTGGGCGCTGGAACGATGCTTTCAGATTTTAATCTGTTGCGTCGTGTGCGCTGGGACAGCACAACTTTGCCAGCCTAAATGTGGTGGTAGGTGGTTGCTAAGCGGTAGTCTGTGGGCAGTCGTTTCTGGCTACAACTCCGCTCCACCAACCACTTATCCCTGCCTACTATTTTTCCTGTGGACATAAGAACCAGCCTGAAAAATAATCCGCCCTTTTTATTGGTCGTCCTGCTTGTCGCCCATCTGGTCGTTGTGTTGCTTAATCCTGCGCCAGGGCGCATTGGGCGGACATTTGGGGCGCAGGTTTTGATGACTATGTTCCAGCCCTTTCAATCTTTGGCAACAGTGATGGGATCGGGGATTGGAGGGATGCGCGAGAAATATCTTTCGTTGCGTGATTCGCGTGAGGAAAATAAGCAATTAGTTGAAGAGGTAGCGAAGCTCAAAAATGAAAATGTAAAACTATCAGAGGAGTCCAAAATTACGGCGCAGGCGGTCAGGATTTCCAACTGGAAATTTGATTCCACTACGCAGATAGTTCCAGCGCTGGTGATTGCCAGAGATGCGACCACCTGGTATCGCACAATTACAATTGATAAAGGTTCGGCGGCGGGGATCGAAAAAGATCAGCCCGTCATTACTATCCAGGGACTGGTCGGACGGGTGGTGCTGGTTACGCCTAATGCTTCAAGAGTCTTATTGCTGACGGATGAACAGCATGCCTCTGGCGCGGCGATAGGGCAGGCGACAGAATCCAGAATCCTGGGAGTAGTCCAAGGGACGAGCAACTCCCAGGGGAAAAATAACCTGCGTTGTGAGTTAAAAATAGTCGGTGGCCTGGGCGAAAAACCAAAGGTTGGAGAATTGATTGTGACCTCCGGGCAGGAAGGGTTTTATCCCAAGGGAATTCCTATCGGGAAAGTTGTCCAACCACTTAATCCCGCTGAAACATCTCCTGACGTTGTCCCTATTCAACCAGAAGCCCAGCTTGGACAGCTTGATGTAGTGGGGGTGATGCTTGTCTCAAAACAACGGATTAAAGCAGAGGTAGAAGAACTTAATCGAATTGAGCAAGGGAAAGAAAAAGAAGAACTGGAAAAAGACAAACAGCGGAAACTGGCGGATCAACAAAGGCGAAAGCAGTCCGCGCAACCGCGTAAAGAATAGGCATTTATTATTGGGAGTGTTGAATTAGCTACAATATCTGGCCTCTTAAAAAGTAGCAGTTAACAGAAGATTTGCATTGGAGAAAGAGACTACTAATAAAACACGGTTTTGGTTGATTGGAGTTTGTCTTTTAGTCGCCACCTTTGCCCAAGTTAGTTTGAAGAAGCTTTTTCCCTGGCTCAGCTATATAGACTGGCTTTTATTAATTACAGTCTATGTCAGTCTGATGCGTAATCCGGTCGTGGCAATGTTTACAGGGACGGCTGCCGGAGTCTTTCACGATTTGGCGTCTGGTGTCCCTTCATCCGGTGTGCCGCCATTCGGTATCAGCGGAATTTCTTATGTGGTGGCAGCTTATATTGGTTTTTGGGCGTCCACTTCCTTTTTAGTGGAAGGCTTACTGATCCGAGCCGCGACAGTTGCTGGCGCTGGAGTAGTTGCCGCCATTCTCCGGCTTTCTTTGTATACTTTTACCGTTGATGTGGCGATGCCTAAAGAAGCTGCATTGGAGCTAATCTTAGGCCCTACTTGTAACTTAATTGTTTCGGTCATTTTATTTGCGGCGCTGGATCAGGTCTTTGATTTTGGCAGACGTGCTAAAATGCGTCGTGCGGAGGCAATGCGAGGAGCCAATCGGCGGCGTAAATGGCTGGTCAAAAATAACGAATCAAGATGGAAAATAAAGCGTAGAAAAAGATTCAGATTTAAGTAATGTAAGTATTTATTATGAAATCTGCACCCAACAATCCAGCCGATTCGCTCGACGGCAAACAGCAGATCCAGTTGCGCCTGGAAGTGGTCCGTTGCCTGGCGATAGCCATATTTTTGATTTTGGGCGCACGCTTGTACTGGTTGCAAATAAAGAATTATGAGTATTATCAGGAACGCGCTGATCAGAATCGCTATCGAACTTTGCCGGTTTCCGCCCGGCGGGGAAGAATTTTTGATCGCAACGGCAAGCTATTAGCAGACAGCCGTTACGCCTACAACATCCTGCTTGAACGTAAACTCGGAAAGCGCGAAATCACGCCTGATCAGTTTCCTGCCCTGATTGATCTGTTGACCCAGCACTTAAATATTGAACGTCCCTGGCTGACGGGGCGATTGGAAGATGCAATGACCAAGCCTCGCTGGCAATCAATTGTTGTCAAGGAAGGCGCCTCGGCAAGTGATGTCGCGTGGGTTAAAGCGCACCAGTTTGAGTATCCTGAATTTCGGGCTGAACAGGCTCCACAACGTTATTACCCCTTCGGGTCTTTAGCTGCCCATGCGCTGGGGTATGTGGGTGAAGTAAGTAAAGATGACCTCAGTAGGCAAGGGGGGCAATACAGCGCAGAAAAAGGGTTTGATTACGGTAATATCGTCGGTAAAGCCGGTCTGGAGAAAAGCTATAACGAAGCCCTCATGGGACGTGATGGTTATCGCCGCGTATTGGTTGACAGCAAAGGAGTGATTCAGGAAGTCGTAGATCAGACTGAACCGATTCCTGGTCGGGATGTTTATACGACCCTGGATTTAGACCTCCAAAAAATCGCTGAGGTACAGGGCGACAGCATGCCAGCGGGACGCGGAGCCATCGGCGTGATGGACCCGAACAATGGTGAAATTATGGCCTTTGTTAGTCGCCCAGCCTATGATCCAAATGTTTTTTCACAACGTTCTAAAACCCCGGAGGGAAAAGGCGCAATTGCCGAATACTGGCAGGATGAAAACAAGCCACTGTATAATCGGATGATTCAGGGTGGATTTGTACCCGGCTCAACGTGGAAATTGATGACGACTGTGGCAGCGCTTAACGAAGGAGTGATTACACCTGAAAATTCCAAAATTCAGGACGGTAATATCCAGCTTGGCAACTATTTAATGCATTCAATGTCGCACGAAGGCTTCCCTGATGTGGTGCGTGCCATCACGGTTTCATCGGACGGCTATTATTATCGGCTTGGACTCAAAATGGGAGAGGAACGGTTTGCCAAATGGGTGGAAATATTTCGTTTTGGGCATCGGACAGGTATTGACATTCCAAATGAGAGTTCGGGGTTACAGCCCACCGCTGCAACCAAACAAAAAACCTATGAAGCAATAAGCAAAAAAGATCGACAAGCAGCAGAAGAGGCGCCGACCCCGGAAGCCAAAAAGAAACTGATCGCTAAAGCTGAGGCAACCCTGAAAGACGCTAAATGGACAGATTATGATATGGCAGCGTCAGCTTTCGGGCAGGGGATGAATAAATCCACGCCGTTGCAATTAATGCGTTATGTTGGAGGTTTGTCGAATGGCGGAAAAATGTTTACCCCGCATTTCCTGCTGCGCATCAATGCTGGCACAGATCGGGAAGATAAAATCCATCCCGAAATGCGCTTTGAAGAGAAAAATAGTTTTATTGTACCGATGAGTGCGGCAATCCAGGACATTGTGAAGCGGGGCATGTATGGAGCCGTTAACAGTGGTGGTGGCACAGGGGGCGGCGCACGAATTGAAGGGTTTGACGTGTGCGGAAAAACCGGGACGGCACAGGTTGCCTCAAACCAGCGGGCCGGATCGAAAAGTAAGGATCATGCCTGGTTTATGAGCTTTGCGCCCCGTGACAAACCGGAAATTTGTTCCGTTGTTTTAACTGAAAATGCTGGCTTTGGCGGTAAACAATCCGCGCCGCGCGCCAGAGCAATTTACGATTTCTATTATCGCAGAAAGATTAGTCCGCCTGCCGATACACAGGCACAATTGACTAATAAAACGCCGTAAAAAGGGAACCCAGACCTGATTTGCCAATTTCGGCATTTTCAATCGTTGAAGTTTTACTTTTTAGCCCTCACAGAAGCTATGTTTGCACCGAGTCCAAGATTTCTCAGAGACTTCGATTGGCTGTCATTTTTTTTGATTGTCGGATTGATGATCTTTGGCGTGGTGGAGATTCGGAGCGCCCAACCAAATCTGCCGGGGCTTTGGCGTAAGCAGGTGGTAGCGATTGGGCTGGGACTCGTCATCATGTTTTTGGTGACGAAAATAGATTACAACCGAATATTTAGTATTACCCCTTATTTGTACGGGTTTGGATTGTTTTTGCTGGTGCTGGTGCTAACGCCTGGCATTGGGAAGAAAATCAATGGAAACCAGAACTGGATTCAGATTGGACCGATTGGTGGGCAGCCATCAGAACTAGCGAAGATTTTTACCTTGCTGATGCTGGTGCGTTACCTGTCCCTTGTTCGAGAGCGCCCGCTGAAATTGAAAACGATAGCGATGGCGGGTGCGATTTGGGCAGTACCAACAGCGTTGGTTTATTTAGAACACGACACTGGCAGTACGCTCAGTTTCTTTTCTTTCTTTGTTGCCTTGCTGTTTGTTTGTGGTTTGCAATGGCGTTGGATTTTCACTGGCTTAGCCACCTTGATGCTGGTGGGATATTTATCTATCCCCTATATCAAAGCGGGAACCAGCTATAAAATGGAGCGCATCAAGGCTGTTTACTGGCCTGAGCTGGCAGCAAAGAGGTATCGCTATCAAAACGAGCAATCAACCATTGCCGTTGGTTCGGGAGGTTCTTATGGCAAAGGAATCGGCAGTGGCACGCAGGGGCCGCTGGGATTTGTGCCGGAAGTACATTCCGATTTTATTTTCGCAATTGCCGGCGAGGAATCTGGCTTTACGGGCAGCATCCTCGCTTTATCAGCTTATTTGATTCTGATCTGGCGTTTAATTCAGACCGCGCAACAATCGCGTGATCGAGAGGGTTCCCTGATGGTCACTGGTTATACAAGCTTACTGCTTTATCATATCTCAATTAGTGTGGGAATGGTTTTAGGCTTGTTACCTATTATGGGAATTCCTTTGCCGCTGATGAGTCACGGAGGATCGTCAATTCTGGCTACCTTATTTGCCCTGGGATTGTGCCTCAGCGTGCGCCTGCGCCGGTTCGTTAATTAGTGTTCGATCAGTAAAAGATAAGCTGTAAAAAAAGAAATTTACAGAAACGCTACGCGGCGTTTCTTTGCGGGTTCGTGAATGAGAATGGCTCTTCATAACTCGCCGTCAGGTTGAAAATGCAAGCGATCTTTTGGAGTTACAAACTAATCATTACCAGTTTGTAGAAAGATTTTTTTTCAGCCTGCGAGAACAGGTTCCTTAATGAAAACCGCATTAGCGCCGCTGATGCCTGCGCGGATAAAAAGCAGGTATTCAGCGGCTGCCTTCGTTCAACCAATGAGCGAAAAGAGATGGACTGGCGCATTATCTTGTGCAAGACGCCTGCGTTCAGCTTTGGATTTAGCGCCTCAGCTAAGCCCTCGTTTGCTTTCAAATCATTGGTTTAATCAAAAAAATTACCGTACCACTCGCTTGCCGTTTGGCAGGGTAGTGATTGGAATGCCTGGTATCCGACAAAGTGGATGCGCCAAACTGATCTCTGTCTGTTGCCTTAACCGTAAGCGTTTGGTCCCAGTCTATAGTTGACCGTAACGCGTTGTTCTGCGTTACGAAGGAGAAATGAATGAGTAAAGAATTAATTGTGAGCCTGAATGGGCGCGAAAAAAAGATTGCCATCATCGAAGACGATGTCGTAACTGAGTTTTACGTCGAACGTGGTGACGAAAATCAGGGCATCGTGGGCAATATTTACAAAGGCAAAGTAATGAAAGTGTTGCCTGGTATGCAATCCGCTTTTGTGGACATCGGTCTGGAGCGGGACGCATTTTTATATGTTTCAGATTTCCTCGACGACGAAGAATTTGAAGGGGCATTTCAGGACGACCGCAAAGAGGAAAAGAAACCTCAACGCCCTGAACGCCCGGAAAAATATAGCACTTCACGCAGAGTAGTGACAACGATTACGCCAGCTACAGAAGCAGAAGAGGACGAGGACGAGGACGACGACGCCGCAACACTTGAAGCTCTGAGTCATATCGAAGAAATTGGCGAAGAGCCGATTATTGAGCATGACGAGGAAGACGAGGCCGAGGCAGCGGTCAAATATGTTATTCCAACGAAGAAGGAAGAAGAGAAAATTGATAGCACCGAACAGCGTCGCCATCGCCGTTTGACCTATGTCAGACCGCGTGAAGAGCCAGTAGTCGCTACCGCATTAGTGGCAGAAATTCCGGTGGTGGAAACTGTCGAGCCAGTTGTCGCGGAGGCTGCCGAAGAGGTTCAGGATGATCAGCAGGGACGCCGTCGCCGCCGTCCACGCGGTAAGAAAAACCCGCGTTTGGAATTGGAAGCCGAAGAATTATTTGTCGAGCCGCTGGCGGAAACTGAGCCTGATGCGGTCGAAGAACCAGCACCCGTAGAAATTTCTGCCGCAGT
>JAYSTY010000327.1:0-6733 GCA_043719385.1 Blastocatellia bacterium | reverse complement strand
CGGGAGTTATTACGATCAAACGCGGACTCCAAAGATTTGAAACTATTTTTATTGGCTTCTCTTTGACTTGTGTATAAACGGTAGAGCTCAAGCTAGTGTTCAGTCAAATATGAATTGACGGGTTAGCCCTGAACAGGCTCGCCAGCTTGGTCTTGTTTTTATCCGTCAATTCAAGCTTGACTGAACACTAGTGGCAATTGATCTCTTTACAATTTATGCTGTAATTACTGGGCGCTTCAGGAATGATGACTTGACCGAAGAGGGTGGCGAGAATGTCAACGACATCAATTTCAATCAGGTAACGAAACGGAGTCGTAACCGTCAACCGCCAGAAGCTCCAAAGCGCGGCGCGAAAGAGCCTGCTCGCCGCCGTTCTGCAAGTCTGGCACGACTTCATCAGCAATCGTCACAACGAATTCCATAAACATCCCCTCTTTTCTTTGAGGAGACATCGGCGCGGCGGCCCTGTGCAATTAAAGTTTCGGGAGCCGCAACGAAAGCTCCCGTTGCCGTTTGTCACGCTGCGGCTTTGCCGCGCTTGCGATTACGCTGCCGATAACAGGTATGCTGTCTTCCCTTGCTGCATTTTCCGCCAACGTCACAAAGAGGGATGATTATTCTTCGTGGTGATTGGTGTGACTTAGTGCAAGAAGCATTTTGCACCAAGCCTGAAAGGGCAAGTGGTTTTCACGCTATTCCACAGTACGGTGAATTTTCAGCGCAGGGCGACTGAGGAGAACCTAAATAAATAAAGGGCGAGATGTATTCGCATCCCGCCCTAATTTCACAGGATAGTCATTCGGTGAAGTTCGAATCTATGCCATTTATGCTGTCAAGGTTATTTTCAGCAGGAAACCAAAATCGTTTCTGTTTTTGGTAGGTCAAGTTTAATATACATGTCGCACTCGTACGATTTTTACACTTTTCGTGAAGCAAGAAGCTAATTTCCTGTAGAAAGAATGTTGGATGAAACCCTTAGGCAGTGTTTCTGTCATCTTTCCGCGTGGATATAGACTCGCTGAACTTTGCGCGTAAACAGCATGTGATTTCTGACCGTCCGCCGTCGGTAACACATCTTGGGTAAGCACATTTATTTTTCAAAGGCCATGAGTGTCAATACGCATACCCGACTGTCTTTATTCCACGCCGCAAATTATCTGTAGCGACTTGCTGCGTTAGCCTAGCTTTCATTCGCAACCCTGAGGCCGCCTATGCCAGAAGAGCCTATCGTTTGTCGTGCTCACGAGTCCTGCCGCTCAGCTTGCGAAGGCCTGCCTGAGTTTCTGGACGGCTATTGTATTCTGCATTCTCCTTCACAGGAGAAAAAAGAAGCATTCCGCGATTTTGTCAATCGCCGAATCAGGGAAAAGAACTTCAACTTTACTGGCGGGTATTTCCCTGAGGACAGGGATTTCAGCGGAGTGGCCTTTGATACAGCATACTTCAGCGGGGTGGAGTTCAAGGGGGACGTATCATTCGCCGGAGCGACCTTCAGCAAGGAGTCCATCGCAGACTTCGGCTTCAATAAAGAACTGCCAAAGGGCACGAAATTCAGCGGCATCGCAGACTTCAGCGGGGTGGATTTCAAAGGGGGCGTATCATTCGCTAGAGCGATCTTCAATCGTAGCGCAAACGTTATCTTCAATGAAGAACTGCAAAAGGGTACGACCTTCAGTGGCATCGCAGACTTCAGCGGGGTGGACTTCGAGGGGAACGTCTCATTCGCCGGAGCGACCTTCAGCGATGCCGCAGACTTCAGCGGGGTGGAGTTCAAGGGGGACGGATTATTCGCCGGAGCGACCTTCAGCAAGGCCGCCAACTTTGACCTCTATAAACATAAAATTGACTCCAATAACAGGAAAACTGTCTTCAGCGGGAAAGCAGACTTCAGTGGCGTGGAGTTCAAGGGATATGTATCATTCGCCAACGCAAGCTTCGGAGAAAATTTCAAAGCAGACTTCGGCTTCAATAAAGACTTACAGAAGGGCACGATTTTTACCGAGCGAGCAGACTTCATCGGAGCGACCTTTAACGGGGAGGCCAACTTTGAGACAACAACCTTTGGCAATAAGACGTACTTCAGTGGGTCAGAGTTCAAGAATGCAAATTTCTGCAACGCAGATTTCAACAAAGATGTATTTTTCATGAAGTCGTTGCATCTGGGACCGGGCAATGAAAAAAAGGTCACGTTTAAGGACAAAGCAGATTTCAGTGGAGCTATTTTCAGCGGGAAAGCCCTATTTAACGATGCAGAGTTTACTGGCGATTTGACGTTCGATAATGCAAGGTGCGAGAAGCTTGTGGATTTCTCGAATGTCACCTTCAAAGGACAAAGTTCATTCAGGACATTCAAGGCGAATGACACCGTTCTTTTTCAATTTTGCAAGTTTGAAGGGGTTCCCGACTTAACACTTGATGCAGCGACTTTCGACAAACCTGAACGCGTCAGTTTCCATTCTGTGCCTTTGCGTATACGGTGGTTTGTCAACGTTGACCCACGAAAGTTCGAATTCACGAATATTGATTGGAAAGATCACCTTGATTATAAATCTGAGCTAAAGCTTCTGGAAGAAGAAATAGCCAAGCCAATAGCTGAGGAAAATAGCCAAGACCAACAACAGCCGCTGGCATATTCAGACGCCGCTAATACCAGCCAGCAGCGTACTCTCAGCAATCAAGTAAAGAGCCAAACGATGACAACCGCAGATAGCATGTCAATTCGAAATGAACCAGAGAAAAATCCCAAACATTTGCTGGCAGTAGCCTATCGTTATCTTGCAATAAACGCCGAAGAGGCACACCGCTATGACGAAGCCTCAGACTTCAGATATGCTGCGATGGAATTAAAGAGGCCGCATCCTGGTCAGTACACGGGAACGGCACGATTCAGCGAAGCGTTGTTGTGGGTAGTGCATGCGGTCTACTTTTTATTATGTGGTTATGGTGAGAGGGTTGGACGAACAATAGCGGTGCTCTTTGGCAATTTGGTTATCTTCGGCGTCTTATATACTCAGGTCGAGTTCAAACCGCCTAATCCTTCTACCCAAGCTTCATCTGTAGCAGTTAGTGCGAGTCCATCAGTATCAGCGACGCTAGCGCCCTCCCCTTCAACATCCGCATCGCCATCACCTCCGCCAAGTGGTTCCCCAACAGCATCGCCATCGCCAAACGCTTCCCCAATGCTGTTGCGCGATGCTATCGTCTATTCGCTAGAAACGGGCTTGCTGCAAAAGCCTGAGCCAAGACCACAGTCATTTTGGGCACGACTACTTGTCGGGCTTGAGCTTATTGCTGTTCCTTTGCAAACTGCACTTCTAGCACTAACCATCAGAAGAAGGTTCATGAAGTGATGCTTCCACCCACTTACCCTAGATAATTATTGAATATATATGTCAATGCCATGCTCGTTACGGTCAGCCTGATAACGCGTTTTATGTCCGGTTCAGCACTGAATCAATCTTTCTCCACAACCCCAGCTTGCTTGCTTCCCCGCAAGTCCCGCCTTCGATTTTGTATGGCGCTGAGCCAGAACACCGCGAGGCCGAGCAGCCCCACTGCACCCGCGACCTGAAGCGGTAACGTTGGCGCGTGTGTCCACAGCAGCCCGCCTACTGTGCCCGCCGGAACAATCAGCAAATTGCGAATCGTGTAATACACGCCGACCACACGACCACGTTGCGCGGGGTCGGCCAGATCAACAATCAGGGCTTTGCGCGCCGGTTCGCCCGCTTCCTTCAGCCCGCCGATGACAAAGGCGGCAAGCAAGGCGCTGAAGCTGTGCGCCCACTGCACGGCAAGCGGAAAGAGCGCGAAGAAGAGAAAGGTCAGCGCGATCAGCGAACGTCGCCCGGTCAAGGCGGCCAGTCTGCCCGATGGCAAATACATCACCAGCGACACCGTCTGTTGCAGCGCATAAAGCAACCCGTAAGTCGGCGCGGAATACCCCAGCACGCCTGTCACATACAGCACGATGAAAGCGGCGGCGATGCCTTCGCCAAAGCGAACCAGCAATTCTGCCACAAGTAGCCGTTTCAACGTCCCAGGCATTCGCGCCAAGATTTGCCGCGCTGAGATTTGTTCATACTGAGCGGCTGAGGCTGCTTGTTCACGATAGCCGCGCTGCTGTGTGAGGAGCACCGCGAGCGCAAGCAGCAAGGTGATTCCCACTGCGATGCGCACGCCCACAACGGTGCCAAGTGAAGCGATCAGCAATCCGCCGAGCGGTGCGCCGATTACGCGCGGCACACGCACCAGCATTGATTGCACGCTGAAGGCGATCACCCGCTGTTCCTGCGGCAGCGCGTCACCGATGACAGCAAACGTGACGGGGAACGCGCCCGCCTTCCACGCCATCACCAGCGTCAGCCCAATGAAAAGCACGCTCCAATGCCACGCCATCGCATACATCGCATAGCCGCAGATTGCCGTAGTGGTAAAAAGCATCAGCGCCCGGCGACGACCGTAGCGATCTGCCAGCCAGCCGCCCGGATACTGATACAGCCCGTCGAGCAGGTCTTTGCACGACGCGAACAGCCCGACCACTACGCCGCTTGCGCCGAACGCGGTCAGATACTTTGGCAGGTAGCTTTGCCAGAGTTCTTCGCCCAGCCCCAGCCCGAAAATGCTCAGCGCCAGCACTGCTACGTTGCGGTTCAGTCCCAGATATTTGCGCATTGCTGTCAGCAGTTTGAATTCCATTTTGCCGATTCCTTGCGCTCTACAGCAACCTGCGGCACGCTCGTGAAACGCTAATTAGGCGGCTGCCAGCAGAACTCATTTAATAGCCACAAGTAAAATTCAGAAATTTGTGAGACGCGAACAAAAAACCAATAAATTAAGTTTAGCAATTACGCAGGCAGTAAAATGGCTTGAGGGGGAAAACGAAAGTTGAGGAGCATTAGGCTATGATTTTATGCTCCTCAACTTGAACCAATTAATCTAATCTGCTGTTGTAATCGCGCCTTCGCTGGCGGAGGTCACGAGCTTCGCGTATTTGGCAAAGACTCCGGTTTTGTAACGTGGTTCAGGAGCTTTCCAATCGGCCATGCGAGCTTTGATTTCTTCATCGCTCAACACGACCTGCAGCAGGCGTTTTTCAATATCAATTTCGATGATGTCGCCGTCTCTTACTGCCGCGAGATACCCGCCAGCAGCGGCTTCCGGCGCAATATGTCCGATGCACAATCCTTGTGTCGCGCCACTGAAACGACCGTCGGTGAGCAATGCTACCTCGGCGGCAAGTCCTGCTCCGGTGATGGCTCCGGTGACGCCGAGCATTTCGCGCATGCCGGGGCCGCCTTTCGGGCCTTCGTAGCGGATCACGACGACATCGCCAGCCTTGATTTGTTTATGCGTGACAGCGGTCATCGCGTCTTCTTCGCATTCAAACACACGGGCATTCCCGACCTGTTTTTTGCGCTCAAAGCCGGACATTTTCAGGACGCAACCTTCGGGCGCAATGTTGCCTTTCAGGATGACCAAACCGCCAGTTTTCTTGAGTGGATTTTCTGCGGTATACACAGCATCCTGACCCGGCGTTTCAACCGCGAGTTCGGCTTCTGCGGCAATGGTTAACCCGGAAACAGTTTGCTGCGAACCATCCAGCAATCCTCCCTCAATCATTCGTTTGGCGATCAGCGTAGTGCCGCCTGCCGCGCTGAGTTCGACGGCAGTATATTTTCCGCCGGGTTTTAAATTCGCAATCATCGGCGTGCGCGAACTGATCGTGTCAAAATCATCAATGCTGAGCGGAATATTCGCTTCACGCGCCATGGCGAGCAAGTGCAGCACGGCGTTGGTTGATCCGCCCGTAGCCGCTACGCCAGCGACCGCATTTTCAAACGCTTCACGCGTGAGAATGTCGAGCGGACGCACGTTGCGTTTGAGCAATTCGACGACGGTTTTGCCCGTTTCAAAAGCGACCGCATCTTTTTTCGGATCAATCGCGGAAACGCTCGCCGTGCCCATCACAGATAAGCCGATGAATTCCATCACCTGCGCCATCGTGTTCGCGGTGTACTGTCCGCCGCATGCACCCGCGCCGGGACAAGCTACGTTTTCGATGGCGAGCAATTCAGCATCGTCAATCCTGCCCGCAGCATTTGCGCCCACGGCTTCAAAAACATTTTGCACCGTCAGATGTGCGCCTTTGTGATCGCCGTGCCCGATGGAACCGCTATACAAAATCAAGCTTGGAATGTTCAGGCGAGTCAATCCCATTGCCGCCGCCGGAATTGTTTTGTCGCAGCCCACAATGACTACCATCGCGTCGAACAGATAGCCGCGTCCGACGAGTTCGATAGAATCGGCAATCAATTCACGGCTCACGAGCGAAGCCTTCATGCCTTCGGTTCCCATCGTCACGCCGTCGCTGATAGAAATCGTATTGAATTCCATCGGTGTAGCTCCCGCCGCGCGAATTCCCTCTTTAACTTTGACTGCCAAATCGCGGTGATTGAAATTGCACGGCATCGTTTCAATCCATTGATGAGCGACGCCGATAATCGGTTTTTTCAAATCTTCGTCGGAGAAACCGATGGCTTTGAGCATGGCGCGTGCCGGAGCGCGGTCGCGTCCGTCAGTGATAATGTGACTTTGGTGTTTTGGGTTGAAGGTCATAATTTATTTTTGTGTCGTGTGAATTGCCAACCAATTGTTGAGGTCTGAGGCAGAAGAGAAATCTAAAACATTATCTAAAAGTGCTTCTAATTGTTCCAACGGTAAATCCCGAATA
>JAYSTY010000326.1:0-6757 GCA_043719385.1 Blastocatellia bacterium | reverse complement strand
CGGAGTCTGGTACGAGCAGTTTCGTTTGTAAAGGTTGACCGGATTTGAGTACACACACTACGGGTGTAATCGTTGGGGATTCGGTCGGCCTTTTTATTTTGTGCCGTAATTTATTGATCAGGATGATGAAGTATGCCAGGTTCGGATTACTCCCTCTCCGCCTTTCAAAAAATTCAGCAGGTTCATAGGTTACGGCACAGTTGTTTTCACTTCACTTGTAGCCCACGCCGTCCACCAAAAATCACGCAGCATTTGCGCTCCGGCAGCCAGCCGCGCCGCCACGAATTTCTTGTGCTCAGGTGACTTCGTCTGTTCGCCAAAGCTCTCTTTCTTTTCCAGTTCGTAAAGCTCTTCGAGGTGTGAGCGCGAGGTTTGCAAATAAGTAATCAGCTCTTCGCGTGGTTTGGCAAGTATCCGTGCTGTCCCCATCAGCGGCAATAAATCATTCACCTGCAAATGTGATTTGACGTACTCCGTTTCAAAACGATAGTGAATCGTTTTATCCGTGCTGTACCCTTTGGGATTATCGCCGACCCAGCCGTTGTGGTGCATTGTCGTGTGATGCGGATTGGCGGCATCGGTGACGTAATGCCCCAGAATTCCGGCGTCGTTGATGATGCGTTGTTCGATCATTGCGCGTTTCATTGCATCGGTCGTGTTGCGCCACAATCTGAATTCAATCCGCAGGCTCTGAAATAATTCCATGATGCGATACGGCACGAACCCAGCTTCGGCGGGTTTGCGACCCGCTTTAATGAGCGCTTCGATAAAGGCGTAACGATCTGCCGCACTGGTTAATGCGCCTTCCGGGACAAATTCCATATCAATGTAGTGATCCGGGGAAAAAGATTTAATTGCGGGATCAAGATCGGATTCGGCCTTTTCACGCCAGCGGTCAGGCTCAGGATTGAGGTAGCTAAGCTGCCTCGCTGATTGCAAAAAAAATGACGGCATTTCCGTGGGAACTTTTAAGGCAGCAGCAAGGCCTGAAATTTCATGCCCGTGATCGCCCCAGCCATTAACCTGGCTCGGCAATGAAAGGCAAATAATTAGCAGCAGACAAATAGATAAACGTGTTTTCATAATTTATACGGTAGTTATTTTGTTGTTAGCACATAATTACAATTGACCACGCATTTCATCGTATGCCAGATGGGTTTGCGCTTCAACGTCTCAGATAATTTCGTCTTAAATATCCGATTTGCTCAGCGGCGAATTCACTTTTCCCTTGCTTGCGCAACAACGGATGCTAAGATGTTTTCTTTCATCCTGGCAAGTCCCCGCTTGTATGTGATCCCCCTGTTGAGAATATCGGATTGAGGTCTTACCTTGCAACGCGCACAACTCCGGCGCAAATGGTACCGCATTGAACTGCGAGCGACTCGCTTTTTTGATCGGCTTGGCCTGCCGGAAAATCAAAAACTTTTTTTCATTACGCTGATCGTCGGCGCTGTCTGCGGCCTGGTCGCGGTGTCGTTTCACGTCCTGATTCTGGCGATGGAGCGCAACATTATCCGCCACGTTTTTGAGGCAGCGAAAGACGGGATGACCTGGCGCTTTGTGGCGTTAACGCTGCTGATTCCAACGCTGGGCGGGTTGATCGTTGGCTTGCTGTTGCAATTCTGGGTTCCCGATGCGCGTGGCAGCGGAATTCCGCAAGTCAAAACTGCCTACTTCATCAATTATGGGCGGATGCCGTTTAAATCGGCCATTGGCAAAGCTGTCGTCGCCGCCATCAGCCTCGGCACGGGCGCATCCATCGGACGCGAAGGCCCAACGGTACAAATTTGTGCGGCGGTATCTTCGTTTCTCGGCAGGTTTTTTGGCGTGTCACGGCGACGCCTGATGGATTTATTACCGGTCGGAGCCGCCGCCGCTGTTGCCGCTGCCTTCAATACGCCGATTTCAGCCGTCACGTTTGCGTTTGAAGAAATCATCGGCGATTTGAATCAGCGCATGCTGGGCGGCATCGTCATCGCTGCGGTTATTGCCTCGGCGATTGCGCGTGCGTTTGACCCAAGACCCGTTTACGAAGGAGTTCCTGCTTACGGAATTCAGCATCCAGCCGAACTGATTTTCTATATCATGCTGGGCGCAATCGTAGGCGGTGTGGCGGTGTTTTTCTCGAACACGCTGCTGAAAATGCGCATGGCGTTTCGGCAATTCCGCAAGGTCCCGAACTGGCTCAAACCCGCGATAGGTGGTTTTGCGGTGGGCATCGTCGGACTGTTTGCGCCCCAGGCGATGGGCGGCGGATACGAAACATTGACTTCAGCTTTGCACGGCGGGTTAGAGCTAAAATTGCTCCTCGCATTTTCAGTCGCCAAAATTGTCACGACCGTTATTTCCTACAGTTCCGGCGGCTCCGGTGGAATTTTTGCGCCTTCCTTATTCATCGGCGCGATGGTCGGCGGCGCGATGGGGCATCTGGTGGCAGCATCATTTCCCGGTCATGCGACGGCTCCCGGAGCTTTTGCGCTGGTGGGGATGGGCGCAAGTTTTTGTGGTGTGATTCGCGCCCCAATTACTTCGGTGTTGATCGTGTTTGAGATGACGCAGAATTACTCGCTGATTCTGCCGCTGATGATTGCCAATGCGACCAGTTACATCGTCGCGCAACGCTTAAATCCCGTTCCGATTTACGAAGCATTGCTGGAACAGGATGGTGTTCGTCTGGCTCCGGCACAACCAAAAACTTCGCTGCATAAATTAACCGCCGCGAGTGTGATGACCCGCGAAGTGACGACTTTGCCAGCCAACTTCAGGGTACGCGAAGCAATTGAATATTGCGCCACCAATCCGCATTATGGTTTTCCCGTCGTTGATGGATCGCTCAAGATGGCGGGATTTATTACACGCAGCGAACTTCGCCATCTCCAGGCACAGGGTCACGAAGATTCTTTGCTGGGCGAAATCGCCATTAAAGATGTAGTTACTGCTTACCTCGATCATCCGCTGGACATCGTGATGTTGAAACTCGGCGAGCGCGAACTTTCCTTACTTCCCGTCGTCAGCCGGAAAGACCACCATCAGATTTTAGGAATCATTTCCATGCGTGACATCGTGCGCGCCCAGGCCAGAATCGCGGCACGAGAAAAACAACCACCCCGCAAGAGAAATCGCAGGAACGTCGTAAAGGTAGAAGAGCCTGCGGAGCTTGCTGAACATGTAAAATATGCAGAAAGTAAACCTGGTATCTAAATTATTTTCAGACGCCAGCTTCCCCTCAACTTCTTGCAATTACCTGTGACACGTTGTCGCCAAATTCTCCGGCTTCCATCAGCAAATCATGCTGGCGGCGGAGATGTTTATTTTTATACATGCGGCGATCCGCGATGCGCAATAAACGCTCCAGCGAATTCGCTTCGATGCTGTATCGTGCCGCGCCCAGGCTGACTCCGGCCTGCAAACGTGCGCCTTCGCGGCCTGGTAATTTGAAGCCCTCAACGGCACGCTGAATCCGCCAGATCAAATCGTCAATATCTTCTTCGTTCGCTCCTGGCAGCAAAGCTACAAACTCGTCTCCGGCATAACGAGCGAGGTAATCATAGCTGCGCAGTTCAGCGGAAATTACTTTGGCAATACCAATCAAAAATTCATTGCCGGCGTGATGTCCCAGCGTGTCATTAATTTTTTTGAAGCCATCCAAATCCATCATCAACACTGACAACGGAGTCTCCTGGCGATTTGCGCGATTTGATTCCTGCGCAAACTGGAAATGCAATGACCGTGCGTTCGGCATTCCGGTCAGCGCGTCGGTCAGCGCAAATTCTCGTGTTTCCGCGTGATGCAGCGCATTGTAAATCGAATCCGCCGCCAGACTGGAAATCGTTTCCAGCAGGCGCAAATGATCACTGGTGTAACGTTCCAGTTGCGCTGAATATAACGCAATCACGCCCACCATCATTTCGTCTTTCAGCAAAGGAGCAACCGCTAAAGTTTTGAACTCGTGGCTGCCAATCTTGAGCGCCGCTAAATCCAGAGTCGGGTCGGTATTGCAAAACATGCGACGATTTGCCAGCACCCAGCCGGTAATACCGTCACCGGGAAAAACCCTGCGTCCGGCAAACGCTTCGGCGGCTTTGCCAATGACATGTTCGAGTTGCGCAACTTGTTGTTCTTCGTCGTAAAGATAAACGGCGCAAGTCTCGAACGGAATGATGTATTTCAGCTTGTTGACGAAAATTGAGATCGTGTCTTCCAAATCAAGCGAAGTACTGAACGTCCGCGCAATTTCGTAGAGCGAAGAAACTTCGTGATGCGCGGCGGCAATTTGCCCAAGATATTCCGGCTGCTCATTTGTTCGCGGGACAGTTTCAGTTTCGCTGGCTAAGCTCAACTCATCGTCTCGTTGCGGTTCCAGCGACAATCCCGCCGCTAAAATTTCGCTTTCAAATTGCGGTAAATTTTTCAGGAATGTGGCGACAACTTCAGGGTCAAAATGTTTTTCGCTTTGCGTATTTAATAACTGGCAGGCTTCATCACGCATCAAAGCCCGCCGATAAGAGCGATCTTCGCGCACGGCATCGAAACAATCCACGACACTTAAAATCCGCGCGGTGAGCGGAATGTCAGTTCCCTGCAAACCTTCGGGATAGCCCTTGCCATCCCAGCGTTCGTGGTGATAACGCACGATTGGCACGACGGGATAGGGGAAGCCAACGCGTTCCAAAATCCGCGCGCCAACCGTCGTATGAATTTTCATCTTCTCAAATTCCGCCGGCGTCAGTTTGCCAGGTTTGTTGAGAATATGATCCGGGACGGCGAGCTTCCCGATGTCGTGCAGCAATGCGCCCGCTCGTAAAGCGGCAATTTCAGCTTCCGGCAAATTAAAAATTCGCCCCATCCCTGCGGCATAAATTTGCACGCGGCGCACGTGTTCATGCGTCACCTGATCTTTCGCGTCAATGGCTGTGGCCAGGGCTTCAACCGTCGCAAAATGTAGGCGGGAAATTTCCGCAATGTCCTGTGAAGTGGCTTCGACCTTTGTAAAGTAACTCTGGCAGGCAGCAAAGCTGGCGGCAATAATTGGAGCCAGCAATAAAATATACGCCGGGCCATAACTGAGGATTAACAGGCACACCAGAATGCTGACAAAGCCCACCGCGAATACATATAAGCCCGACCACAAATGATGATTCAGCCAGAATTTTCCGGCAGCTAATTTTTGCTGCCAGGCCTGAAAAGTTGCCGTCAGAATTGAGCCGACAAAAAAATAAACTGCAATCATTGCGACAGCGGACAGCAGCAATAGCTCGACGGAAACGGAAAGCGTAATCAGATTGTGCAAAGGCGTTTGGCCGCCGCGATTGATAATCCCATACATCAGCGATGACGCCAGCCACGTTGCCAGCGCCTGATTGCTGGCTCCATAAATCCTTTCCGACCTGGCCCGATTGGTCGCCGTAGTCGCCACAAATCCGTTGAGCGCCGCAGCAATCGTTGCCGCCGGAGTGCCAAGAAAAAATGTCGCGAGAAAAATCAGCGCGTCGGTCGGTGAAACTGTGCCTGCGCTGTTGGGCATCGCAATCGTCATTCGTCCGGCAAAGACAATGACGAAGAGGAGACTGACGAATTGCCAGATTTGAATTTGTGCCAGTGTGTGTGCCTGTGTGAGGCTGAGCAGCATTGTCAATACTCCACCGCCCACGACCATCCACCATAACGCCTTATTCCGTTTTTCGTATCCTTGAAGATCAAACCATTGCATTGTTTTTTTTCCTGCTGTTTCCAAACGGCAAAATGAACCCAGGCGCAGGCCAAAGATATTGGATGGCTATGCGCGGATTCTTACAAAGCGGTGATAAAGCTGCTCCGAAGATCATTCACAGTTCGCAGTTCGCAGTTAAAGAAGTTCGCGGTAAACTGTAAACTCTCTTTGCTGCGAACTGCGAACTGCGAACTGTGAACTTCTTACTGTGAACTTTGAACTTTTATGATTGTTATTGCCCATCGCGGCGCAAAAGCCGTCGCACCTGAAAACACGCTGCTCGCCTTTGAACGCGCCATGCAAATGGGCGCAGATATGATTGAGCTTGATTTGCACGCCACGCGTGATGGTCACGTAGTCGTCATCCACGACGACGACCTGAGTCACACAACAAATTTGCGCGGCAAAGTTGGTGCGCTGACTTTAGCAGAAGTGCGTCGTGCTGATGCCGGCAAAGGTGAACGCGTGCCGACTTTGCCGGAAACGCTGGAACTGACACGCGGGAAAATTCAGTTATATCTGGAAATCAAAGACCCAAAAGCAGCGGCGGAAACTGTGCGAATGGTACGTGAATTTGGTGTCAAAAATGAAGTGCTGCTGGCCTCTTTTGATTTAGGCCTCATGAAAGAATTAGGCAATGAAAGCAATGATCTTGCCCTTGGCTTAATTCTCGGCACTGCGTCGCTCAATCCATTCGTGCGCTGGCGTGAAGCTTTTCCTGAAGTGGCACTGAAAAATTACAACTATCAAACGCTGTGCATGCAGGTAAAGCTTTGCTCGGCGCGTCTGGCTCGTAACATTAAACAGCAGGGCAAAAAATTGTATGTCTGGACGGCCAATTCTGAACGCGAGTATCAAACCATGATCGAACGCGGCGTTGATGGAATTTGTACCGACACGCCTGACCGCTTGATCACGTATCTTGAAAAAATGAAAAAGCTGTAAGGCAATTACGCAATTGATATTTGCGCTGAATTTGCGCTATGCTTTCCCCGTTGTTCAGTCACACAACGGAACCAGCTAACAAGGGGAAATGATGAAAGCACT
>JAYSTY010000325.1:0-2793 GCA_043719385.1 Blastocatellia bacterium | reverse complement strand
TCGGTTGCATGGCTGAAGCCGTAACTCTGAGCTTTTCAATGAGGGCATTCATTTATTTCGCAATGTTTTTACATAGTCCGAATACTGCGCAATATTTTTGCACGCTGGATTATTCGGGATTTTGCCAGTCAATAAAGCTACGGTGACGCACGCCGAAGCGGGTGCTAATTCTGAACTGGCAGAATTAGTTTCGTGATAATGATTTGACACGCCCTGCGCCTTGCATGCGTCAGGTGATTGTTTGATTTGTGGATTCGTCATATCAATCGGCTCGCGGCGAAAATCCGAGGCTGGCACGATGTAGCCGAATTCATCAGGACAAAGCCCCAGCATAAATTTATATTTTTTGGTCATCGCATCGCGGATGCCTGGTTCGAGCGGCGCTCCGGTATCGGCGGCGGGGCAGTCGGTGCGCCGATATTTATCGAGGCCGTAAAATATTTCTGGAAACAATTCGCCTGGCGTCGTCACGATTTGCGCATCGCCTAAATTAATCGCGTAAATATTGGTCTTCGATTGCGGGATGCCATTCGCATCAGGATTCATCACCGTATCCAGCACGCCGAGCTTCAGTAAAATCATGTAACCCTGATTGTCCATTTTGACGTGTAAATCTGCTTTCTTAACTTCCAGCACGTCGCTCCTGCTCCATTCACCTTTTTCGAGTGCAGCCAGTGCGGCTTTGCCCATGTCGCGGCCCATCGCATACGTGCGTTCCAGCGTGAAAACAGGCCGCGTAGAGTTTGGTTTCAGCACAAAATCCTTACCGTCAAAATTAATGCGATCATTATTTTTCGTGTTGGAATCGCCAACGATTTCGACGGCGCCAATCGGGCCGGAAATATACACGGCAGTGCCGCCAACTTTTTTCTCGACAGTTTCGCGCACCGTGTGAATAAAGTCCGAAGTGATATTGCGGTTTTTATCTTCCATTGATTCGGGATGCACGTTCCAGTTAATCAGCGTCCCAATCGTTTTGTTGGAGCGTTTATTGACGAATTGCATGACGCGCATTTCTTCGTCAAAGAATTTTGGCGGACGACCTCCGTTGCGCACTTGCATCCCTGCAATGATTGGCGATTGTTGCACGGTGGTCACGCCGATTTTCAATTTTGCAGGCTGAAGGTTTTTAGCAGCTTCGGCGAGGCTCCGCGCAATCATCTTGTCCACGAAGCGCAAATATTTTGGATATTTGCCGTCTTTCATAAAACTTTCGCCCCACGTGCCAATGCTGTCCGGGCCTTCGTGATTGTGCGTAGCGGCGACCAGAACTTCCTGAATCCCAAGTTTTGGGTCAAGCAATTTTTTGATTTGCTCAATGCCGTAATACGAAGATTCGGTGTAATAACCAATCAAATCAATTGCCACAATCGCAATGCGGGTCGTGCCGTAATCCAGCACAACTGTCCGCGCCCACAAATCATCGGCTTTCCCCGTCGCCAGTCGGTTATCGCCAAAGCCTGCCAGATAAATTCCGTCGTACTTCCCTTTTGAACTTGCATCAAGCGCGGAATTTTCTTCGTCATCTTCAAACGGTTCGCCTTTGTCCCAATGCCCGTTTTTATTGGTGTCGGTGAATTTTTCGCCCCAGACTCCGGTGTCCGTGATCGTGCCGTCCCACGCCGGATTTTGGCCGAATGGCGTGATGGTGACGGCAGCGGCTCCGACCTGCAATGCTTTTTTCGGCGCGGCAAAAAGCGGTAAAGAAAATAAGGTGATAAGGATTAGCAAGCGGGTCATTGTAAAGTCTCCTGAACAGAAAAAATCTGTGTTCATCTGTGTTCATCTGTGGTTGAATTTCAATGCATAATCTATGATGCCTGCTTTCGGTTTACAACGTCGCAAAGGAAATATTGATGAATTCTAAACCTGCAATTATTTTTGATCTCGGTGGTGTGTTGATTGACTGGAACCCGCGTTATTTATATCGGCAGATGTTTCCCAATGACGAAGCGATCCAGAATTTTATTGATGAAACTAATCTTTTACATTGGAACGAACAGCAGGACGCGGGGCGACCATTTGCCGAAGCCGTGCAATTATTGAGCGCAGAATTTCCGCATTACGAAAATCACATTCGTGCCTTTCACGAACGCTGGCTTGAAATGGTGGGCGGAGAAATTGCTGGCACAGTCGAAATTTTACGCGCCCTGAAAAACGACGATTATGAAATTTATGCGTTAACCAACTGGTCGGCTGAAACGTATCCGCTGGCGTATGAACGCTACGAATTTTTGCGCTGGTTCCGGCACGTAGCCGTATCCGGTGAACTCAAAATTATCAAACCCGATCCGCGCATTTTTCACCATTTGCTCAGCATCATTAATCGCCCAGCGAGTGACTGTATTTATATTGATGATTCGCACAAGAATTTTTTAGCCGCGCAAACTCTGGGCTTACAGGCGATTCATTTTTCTACGCCGGAGCAATTACAAAAAGACCTCGACGCGATTTTGTCTCGTTGAACGAATCGTAAGAAGTGGAACTCCCCCAAACCCACTTCTTAACGATTCGCCCTCTGCACATCCGGCAATCAAAAGATGCTAACGTGCGGAAACTTCAGAAATTCTACTGTTTTTTCGCACTACCGCTTGTAGCGTTTCATAAAATTCCAGAACACAGTCGCAACACCGAATTTCGATTTTTCGCCATTCGGATAGGCGTGTCCCATTCCTTCGACAATCATAAAATCGTATTCCTGATTGCCGCTGCCGGCGATGGTTTGGGCATAGCGAAAACTCGCCGCGCCTTTCAAACGGTGATATTGATACGCATCTTTGAGCTGCATATAAG
>JAYSTY010000324.1:0-6782 GCA_043719385.1 Blastocatellia bacterium | reverse complement strand
CGCAAAAATAATATCTCCATTCTTGATGCCATAGTCGGATAGCGTCTTTTTAGGTGACATTCTCTTCAAATAAAAGGTCGGTTTTCCCTTCAATAAACCATTTGATTTTTGAATAATGTCATCAAGTTTCGATTCAAGTGTGTCAGCATCTGACATCGTCACTGCTAGTGCCTCAACTTGGCCTTCAATAACGATAGTGACTTTGATTAAAGCCATTTTTGTACCTCCAATTTATTTAAACCATAGCATACCAATTTGAACTTCTGTCAATCACACAAAAGCCAGACAAATTCAATGATAGCCCCAATGAAAAATAGTATAGCAAGCAATATTGAGTATGGGCAAAACAATACTCCTGCGCCTACCATCAAGAGAATTAACGCTGAATTAAACAATTTGACCCCGCGTTCATACCATTCCTCACATTGTCTTTCGATTTTCGCCCAGTAATCCTCAGCATTCGCCCCCACTCGCTCTTCTATTTTTTTGGTCAGCGACTCTTTAATGTCATAACGATTGGATGCCCTTGCACGTAACAAACTCAATAAGGAGAGAATGAAACATAAAACTGCGGTCGTTAGCATGACACCTGCTGTAACATGCGTGTACAAAGCTCTCTGAGAAATCACGAAGGAATAGGTCTTTACTTCATCTCGTAAAAGAACAGACATCAGGGTTAGCGAAAACCCAGCCAAAAAAGTTGCCAGAGATGGTAAAGTTTCGATAACTGATCTCCAATTAGGGTATTTGTCTGGGATATACGTTTTGGAATTTGGAGGCACACTTGGGGCAATTCGCGGCCTGTTCTTTTTCCACAGCCTAATATTTTCCTCTGGCGAAATTTCTCTCTCAGGGCTTGGTTGATTGTCCATTTGAATAATCCTCTTCTTAAATTCAAGAATCATGCAAGTTAGTAGCGTCAAGTAGCGGTCCTTATATGTACCATAATCAAAGCTAACCTGCCTATAGCAGTTATTGAAATTCCACTTGACTCAACACTTTGCAGCTATACGGGAGCATCTCGGCTATTTCACCCATGAACAGACAGGCCTGTCCGCCCGTATCAATTTTGGCCTGACAGATTATGGATTGCGCACTGCAAATGAGACGGGCTTCAATCGTAATACCTTCCAGCCGAGTGTCGTCGGATGCGCGAGTCGCAAAGCTGAGTTGATGGGGCATAATTAAAGAATGAAAGATGGCGCATCGCTGGCTTCGACACGCACCAGCAGGGCATCCAGATGGCCTGCTGATTGTGCCGCCTGATGAACTTCTTTGGCATTTATTCCGTGGCTGATAAGTTGTCCACCTTCGAGCGCAACCCATTGTCCGGCGTAATCATCGCGGTGCTCTGCCAACCATTGTCGGTCAGCAGTAAAGTCGCGCAAGTTAACTAAACGTGGTTTAGAAGCCGACACGCTTTCAGACTTGATTTGCGACAGCCCATTCGTTTCTGATCCGGGAGACGTAGTTTCAGGCAGCGATTGTTCGGCGCGTGCGAGCAGATCAGCGACACGTTTGATGATTTGCAATTGCTCACTCGCCGCAAGCCGTTGCACCTGACTCATAATCAAATCCAGTTGATTGGCAGCCATCGAATCCCCTCCTTTGGTAGATTATTAACAGAATACTTCGCCAATGAATCTTTGGCAATAATTTGTCATTATACTTCATACCTCGCGTTGCTAATCATTGAGGGGGAAATGTTATCATCAAAGAGCAGGGACTAATTCAAGTCAGCGAAAATCTGCCTAATTCCGCGTTATCTGTGGCCTATTCCTGAATGCATTACGCCAGCAGCGGCTTGATAACTTTCCCATGAACATCCGTCAATCTTCGCTGAATTCCGTTGTGGTAAAAGCTGAGTTTTTCGTGATCTATGCCGAGCAGATGCAACATCGTTGCGTGAATGTCATACACTTCCGTTGGGTTTTTACGATCAAGTGGCTTGTAGCCGAATTCGTCGCTTTCGCCATATGTGATGCCGCCTTTGATGCCACCGCCGCACAACCAATTCGTGAAACAGTACGGATTATGATCGCGGCCTGCGCCTGCCTGACTTGAGGGCATCCGACCAAATTCTGTACCACAAAATGATCGTGTCTTCGAGCAAGCCGCGTTGTTTCAAATCCTGAATAAACGCCGCCGCACCGCGTGCCATGCCTGTTGCCAATGGCCCGTGATCGCGGCGCACATCTTCGTGCGAATCCCAGTTGCGGCGCGGGAATCCATTGTCGTTGCCGCTCCAAATTTGAATGAATCGAACGCCGCGTTCTAACAGCCTTCGCGCAGTCAAACATTTTTGTGCGAAGTAAAATGTTTCTTCTTCATTGTTGATTTCTTTCGGCCAGTTTTGCACGCCACGATCCAAGCCATAAAGTTTTAAGACGTGTTCAGGCTCAGCCTTTAAATTCAAGGCTTCCGGCGCGGCGAGCTGCATTTTAGCGGCAAGTTCGTAACTGCGAATTCGTCCTTCCAAACGCTGATCGCCTGCACGCGTAGCGGCGTGCGTGCGATTAATTTCCGCCATAAATTTTTGCGCGGCTGCCTCGCTTTCAGGCGTGATATACGTGCCGGATTTATGCGGGAATAAATCGGCGACGGGTTCAGCCGTGCCAGGATAAATCATCGTGCCGCTGTATTGCGCGGGCAGAAACGCGGAGTCCCAATTTTTGACTCCATTGGAAGCCATCCCGCGATGATCGGGCAACACGACAAAGGTCGGCAAATTGTCGTTCATCGAACCAAGTCCGTAGCTCACCCAACAACCCGCGCCGGGAAATCCAGGCAATAAAAATCCTGTCGCTTGCAATAATGTTGCCGTGCTATGTACGCCGGATTTGCTGGTCATGTTATGAACGAAGGCGATGTCGTCAACGACGGAACCGAGCGCGGAAACCGGTTCGCTGAGCAGCTTGCCGCTTTTGCCATACGGCTTAAAATCCCACAGCGGTTTGAGCCACGGGCCAAGTCCGTCCTGAAAGGTTTCTACTTTCTCACCGAAATCGCTGGGCTGGCCGTGCCGCCTGGCGAGTTCAGGTTTGTAATCGAAAAGATCAAGATGGCTGGCCGCGCCCGCCATAAAAAAATGGACTACGCGTTTGGCTTTGGCGGGATGATGAAGTTTGGAATTTTGGGCAAGCGCATTTTCTTCACCAAGCATTGCGGCGAGCGCGAGGCTGCCCAAGCCTCCGCCGGATTGCCATAAAAATTCGCGGCGCGAAGGAAGTTGTGGCAGCGAAAATTGTTGAGAACGTTTTTTCATACGCAAATGAAAATATAGCAGAATCTGCGCGGCTCGCAACGCGTAGCATTGAGTTTGCGTTCATAAATGATAGCCTTCTCATAATGAAGCAAGACCACGAAACAATTATTTTAAAGGTTCCTGATCTGACAGAAGCGCTCACGTATTTTACGGAGCGGCTGCAATTTCGTGTGGACATGATTGTTCCGGCAGATGATCCGAAAATTGCCTTGATTTCAGGGCAAAGAATGACGATCCGATTAGTCACGAACGATCACGAATCATTGCCGATTGAGCCGCCGCAAGATTCGCAGGAATTTATCATCAGCCACTTCAATGAAGATCATTCGTGGCACGAAGGACGCGCCGGAATGCAATACCGTGATTTGATTCCGAACCGTCTGGGAGGGCGCGTCATCGCTTCACACATTCGCATTCCTGATGGCGGAGACGTTCCTGATTATGTGCATTATCACAAAATAAATTTTCAAATGATTTATTGCCGCGCAGGATGGGCGCGTCTGGTTTATGAAGATCAAGGTGAGCCGTTTGTGATGCGAGCCGGAGACTGTTTGCTGCAACCGCCGGAAATTCGGCATCGTGTTTTGGAATCGTCGGCAGGGTTGGAAGTTATCGAAATTGGCAGTCCGGCAATTCACGAAACCTGGGCGGATCACGAACTCGAGCTTCCGACGAAACAGGTTTTGCCTGAGCGAATTTTTAGCGGACAGCGGTTCTTGCATCATCAAGCGAGCGTGGCGCAATGGATGCCGTGGGAAGAATTTGAAGTGCGCGATACAGGCATCGCTGAAGCTACGAATGGATTAGCGTCAGTGCGTGTGCTGCGAGCGAGGAGGGCTACGACGGCCTTTATTAATGGGCATACGAATGAGTTTTTATTTTACTTCGTTTTGAATGGTGAGCTTGAAATTGAAAGTAAAAACGAAAGAACTTATCTATTGCAATCGGGCGATAGTTACGTGATTCCTAAGGGAAAAGATTATTCTTTGCTCGCAAGTACAGGGCTGGAATTTCTGGAAGTTTTGATGCCTTCGTAAAGTCTAACAAACTTTAGTTTGTTGAGGAATTTTGATAGAGATACAGTTGCTAAGAGAAACAACAAACTAAAGTTTGTTGGACTTTCTCCCGGAAAAATTAACCTCTCATTGCGCTCAGTATGGTTCTGAAACTTTCTAATCCTGCTTCCAGGTTTTCGACGATTTCTTCAGCCAGCTCATCGGGATTTGGCAGGTTGTCCAAATCTGCTAACGACTTATCCTTGATCCACGAAAGATCCAAACTTGTTTTGTCACGGCTGATGATTTCATCGTAAGTGAATTTGCGCCAACGCCCGTCAACATTGGTTTCTGCGTTGAATGTCGCTTGCCGCTTATGCCTGTTGGTGGGATTGTAGCAATTGATGAAATCCTGCAAATCGCTCAGCTTCAGCGGATTTTTCTTGAGCGTATGATGAACATTCGTACGGTAATCATAATACCAGATTTCTTTTGTCCAGGGCTTACTGGCGGCGGGTTTGGCATCAAAGAAAATCACATTGGCTTTAACTCCATGCGCGTAAAAAATTCCCGTCGGAAGCCGCAAAATCGTATGTAAATCGGCAGTCTCAAGCAATCGTTTGCGTACCGTTTCACCCGCTCCGCCTTCAAACAAAACATTGTCGGGGACGACGACAGCGGCTTGTCCCGTAGTCTTTAGCAATGTCTTGATATGCTGGACAAAGTTGAGTTGTTTATTACTGGTCGTTGCCCAAAAATCCTGACGATTGTAGGTCAAATCTTCCTTTTCCTGTTCGCCTGCTTCATTGGTAAACGTCTGGCTGCTTTTCTTCCCAACCGGCGGATTGGCCAGCACGTAATCAAAGCGTTTGCCGTCATCCGCAATCAAAGCATCAGTTGGCGAAATGAAATTATCACTCGTGATGTCGCCGATGTTGTGCAGGAAAAGATTCATCAGCGCGAGGCGGCGTGTTCCGGCTACGATTTCGTTGCCGAAAAAAGTTTTGAATTTGAGGAACTCTTTTTGTTCGCGGTCAAGCGCGTGATTCGCTACCAGAAAATCATAAGCGCTCAGAAAAAATCCACCTGTGCCACACGCCGGATCAGCAATGGTTTTCATTGGTTCAGGTCGCACGCATTCGACCATCGCACGAATCAACGCACGCGGCGTGAAATATTGCCCTGCGCCGCTTTTGGTATCTTCGGCATTTTTCTCTAACAGCCCTTCGTAAATTTCGCCTTTGACATCAGCGCCGATCACGTTCCATTGCTCTTTGCCGATGAGGTCAATCAATTTGTAAAGCTTGGCAGGGTCTTGAATTTTGTTCTGGCTTTTGGTGAAAATTTGTCCGAGCGTGCCGCGCTCCGTGCCGAGTTCGCGTAACACGGTGGAGTAATGAATCTCCAGTTCTGCGCCGCGTTTGGCGGTCAGGCTTTCCCAATTGTATTTATCAGGAATCGGCAGCGTTCGATTATACGGCGGTTTGCTGTATTCATCCGCCATTTTCAAAAACAATAGATACGTCAATTGTTCAAGATAATCGCCATAAGAAACGCCGTCGTCGCGGAGCGTGTTACAGAAGCTCCAGACTTTGCTGATGATACTGTTTGTATTTGCTTCCATTATTTTTATGAATTATTCGATTTTAGCCAACACATATTTATTGAACCAGGCAGGCACGTCGCCCTGTTTGATTTTAATGTTTTCAGCCTCGGTAATTTCCGCTATAAAAATTGCTTCGTCGCCTGAGTTATCAAAAATATAAGCTCGGTTTGTCAGCTTGATCGCATCCCACAGTAATTCCAATGAACGATGGTAGCGAGTTTTGATTTTGTCTTTCGGGACATCGTGTCCGCCTGTTTTTACGCGATGTTCGACACGCGAAATATTAATGAGCGGATCATCGGTAGCGACAAAATAGAGATAATTTCGGTATCCGTTTTGACGCGCCTTTTCCAAAAAATCTACCTTGTCACGCGAAGACATGACGGTTTCAAATGAAAATGATTTATGAGCGAGAATAAGTTTTTGGCGAATGAAATCGGCGATGACAGAGGCAAAGTAAGAATTGATTTGAACCTCAACAAATTCAACTCTGTTTTTTCTGAACTTTAGTTTCCTGGCTTCTGACAGCAAATTTGCTTTTTCCAGAAGAGTTGAATTTTTAAAAAAATTGAATAGCTCGACTTGTTTGGTTTGGAGGCTGTATTTGCCGAAATCTAAAAAATCAAGCCGATTAATTTCAGCTTCTATTTCATCGGGGTTGATGAACTCACCCAGTATTTCCTCAGGGATTTTAGATTTAATCGTACTTTTACCCGAACCATTTGGGCCTGCAAACATTCGGAGTCGCGGCGTAGCATCAGACAAGCTCATGTTATTTTAATGATTGTTCCTTTTCGCATTTTGATAGGAGGGGCACTTTTTTTTACGAATTTAACTGAACCGTCAGGGAATACTCTGCGTATTTCTCCGTCTTTGGAAACCAAAACACTATTGCCCGAAGCAAGGACTTTTCGAT
>JAYSTY010000323.1:0-6813 GCA_043719385.1 Blastocatellia bacterium | reverse complement strand
ATACCCACTATCAAACAGGGGTCTCTGATGCTTGCCGAGGGAACCCCTTTGCCCGCGTCTGTCCGGGTTGAAAGCGCTTCCTGCACACCAGGCTGGAGCCTGCTTAACAATGCCAGTCCGCAAAGATTGAAAGAACTCCTGACCCAGGCTGGCTGGTATTTCCTTTTTATTGCGACTGAATTGGAAGCGACTGTTTATGGCTGGAATAAGGAAACTGCGATCCGTAAAGCGATCAGGCGGATTACAGCACAAAGCAAAGCGGCCCAATACAATTGCGTGGAAATCATGCGCGTTGAGGCGAACCGCTTCCTGGGTTTTCCCTTTGTCAGGATTACGGCGCATTCACGCCAAATTCAGGCCACCGGAATTCTTACTGGTGGGCGCGCACGCATTACATGTACTAGTGAATGATAAGCCCGCAGGAAATTGGTTAACGAAATGTAGGATGAGTTTCGGAAGAAGAGCGAAGGATATTATGATTCAACAGACCCCGAAAGCCGATAAATTCAAGCAGCAATTAAGAGACTCCTTAGAAACCGAAACGATCAATACTCGCAGCATCAAAGTTGCGAAACACGAGCATGCTTATACGTGTGGTGATCAGGATGGAATGATTTACATTATCACCAGCGGACAGGTCAAATTGCTCATGCTTTCGCCGGAAGGGAAAGAATGCCTGCTGGCGATCCATACGGTTGGGGATGTTTTCGGCGAACTGTGTTTGTCGGAGACCGGTGTCCGCCTGGAATCGGCGGTTGCGATGGAAGAGACGGAGCTAAAACAAATTCCCTGTGCCAGGTTTTTTGAACGACTGGCGCACGATTCACTTTTCCCAGGCTTCGTCAATTATCTGAGCGTGCGGATTGCCGATCAACAACAGGTTATCGCCAATCTCGTGATGGTTGACAGTGAACAGCGGCTGGGTCAGACGTTATTGCAACTAGCGCGCACACTGGGCAAGAAAGACCCGCGCAGCATCCGCATCGAACATAAGATTTCGCACGAAGAATTATCCGGGATGGTGGGAACGACACGCCCTCGGATCAGCAAGTTTATGGAACACTTCCGTGCGCTCGGGTTGATTGAACGGAATGATGACCATTTTCTGATCATCAAGGAAACGAAGCTGACTAATTATCTGGCAAGTATTGCCTGAAGCCCTCGCCTCTCGCTTTAAACTCTACAGTAATTCAATCCTCGATTGTCCAATATTGAACAGTAAGCCTGCCTGACATTGCTTATACTCTCCGCTTAAATACAAATCATTGTTCGCCTGCGTACACGCGGTTCCTTCGCTCAGATTTGTTGCTGCAATAAAAAAACTAACGACAGAAATTGATCCGGTACGATAAGTCGCTGCCATGAAAAACTCCCCAATACAAATTCTCTTTGTTGAGGATGACACGGATATGATAGAGATCATTCGATTCTTCCTCCCTCCGGCCAACTATCAAATAACGATCAGCAGCACTTGCGCAAAGAGCCTGGTGTTGGCAAAGGCCGGACAGTTTGACCTCTATTTGCTCGGTGATCCGATTGATTATCAAGCTACGGCTGATTTATGCCGCGACCTCCGCGCCTTCGACTTTGCAACCCCCATTATTTTTTGCTCCGCTGCTGCCTCTCCTGTTGACCGCAGCCGAGGACTGAGCGCTGGTGCGCAGGTTTATCTCACTAAGCCCTATGAATTTGATGAATTGAGGCAGAACATTGATCATCTGCTCGCCGCCTCAAGGGAACTTATCCCCAGCAGGGGACTGGCAAAGGCGCAAAACAATGCTGGTTCTCAGTTAGGGTTAGTAATCCACTATAAGATCGTGAAAGACCGGGATAATGATCAATCTGCCGAGGTTTAACGCATGACCGAAAATAGAACCAAAACAGCGAAAAAGTTCTTCGCCAAAGAACTGGAAAAACTTTCTGAACATGAGCGCAAGGTCGTTGATCGCTTCATTAATCGTGGGATGGTGGCACGGAATGTTGCCCACGAATTTGAAGAGCAGGCGACCTTCGGACAACGGCTGGCAGATCGTGTTGCCGAGGTCATCGGTTCGTGGCGATTTATTCTTATTCAGAGTACGTTGCTGGCAATTTGGATTGTGCTTAATATCACTGCTTATGTGTATCGCTGGGACCCGTATCCGTTTATTTTGCTCAACCTCGCCCTTTCGTTTCAGGCGGCTTACGCTGCGCCGATTATTATGATGAGCCAGAACCGCAAGGATGAAAAAGATCATCAGCAGGCCAAAAATGATTATGAAGTTAACCTCAAGGCTGAACTGGAGATTATGCAACTGCACGAAAAATTCGACGAGTTGCACGATTTATCCTGGGTCGAGTTAGTGCGTATGCAGCAACATCAGATCGAAATGCTGGAGCGGTTGATAGCGCAAAGCTCCGTCCATCAACATTGACTTTGGAGCACCTGAAGTAAAAGTTGCACACAAGGTTTCATTATGAAAAATATCGAATTTATTGCGAATTTTGCCCTGGACAAAATTTCAGCCACCGAAAAGCCGAAAGAAGCTAAAACTGTTTTTGTGGGCACGCGTCGCCACTTAATCAAGATCGAACTGAGAGATAGCGAAGTTTTGTCGAGACACAAAGCAGGCGAGCCGATCACCGTTTTTTGCCTGGCGGGAAACGCCACCTTGCGCGCCGGAAAAGATTTGGAAGACGAGCAAAAACTTGTTGCTGGAACGCTGATAGCTCTGGCAGCAGAAGTCGAACACGAAGTCACTGCCGAACCGGATATTAGTTTGCTGGTGACAAAATTTAAGGCTGAATAATTTTGCCCGACGGGAGCGATTCGATGAAAAAACTCTGGCTAATTTTTATTGCGATCTTTGTCTTTTCGTTCAGCATTTTAGGCTGGGTCGGTACAGAAATTTTTCGCCAGGCACCGCCGATTCCTCGTGAAGTCGTGACCACCGACGGGCAGGTTCTGATTCCGGCGGAAGACATCTCGAATGGGCAAAACGTCTGGCAGGCGATGGGCGGAATGGAGATCGGTTCGATTTGGGGACACGGCTCTTACGTCGCGCCGGATTGGACAGCAGATTATTTGCACCGCGAAATTATCTTTATTTTAAATGACTGGTCGCAGCGTGAATTCGGTAGCCGCTACGAAAATTTGCCGAGCGAACAACAAGCCGTTTTGCGCCAGCGATTGCAGGATAAGGTAAGAAAAAATAATTACGATGAGGCAACCGGCAGGCTCACGATTGAACCGATTCGCGCCCAGGCGTTTGAAGATAACCTCAAGCATTATTCGGAAATTTTCACGAATGGCAGCAGGGATTATGCGATTCAGCGCGACGCGCAATCAGACCCGACAAAACTGCGGCAATTGAATTCGTTTTTCTTCTGGACGGCGTGGGCTTCCGCTGCGAATCGTCCAAATAATACGATTTCCTACACCAGTAATTTCCCCCCCGAACCGCTCGTCGGTAATGTCCCGACAAGTTCGGCGATTGTCTGGACAGGCGTGAGCGTAATTATGCTGTTGGCGGGAATCGGCTGGATGGTTTGGTATTACGCACGACGTGAAAGGGAAATCGTTACCGAAGACGTTCCTGACAATGATCCTTTGATTGACGCAACGCTTACGCCTTCGCAAAAAGCGACCGTCAAATACTTTTTCATCGTGACACTGCTTTTTCTTTTGCAAATTATATTGGGAATCATCACCGCGCATTACGGCGTCGAAGGCGGCGGATTTTATGGCCTGCCGTTGCAGGATTATTTGCCCTATGTCGTCACACGCAGTTGGCATACGCAGCTCGGAATTTTCTGGATTGCGACGGCGTGGCTTGCCGCCGGATTGTTTATCGCGCCGATGATTTGCGGGTATGAACCGAAAAAACAAAAGCTCGGTGTAGATGTTTTATTCGGTGCACTGTTGATTGTCGTGCTTGGTTCAATGGCTGGACAATGGCTGTCGGTGATGCACAAATTACCAGGCGATTTATGGTTCTGGTTCGGGCACCAGGGTTATGAATACGTTGATTTGGGCAGAGTCTGGCAAGCGGCACTATTTGTCGGTTTATTGTTGTGGCTGTTTTTAATTGCCCGCAGCGCGATTCCGGCACTGCGACAAAAAGGCACACCGAAATCATTGATAACGCTTTATCTACTGACGACGGCGGGCATTGCGCTGTTTTATTCGCCCGGCTTATTTTGGGGCATGCGTTCGCATTTATCGGTCGTCGAGTACTGGCGCTGGTGGGTCGTACATCTTTGGGTCGAAGGTTATTTTGAAGTTTTTGCTACGGTCGTCATTGCGTTTCTTTTTGCAAAATTGCGCGTGATTCGGGCGGAAAGCGCGGCGCAGGCATCGCTTCTGTCGGGCGCGATTTATCTGAGTGGTGGCATCATCGGCACGCTGCATCATCTTTATTTTTCGGGCACGCCGACAGTTGCGCTCGCTTTCGGTTCAACTTTCAGCGCCTTGGAAATCGTCCCGCTGCTGCTGGTCGGATACGAAGCAGTTGAAAACATTCGCCGCTCAAAGGTGCGCCCGTGGCTCAGGCAATATAAATGGGTGGTTTATTTTTTCGTCGCCGTCGCGTTTTGGAATCTGGTCGGCGCGGGAATTTTCGGGTTTATGATCAATCCGCCGATTGCGCTTTATTATATGCAGGGCTTGAACACGACGGCGGTTCACGCCCACGGCGCGCTTTACGGGGTGTATGGAACGCTCGGTTTGGGCTTGATGCTATTTTGTTTACGGGCGATGCGACCGGAACTCAAATGGAAGGAAAAGCCGATCTGGTTTGCGTTTTGGGCGATTAATCTTGGGATGTTTTTGGAAATTATGCTAAGCCTGCTGCCCGTCGGTTTGATGCAGACCTATCAATCGGTCAACGTCGGTTACTGGTCGGCGCGAAGTTCCGAATTTATGCAGACGGACACGATGCAGTTTTTCCGCTGGCTGCGAATGGTCGGCGATACGATTTTTGCCATTGGCGCAATTGTGTTTTGTTATTTCGCGCTTGATTTGATGTTCGTGCGGAAAAATCCCAAAGGCGAAACGATTACTGATTTAGAAGTTGAAGCTGCATAAAATAGTAGTAAGTTCTTCAGCATTTTAGAAATGAAACTGCGCTGACTTGTGGCAAAGTCATTATTCACTCCTTGCATCCTGCCGTATTTCTTTTCCTCATTGTTCAATATTGGACAGTAACTAATTCTCATCTGACGGAAAATAATCCTTTCCCCACTTAGTGTAAGCGGAACACACATAAGGTTATTTATCGGAATCTGTTTTGTCGTGGTAGTGGAGGTTTTTGGTATGCAGGATGTCTTACTCATTATGAGTTGACATCCTGCATAGACCAACGCCGTAAAGCCGCAGGTGTGATTAAAGGTAAGGCTCAGGCGAGCCGCACTTTAAACCACTTCTGCTGACCAGTAGCAAGCAGGAGCGCAATATTTGCAAAAGGAAGATTATGAAAAGTAAATCAATCATTAAATTAATAGCAGTTCTTTGTCTGGCATTCAGCACCGTCTGTCTCGCCCATGGAAAACCAGAGAAAAGTCTCAAAGATCAAACTAAACAATCGGAAAAGGCCGCCAAAGTTTTCAACGAAATTATGGGGACGCTTGATCACGCGATTCCCAACCAGCTTCTGGACAAGGCGGAGTGTGTAGCGGTTTTCCCCCAGGTTCTCAAAGCCGGATTCATTGTCGGCGGACGTGGCGGACGTGGCGTCGCCAGTTGCCGGACTGCAAGTGGCTGGAGCGCACCCGCGTTTTTCAATCTGGCGGGCGGGAGTTTTGGGTTACAAATCGGCGCCCAATCAACCGATTTCGTGATGCTGTTTATGAACAAAGATGGACTGAACAGTTTGTTGTCAGACAGCTTCACGCTGGGCGGTGACGCTTCGGTTGCGGCAGGGCCGGTGGGACGCGAAGCCGGCGCTTCGACTGACTTGAAGCTCAATGCGCAGATTCTCTCTTACTCGCGGAGCAAAGGCTTATTTGCCGGACTCGAACTTAAGGGTGTGGTCATTAAACCGGATAAAGATGATATGCGCGAAGTGTATGGCGAGATGACTACCAAAGATGTTTTGCAGGAAAACAAAGGTACTGCGCCCGCCAAATTGCGCGCTTTCTCGAACACACTCGGTCGTTACTCGGCACGTAAGGCTGAGAAGTAAGACTAGGCAGCGAAATTAAGCATTTACAACAGCGGAGCGCAAACCGGACTATGGTTGCGCTCCGTTTGTTGGGTACGCTATGGTGAAAAGATTAAGCCCCCTGGTGCGATAAGCGAACAATTGTCACCGCAGTAATAAGTGGAATAGACTGAAGGCAACTTTTCAGAGGACGAACAATAAATATGAAAAACTTCGCGCGCGGCCTGCCTAATTGTTCTGCAACGATCACGAAGATGTCAGTGTTAAGAAGAGTGCTTCTTACCTGCGGTGTTTTCCTGCTGGTTGTTTTCCCGGCGTGTAATAGTAAAGTGCAGAATGAGGCTAAACAGATGGCAGAACAAATAAAATCTGCCGTCAAAGAAAACCATCCTGGCGCTATTTCTACCAAAGAAACCGGCTATCGCATGAAAGCACGGATAGATGGAAAATTGTGGGAAGCGACTTCCATGATGCCACTTGAAAATATTAATCGGGTAATCGGTTATCTGGACGGGAGCTATATCGGCTTTCCGCTGAATAGCCAATCTTTAAAGGTCGGCAGAAAAATCGAATTTAACGAAAGTAATGTGGCTGACCTTTCAATGGATAGAGAAGCAGGAGGCCTTTGGGGCGGAAAAAAAGGTGAAGCCGTAATCACGAAAATGGATGATCA
>JAYSTY010000322.1:0-6820 GCA_043719385.1 Blastocatellia bacterium | reverse complement strand
TCAGCGGCTCGATATAAGTTCGATCTGCCGTGTCAGGATCGGTCATAATCGTCGCCGGATTGGAATTGACCAGCACGACTTCAAAACCTTCCTGTTTTAAAGCTCGACAAGCCTGGGTGCCGGAGTAGTCGAATTCGCACGCCTGACCAATCACGATGGGGCCGGAACCGATAATCAAAATTTTGTGGATGTCTGTACGCTTGGGCATAAATCAGTCAATAAATAATGGGGCAGTTACTAATTTTGAGTTTGAACCGCAATCGGAAAGAAAGTTGCGCGGAATGAAAATTAACGAAGAAAAAATAAAAACGATGATTGTCAGGAATGGACAAATAAAGCAGGTTCTAAATCTGAGCATGACGGTGGGCAAGTTTCTTTGACAACCTCAATAAGAAATTATGAAAAGTGAACGTGGATACTAACATGCTCAAACCCGTTGATAAAGCAGCCTTAAGGGATCGCGTAATAACCATCTTTGGTTCGGACGACTAATCTGGTGAAAACCTCTGGTGCGCCTTTTTCACTTTTAACTTTCGTCGCAATCTTCCGCCATTTACTGTCCCGATCAGTGCGCGTCGAAACGTATCCGAGGCTGTATTGTCGGCGCAATTCCAGCGCAATTTGAGTAGTCGCCTGTTCCAGTTCCGCCAGTCCGACAGGGAAAAAAGCTCGCCCCCCGGTGAAACCAGACATTTCATCCAGCGCCCGTTTTGCATAAATCTGACAAAGCTGACCACAATTGCTGCCTGCGGTGGCGGACACACTTAAACTATAAATCAGGGCGTCTGATTCCTTGATAAATTTACCAAGTTCCCGCAACGAATATCTTGAACTGTTGTCTTCACCATCTGAAATAACGATCAGGACTTGTTTTTTATGGCGTGCGTTTTTTAGTTTATCCAGTCCCAGATACACCGCATCATAAAGCGCCGTACCACCGCTTGTTTTGAGGTACGTCATTTTATTTACAACCGTCTCACCATCAGTATAATCTGCGACCAGTTGTGCCTGTTGATTAAAAGTGACGAGGAAAAAATCATCGTCGGGGTGCGAGGTTTGCACGAAAGCCTGCAATGCTGCTCTGGCTTTCGTCAACTTTGACTCCATACTGGCTGACACATCGAAAATAATTCCTACGCTCACCGGCACATCAGTTTCCACAAAATACTCAATATTCTGCTTCACCTTATCTTCGTAAATATCAAAATTATTGCGGGTCAACCCGACGACCGGACGATTTTCGCGGTCAGTCACAGTAACGTTCAGCGTGACGACCTGCGTTTTCTCCCGAATGACCGGCCCATCGTCACCATTGGCCTTGTGATGGGTAGCGAGTTGCGTCTGCGCCAGGAGCGGCAGCGAAAGACACGCGAGCCAAAGACTCATAAAAATGATGACAGCAAATGACAACTGACGAGGCATAGTAATCCCCTCCGCTCTGAAATTCCGATTGATGGAAAATGACAGGTAACGGATAAGACGATTGCCGGATGATTTCCAACCACCTCACTGACCGTGACAGGTTTATTATTAAATTATTGTTGTTTTAGTAACTCGTTTGAAGTTTATGGCGCGGGGGTATCAATTGCAACTGCGGCGACGACCTGAGCTTTGCGGACTTCAAAACGGCAACCCGTTTCCGTGTCCAGCCAAATTGTTTCAGCCCCAATCAGGTTGGCGCGGGAGCGAATATTGCTCATTCCATGACCGGTTGGATTATCAGGGTTTGCTTTCATCCCAATGCCGTCATCATTGACCGAAATCACCAGGTCACCTTCATTTTCGACACTAACATCCAGACTTACGCTGGTTGCCTCGGCGTGCCGGCAAACATTATTTATCGCTTCCTGGACAATGCGATAAAGCTGAATTTGCTCGGTCGGTGAAAGTTGCAACCGCTCTTCCAAATCAGTCTCACACACAAATTCAAAGGCAAATTTTTCGGCGCCTGGCAAATGTGTGACAGCATCCGTCAACGCCCATTCCAGCGCCGGGATAAAGCCAATATTTTCCAGCACCGAAGGGCTGAGGTCTTCGCAAATATGCCGAATTTCGTTTGAGACTTCTTCAATCTTTTTTCTGATGGCGGCAGGCGTCGGCGGTTGCGTATTTGGCACAGGGCTATCCAGTTGATCCGTCATCACCAGCAAATGGCGCAAATCGCCCAGCGTCTGATCGTGCAAATCGCGCGCGATCCGACTGCGTTCCGTTTCGGTCGTATTCGCCAGACTGATCCTGGTTTGCAGCAATTCGTCGTTGGTAATTTCCAGCTTTTGATTTGCTTTGGCGGTGCGCTGTTGTTGATAAAAAGCATAGCCGCCCGCCACCAAAGCCAGTCCCAGCAGCCCCATCAGCAAAATTGTAGTCCAGGAAATTTGTTCCGGCGAAATCCAGATTTTAAGTTGATACGGCGCGGAATAAACCAGGTCGCGGCTGATGGCACGAGCGAGGATCGTATAATTCCCGGCCTTCATATCCTTCAGATCAAATTGTGATTCGGGCGAGATAATTTTTTTGACGAGTCCGCGCTTCTCTTCCGTTAACGTATATTCATACTGAAATTGTGAAGGAAAAGTTTTGCTGTCTAAGCCCGCAACCTCCAGCAAATATGTTTGCTGGTAAGCCGGAAAACGTAGTTCGGTGGTTAAGTAATCCGCCGCATAAACCCGATCTGCCACCAGGCGGCGCGGTTCGAGGACAGGCGGATTAGGGTTCGGTTGATGCCGGACAATGCCGCGATTTGTGCCAATCCAAATTTCACCGCTCACACCTTTAGCAACTGAAAATACTTGTGGCGAAGGTAAACCCTGTTCCGTATCAAATCGAACTATCGCGCCATTGTCCGGGCGAATTTTGTATAAGCCTGCATTTTTTGTCGCGCAGTAAATGACCGGATGATTGTCCGGCCCTTCGACCATGACGAATAACGCCTGCACGTCTAAACCTGCAACAACCGAATTCCATTGATTCGCAATGATCGTAAACAATCCTCGTTCCGTTCCAATCCATAAATGATCGCCAAAATGATCGCTGGTCACGGCCAGTGCATGAATTGATCCATGCTCCGCAGCCCGCCCTTTATTTTCTATCAGCGAAGATATTTTCGTCCCGTCATACCTGAAATAATCATCAGCGGTTGCAATGCTCATTATTTTTTCTGCGTCAGAAACTGCAAAACAGGTAGCCTTCTGAACCGCCGCGCCAGCCATCAATTTTACGGAACCGGAATCAATTTCAGCGAGTCCAACATCAAAAACCAGCGCGTATACTTTGTCTTTGAATTCGATCAGAGCGCGAATGCTGTGATTGGTAGTTTTATTTTCAAAGGGGAGTTCAGAAAAAAGCGGCTCAGTCCTTTGCCGTGTGAATAATCCGCCCGCTGTTCCAACCAGAATCCTGCCATCTTCACTTTCCAATAATGAATAAATTACACGGCTCCCAATTTCGCTTACCTGTTGCCACCCACCTAACTCAAGTCCCGCCTCAAGCTTGAACAACCCGCGATTCGTGCCGGCATAGGTCACTCCGTCTTTCGTCGTCAGCAGCGCCCGCACAAAATTGCTTTGCCCGTCATTACTGAGCGTAGTAGCCCGAAAACTGTCACGATCATAACGGCAAACGCCGCGATCAGTGCCAAACCAGACGACTCCTTCGTGGTCGCGGTAAACTGAAAAAATACGATTCGAGCGCAAGCCGCCTTTCGTATTTTCAAATGTCAGATGCTCAATTTGACGACCGCCGCGCAAAAGAAAAGCGCCTTGTCTGTCCGTACCGACCCACACATCACCGCCACCGGCCTGAAGCGAATGCACCGCGCCCGTAATAAGTGGAAAGCGCTCGAAGCCAGTCGCCCGTTGTAACCACAAACCGCTTTCAGCTTCACCTGCCTGTGCGCCCAGCCAAACGTTTTCTCCCTCCGCCAAAACTGTGTTGACGAAATAAGGGCGCGTGGGCGGAGGTACGGCTTCAGTGATTTTCTCTGTCGTATTAATTAAGGCTCCGCGCCGATGTGAACCAATCCACCAGTCATTATTTTTAGGGCTGTGAGTAATTGCCCGCAACGCCACCGCGCTGTTATCAATGCTCAAAAGGTACTGCGTTTTACTGTCAATGATGCTGGCGGCAAGGTTGCCTGCATATTTTTTTCCGGCGCGTTTGATGTCAGCATTCCGGCTTTGATAACGAATGATTTGCCCCTGCTCTGTCACGAGCGCAATTTCATTATTTGGTGATTCGGCAAAACTCGTAACGGCCTGACCATTCGTGTCTTTGAGTGGTTCCAATTTCTCGCCTAATAATCGCACTGCGCCCTGATCTGTGCCAATCCACAAACCGCCGGAGGAGTCCTTAAATAAAGCACGAATGCGCTGGGCCGGCAGAACTCCGCGACTGTCGCCTTCGTTGCCGATTGATTGTGTGCGTCGTCCATCATAACGCACCAGACCATTGTCAGTGCCGAACCAGAGCGCACCATTCGCATCTTCAGCGATGGCGTTCACGCGTTCCGAAGGCAGGCCGTGAAAAAGCGTCACAGCTCCCCAGCGGTGCAAATTCAGGGTCGCGTCGTCAGATGTTTTTTCGTATTTTTCTTCGGCTTTGGCGAGAGATTTTTCAGTTGAGGATTCTGGTTGTGAAAAGACGGCAGTGGCAATGAGAGCGAAGAGCAGGACAAGTAATTGAATGGGGCGTGATGATGTCATTGGCTATTGTTTGACGACATAGCCAGCAAATGTCTGTTCAATTTCATCACGTGAAATTTGGCCGGCGGCAATCCCTAAAATTAAAGCTTCCATTTCATCGTCAGTTGCGATTAATCGAAAACCATTAATTGCCAAAAATAATTCAGCCATCGCGGCAGCTATTCTTTTATTTCCATCCAGGAAAGCATGCGTCTGAGATAAATGATAAGTATAAGTCGCGGCGCAGACCAAGACCTCAGCCTGTTCGTAATAATGCCTGTTTTCAGGGGCAGCCAGAGCAGAATCAAGCGCTCCTTCATCACGCAGCCCGTGCGCCCCACCATATTTCTCAATGAGGAGCGTATGATATTCAAGCACTTCTTCTTTGCGCAAAAAGACGATGTCGGCTGACATCACTCGACACCTTCAGCCAAACGTTTGTACAGTTCATTTCTGCTTTGTAAAAGCTCTGCCATAATCGCGTCCATTTTTTGTTTTCTGTCAACCTCAGCCATCGGACGCATGGTTAGAGTGCGATTTTCAATGGAAACATCAATGGAGACCTCATCGCCAATACTCATCCCCAACTTCTCAAGTGTTTCCTGAGTGAGGATCAGCGCCGGGAAATCTCCCAAAGTAGTAATTTGATTAGACGACATAGTTTATTCTCCCGCAAACCAGCTTATTTTTCTGGCTAATTTTATGTGCGCAAAAGACATATTTATTTTTTTCAATCATAACAAATTACCTTACTCATCCGCGAATTTTTTCCGCTCTCTGGCTAACCAGACATCCAGCGTCTGGCTGGCTTTTTCGAGTTCATCCTGATTAATCAGGCCGCGTCGCAACGCTTCAAAATAGGCTCGCGTCCGAACATTAAAGGCGAGTTTGTCAAAGGCTTCGTCAGAGGTTCCTTCCGCGTCCGTCGGCATCAGTTTTTCATAGAGCGTCGTCAGGCGGCTCTCAACTCCGCGCAGGCTCAACTGGCATTTGCGTGCGATGGCCCAGTTCGATAAACCAAGCGCGAGAAAATATAAAGCTTCCGCTTCAAAATCGGTGAGCAGTGGTTGCGTAAAAGCATCCTTAAAATTCGGATCAATCATATCCGCGCCGTCTTCGAGGACAGCCGCAATGAAACGCAGCAACCGACTTTCAGGATTATTCTTGTCAATAAAACCGTAGGCCGGATTTGGCTCGACACTGCGCACCAGTTTACGAATTTCGTTGATATAAATTTCGTGGGGAAACTGCGTCCAAAAAATCACCCGCGCCTGGGGAAAACCTTTCCAAATTGCTTTCGCCGCCTTAACACCGGAAAGCCCCGGCATCTGAATATCCAGGATACAAAGTTGCGGACGATGTTCCAGCGCGAGTTTGATGACGGCATCCCCATCCGCCGCTTCGAGGATGGGACTATAGGCTCTGAATTCGCGTTCGAGTAATTCACGCAAATAAGCGCGTTGGGCGAGGTTATCTTCGGCGATTAAAATTGACATTGGTTTGACAGGTTACGGCTAATCTTCGCTGTGCTCCTCTCCATCATAATGTAAGACCAGCGAATCTTCTTCAATTTTGGTTTCCAGATGAACAGGGCGTCCCCACAATTTATAAACATATTCCAGGACTTTGCGTGCATACCGCATATCCAGTTCAGAGCTTTCGTAGCGATGCCGTAAATAAAGCTCGCGGTTGCCGTTGTAATCGCCATCCGTGATTTCGATATACGGGAAACCAAAGTTGGTCAGGCTCGCCACCAGTTGATCGCGGACGCGTTCCCACCGCTTGTCAGTGATCGTCCAGTCTTCGTCATCAACTAATTCAAAGACAAATAAATCAAGCTCTTCGCACAATTCTTCGGTCAGGTAATTGCGCAGAAAGGAAACGTCATTTTCGAGTTCGCGGACTTCAAATATTTTCGCCATGCCTTCGCCTGGCTGCCGGCCCAGCTTTTCAATTTCTTCCTTCGTCGGATTGTTCCAGCGACGCTCAATATCTTCGTAAATTTTATAGCCGAGATAATAAGGATTGAGTTGACCACGCGAGGGCGAGACGACACCCGAATGCAGTTCAGCAAATTCAAGATGTTCATTATCAGGTAAATCAAGTTCGCGCATCAGACGTGAATGCCAGATAGAATTATG
>JAYSTY010000321.1:0-16696 GCA_043719385.1 Blastocatellia bacterium | reverse complement strand
AGGTCAGGTATACCAGCAGCGGCTGACCGGAGGACTCCAGATCAGCGCGGATCAACCGATCCTCGTGGCGCAGCTTGCGAACAGCAGCTATACAGATCGGGTTCCTTATTCTGATCCGTTTATGATGTTGTTGCCGAGTACGGAGCAATATGCGGAAAGCTATCAAATTGCCACGCCCAGCGCTGGCTTCTCGTATCACTGGCTCAATTTAATTGTGCCCCAAACGGCGCTTAACACGATCAGTGTGGATGGCATCAAAGTCATGCCCGAACGCTTCACAGCGATTGGGGCAAGTGGATATGCAGGAATTCAAATACCCCTGACGCAGGGGGATCATTTCGTCGCAGGCAACGCCGCCTTTGGCGCGTGGGTGTATGGGCAGGATGATGCGGATGGCTATGGTCATCCCGCCGGCCTGAGCCTGACCAAACTCAACGATCCGCTGAATCAGCCGCCGGTGGTGCAGGCCGGCGCCAGTCAAACCGTAGATTCCCCCATCATTGCCGGTAAAATTTATGCCGGGGTGGGGCTGGATATTTTCAAGGACACGAATATTGATCTGGATGTCCAGGATTTTATGGAACCGGATAATAAATTGCTGGCCTTAAATCTGGCAGCTTTTATGGCAGACGGGCGGCAGGGCAAATTCCTGGTATATTCCAAAACGCCCACGCTGGCCGGGACTCGGTTGGCGAACCTGTTGCGCAGTGCGGGGTATCTCTGGGATACGGCGTATCCGGGGCAACTGACCGCCGCCGCCTTACAACAATACGACGCCGTTTGGTGGGACGGCGATGATTTGGATGCGGCGTTGCTGGCAGATTATGTAAAAAATGGCGGCAACGTTTGTCTATTCCCCGCCCAAACGAATGGCAGCTACGGCGTGTTGCTGCCCAAGCTGAATAAATTCCTGAACCCCTTTAACCTCCAATTTGTTAACACGCTGACGACAGGCGTTTACAAACCTTACCAGACGCTGTTTTATAACGTGAAGGTGCTGAACCTCCTGCCGGGACCACAAATCGCCAAACTCAATTCGGCTGATGCGACCGGGCAATTACTGGATATTGGCTTGAATAATACCGGGCAGGCGGCAGCCGCGCTTTATGAAGGAACCAAAGCGATAGTACAACTGAATGGCACGGTCAGTGATGATGGCTATCCGGCTCCGACGACTGTTTTCTGGCATAAGATGAGTGGCCCTGGCACGGTGACATTTGCCAACACAAATGCGGCGGTCACCACCGCTGCGTTCAGTCGCGCCGGAACCTATGTCCTGCGTTTGACCGCGAGCGACTCTCAGTCCAGCGCTTTCAGTGAAGTAACCATTACCATTCGCGGTAATCATCCACCCGTCGTGAATGCCGGGCCGGATCGCACAGTGCTGGTCAATGATACCCTGCCGCTCAATAGCGTCATCACGGATGATAATTTACCGTTGAATAGCACGGTGACGGCGGCTTGGAGTAAAGTCAGTGGCCCCGGCACGATAACCTTTGTCAACCCGAATGCTGCCGCGACGACCGCTGTGTTTAGTGCCGCAGGGACGCATGTGATTCGGCTGACCGCCAGTGATACGCAACTGAGCGGGAGTGATGATGTGACCGTCATTGTGCGGACAGCGAATACGGCTCCGGTTGTGAGCGCTGGCCCGGATCGCACGGTTTCTTTACCGGATGCCAATCCTGTTAAGGGTAAGATTGTCGTGGCGAGCAGCGTTGCCGCTATCGGTGAATTTAATCAATCATTCCATTTCTATAACTTCACCCGCGACATTGCGGACTGGTTCACTGGCGGCAAACCAGGGCGGTTTCTGGTGTATTCGCATCATCCGACCCTGCTCACGGATACGCTTGCCACGCGAATAGCCGAGTATGGACACACGTGGGAAATCAACCGCGCCCTGAATTTATCGCTGGCTACCCTGCAACAATATGACGGTGTGTTTTTGGCGGAAGACCCCGTTGATAATCAATTGCTGATTGATTATGTCCATGCAGGCGGGAATGTATTTCTGGCGGCCACCAATGCCCCTGGTTCGCTGACTACCACACCCGTGAAAGAAATTGAGCGGTGGAATACTTTTCTGGCAGCCTTTGGGTTAGCCTTCATCAATCAATTAGGGGCGAACCTCTATAAGCCCAATGCGCGGCATCCCATTTTTGCCCGCACGATAGCGCAAAATGAAAACCTGAATTTTGGGTTCAGTTTCTCCGCCTATTATCAACCATTAATTAAAATTGATCCGAACGATCCGAACGCGGACATTCCGTTCTCTGGTCTCGGCGGCGGTCTGATTGCCACGTACTCAGACCCGCATAATACCCTCGCCCTGAATGGGACGGCGACTGATGACGGATTGCCGGGCAGCCTGTCTGTCACCTGGAGCAAAGTGAGCGGGCCGGGTTTTGTCACGTTCAGCAATCTGAATACCGCCTTTACCAATGTGACGTTTTCACAGAGTGGGGCGTATACGCTCCGGTTGACGGCGAGCGATGGTTCATTCACCACTACCGATGATGTCATCGTCAATGTGACCGCCGCCAATCAACCGCCAAGTCAGGTCAATGCCGGAGCAGATTTTATCGGGCAATCGAATGCCGACCTGCCCCTGCATGGGACATATACGGATGATGGCGTACTGCCTGGTTCCCTGACTGTCCGATGGTCAGTCCTGAGTAAGCCGCCTTCTTTAGGTGACGGCTATAGTTTCCGTAATACAGAAACCTCTGCCAATGCCACTTTTGTCGGTGGTGTCGTGGGCGACTGGGTACTGCGGTTCGCGGTCAATGATGGCAATTACACGCGCTATGATGATGTCAAAATTACGATTGTTGATAATAAAGCGCCGGTCGTGAATGCGGGGCCGGATGTCGCCACCACGCTGCCTGCCGCCGCTACACTCAACGGCACAGTGACGGATGACGGATTTCCCGCTGGCGCAACTGTGACGGCCACGTGGAGCAGGGTGAGTGGGCCGGGAACAGTTACGTTCGCCAATTTCCATGCGCCTGCGACGACGGCGACCTTTAGCGCGGCAGGCAGCTATGTGCTGCGGCTGACCGCAAGCGATACAGAGCTTAGCGCCAGCGATGATGTCATTGTCACTGTGATTCAACCGAACCTGCCACCCGTTGTGAATGCCGGGGCGGATCAGACGATTGCCCTCAACAACCCCGTCGTCCTGTCCGGCATAGTCACCGATGACGGTCTCCCGATAGGCGGGCCTATCAGTGTGATGTGGAGCAAGGTCAGTGGGAATGGAACGGTGACGTTTGCGAATCCAGCGCTGGCCTCGACGACGGCAACGTTCAGTACGGCGGGTCCTTACACGCTCCGCCTGACGGCAAGTGACACCCTCCTCAATGCCAGCGATGACATCATCGTGACCGTCAATGGGGTAGTGTCACCCCCCACGGCTATCCTCAGTACCCCATTGGAGGATACAACCATCACCGAACGCACCGACATCACGGGCGTCGTGGCCTTCAATACACCAACCGCGAACTGGAAGCTGGAATATGCGCTGAACACGGCAACGGGTGCGCCGAGTCCGAACTGGACACAGTTTGGCGCGGGGACGACGGCGGTTGGGACGGCTCCGAATACGGCAGGCTTCCTCGCTAAATTTGATCCGACGTTGTTGCTGAATGGCAGCTACTCCATGCGCTTAACGGTTGCCGATGACGCCGGGCAGAGCAGTACGAGTTTCAGCACGGCGACGGTCGAGGGACAGCAAAAGGTCGGCGTGTTCTCCCTCGCGTTTGGGGATGCGAGTGTGCCGTTGCCGGGGCTGCCGATCAGTGTGGTGCGCAGCTACGACAGTCGGAATAAACAGAACGGTGATTTCGGGGTGGGGTGGCAACTGGCGCTCAATACGGTGCGGGTGGAGAAGACGGGCGAACCAGGGTTTGGCTGGACGCAGTTCGGCAATGGCGGGATCATTCCGACCTATCAGTTGCAACCGCTCAAGACCCGCAAAGTCAGCCTCACGTTCCCCGATGGACGGATTTACAAATTCACGGTGAAACCAAATCCGGCGCAGCAGCAGGCCGTGCCAATTTCGGGTGGCACGATTGGCTTCACGCAAATCGCAGGGACGGCAGGGACGAATGGCGCGACGCTGGAACCGCTCAATCACACGGATTTCTTTGTGGCGGGTGGCAATGGCTTGCTGGGCAATGTGGATTTGTTTGATGTCAGCACGAGCGCGTTAATTAATCCCACGCGGTTCAAATTAACGACGGCGGAGAAATTTGTGTATGTGATTGACCAGACGGGAGGCGTCCAGACAATCACCGATCCGAACGGGAATGTGCTGAGCTTCACGGCGAACGGGATCACGCATTCGGCAGGGCTGGGCGTGACGTTTACCCGCGATGCGAACGGTCGGATTACACAGATCACTGATCCTGACAACAAGACGATCACGTATGCCTACAATGCGGCAGGCGACCTCAGCAGCGTGACGGATCGAGAGAACAAGACGACGAATTTCAGCTACGACGCGCAGCATAATCTGAAGACGATCATTGATCCGAGCGGACAGAATGTGCTGACGAACGGCTACGATGCGAGTGGACGACTGACGAGTACCAAAGACGCGTTCAATCAAACAATTGGCTACAACCACGACCTGGATAATCACAAAGAAACCATGATGGAACGGAACAACGAATCCAGCGCCCGCAAGATTCGGAAGAACAAAAAGCCTGTTACTCAGGAAAAAAAAGGGCAGACAGTGAAAACCCTGGTGATCAGCAATGCGGCGCAAAGAATCTTATCTTTGCGTAATAGCTGGGTGGGAAAAGTACATGATTTTAAGCTCCTGAAGAACAGTTCCCGCCGGGGCAGAAATGATTTAAGAAGTTCAAGGTAAGAGTAGATTTAGGGTACCTGGGAATTGCGCAAGAGTACGAATGTCAGGAACTACTGCTGCCGCATAGAAAGCCGAAAAAAGCGGAGTTGAGCGAGGCGCAAAAACAGGCCAACCGGGAGTTGGCGCGCGTGCGGATCAGCGTAGAGCATAGTATTGGCGGGCTGAAACGTTACCGCCTCTTGTCGGAGCGCCTGCGGTGCAAGGATTTCGGCTTCTACAATGCGGCGCTGGGAGTCTGCGCCGGCCTCTGGAATTTCTATTTATCTACTTGATTCTATTGAGCGCAACAAGTCTAATGCTCATTATATTCAACGCCTGACCTTGAGATTCTATAACAGGTCATACCCGACAAAAAGGAATCGTTCAATTGAGAACAAGGTTATTTGTGCTGCAACCGGCTTTTATTTGAGCCTGGCAGTTATGCACTGATCAGAAATTATGGTTATTGTTGTTCATCTCGCTATCCACCTTCTTTCAAATTTCTAATCGTCAGGCTACACTTCTGCAACTTTCCACTCAACACAAAGGACGCTCCACAATATGCAACGAATCAATTTCTTCGTCATCGCTCTCCTCTTCATCGTTTTCACTTCCATCACCAACGCGCAATCCACGCAGCGCACCAAAATCGCCATCGTCGGTTTAGTTCATTCGCATTGCTGGGGCTTTGTGACGAAGCTGAATCAGATGCACCAGAGTGGCGACTTGATCGAAATCGTTGGTATCTCGGACGACAATCAGGAATTGCGCGATTACATCAAAACGCAGGTTCCCGGCGTTGCGATCTATGACAACTACAGCAAGATGCTGGACGAAAAGAAGCCCGAAGTCGTCTGGTCATTCGTCGAAAATGATCGCCACCTGGAAGTCACGAAAGCTTGTGCGACACGCAAGATTCACGTGATGTTTGAAAAGCCGATGTCCGCGACTTATGACGAAGCCAGGCAGATGCAGGCCATCGCCAAACAAGCGGGCATTCAAATGATGGTGAATTATCAAATGGCGTGGTGGCCGGAAAATTATACGGCGCACGATGTAGCGATGCGCGGCGACATTGGTAAGGTCTGGCGTGTGCGCTCGGTGATTGGGCACGGCGGCCCTGGCAATTTTGAACCCGGCAGCATCAAGCAAAAGTATTTTCTGAAATGGCTCAGGGACGAATCACGCGGCGGCGGCGCTTTGATTGATTTTACTTGTTACGGCGCGAAATGGGCGCTGTGGTATTTGGGCTTGCCGAAAACGGTCTATGCGATTACGACGCACACGCGACCAGATATTTATCCGTCGAACACGAATGCGACGGTGTTGATGTCGTATGGCGACAACAAAGTAGCGATCACGGAAGGATCGTGGGATTTGCCGCGCTCGTTTTATGACGTAGAAGTTTTCGGCGACAAAGGCAGCGTTGCAATGAAATATCCCAAGACGCTGGAACTGGTCATCGGTACGGAGAAGAAGCCTTTGGAGTTGGGTACACTGGACGGCATACACGCCGAGCCGATTCGCTATTTCGTAGATTGCATCCGCAACAACAAACAAGTCGAAGGCGTGGTCGCGGGTGATTTCAATGTGAACGTCATGCAAATCGTCGAAGCCGCCAAGCGCTCGGCGGCGAGTGGTAAGGCAGTTAGCCTGCCGCTGAAATAATCGGTGTCCAATAAACTTTAGTTTGTTGTGCCTCGCAATCACTGTATTTTGTTGTAAAGCCTCAACAAACTGAAGTTTATTGGACTTTGGTTCTTTGCATCTATAAATCTGAAAAGGTCAATCACACATTATGACGACTAAAAAACTATCCCACATTTTGCTTATTTTTCTGGCTTTCACTGTCGCGCTTTCCGCACAGACGGCGAAACGTCCGCTCAAACTCGACGACTTGCAACGTTTTCGTGAAGTCCGCGATCCACAGCTTTCACCCGATGGACAAACGGTCGCGTATGTTGTCGCGGCGATTGATGTCAAAGAAGACAAGAGCGTTTCGCACGTCTGGACGATCAGTTACGACGGCAAAACGAATCGGCAGATGACGGCGAGTCAGGAAAGCGAAGCGGCTCCCCGCTGGAGTCCTGACGGAAAATATCTGGCGTTTACTTCGTCGCGTCCGGGAACTGCGAAAGGGAATCAGGTGTGGTTGCTGGATCGCAGTGGCGGCGAGGCGGTGCAGTTGACGGATACAAAAGGAAAATTGCAAAGCTACGAATGGTCGCCGGATTCCAGGCGGCTCGCGCTGGTGATGGGTGATGCTGACCCTGAAGCTGATGCAATTGCAGAGGCGGTTAAATCAGGTGGCAAGCCAAAGGCTCCAAAGCCGATTGTGCTGGATCGTTACAAATTCAAACAGGATATTCAGGGCTATCTGGTGTCGGGGAAGCATAGTTATATTTATCTGTTTGAGATTGAGACGAAAAAGTTGGAGCGATTGACGAAAGGGAACTGGGATGAGGCTGCGCCAAGCTGGTCTCCCGATGGATCGCGTATTGCATTCTTTAGCAATCACGCGGCTGATCCTGATCGTGACCCGATCAATCAAATTTTTGTCGCCGAAGCCAAAACCGGCGTCGCTGAAAAAGCGTTGACTCCTGCCAACAGTCGCGGCGCACGTTCGCGCTTGCAATGGAGTCCTGACGGAAAATTCATCACTTATTTAGAAGGCGACGAAAAGAAATTTGGCGCGTACAACATGGATCATTTGGCGGTTGTCGCTACGGATGGCAACAGCGTTCCGGGCCGTATAAAAGCAGTCGAAGTGTTGGATCGCGGAGTCTCTTCGCCACGCTTTTCTGAGGATGGCAAGACGATTAATTTTCTTGTGACTGATGATCAATCTGTCTATCTGGCGCGGGTGAATTTGGCAGGCGGAAATGTCGAGCGTTTGATGAAATCTCCGGTCGCAGTTTCAAGTTGGGACGCAGCCGGAAAATCTTCGGTGGTGATGTCAGGCGGCAATGCGAAATATAATGAAATTTATGCGTTTGAAAATGGGGTGTTGCGTCAGCTTACAAAACACAACGACGATTTGATAGCGGAATTGGAATTGGGAGCAACTGAAGAAATCAGCTTCAAGAGCAAAGACGGCACGGAAGTTCACGGCTTGCTGACCTATCCAACTGGATATGTGAAAGGCACGAAAGTACCGTTTTTATTGCGGATTCACGGCGGCCCCAACGGACAGGATCAGCATCAATTCAGTACTGAACGTCAACTATTAGCGGCGAACGGTTACGCCGTTTTGGCGGTGAATTATCGTGGCAGTTCGGGACGCGGGCAGAAATTCTCGCGGGCAATTTTTGCCGATTGGGGACATTACGAAGTCGAAGATTTACAGGCTGGCGTGGATCACGTGATCAAAATGGGCGTCGCTGATCCTGATCGTTTGGGGATTGGCGGATGGAGCTACGGCGGAATTTTGACGGATTACATGATCGCCAGCGATACGCGATTTAAAGCCGCTACGAGCGGCGCAGGCACTGCATTTACGGTGTCGTATTACGGCGTCGATCATTACATCACGCAATACGATTACGAGATCGGGCCGCCGTGGGAAGCAGAGGCGTGGGAGACGTATCAAAAACTTTCGTATCCATTTTTGCATGCAGATCGCATCAAAACTCCAACTTTATTTTTAGGCGGCGAGAAGGATTTCAATGTGCCAATTTCAGGCAGCGAGCAGATGTATCAGGCCTTGCGGAGTCTTAACATAGACACGCAACTCGTGATTTATCCGAACGAATTTCACGGCATCTCGCGTCCGAGTTATGTGCGGGATCGTTATGAACGTTATCTGGCGTGGTATGAAAAATATTTGAAAAAAATAAATCTGTAATTCCTGAAAGTGTCATACAATCCCGATTTGACAGCCCCTCCATAACTTCAAATCAACCAAAGGATACGAGACAATATGGCATTAAGAGTAATTCGTCTGAGTGGATATAAAAGTGGTGACATTAGTGGAAGAATTGTGGTTGAGACATCAATCATGACTCCCCAGGCAATTGATCGAACTTCCAGTGGAGTTCTTTGCTGGTCAGATGTACGTTTTTTGGATAATGAATTTGGGAAAGCTTTGGTGACGGACGCCAATGGGATGGAATACCGACGCGGATTAAGGATGTCAGCGGGACGGCATTTATTTTCAATCCTGACAGGCAAGAAAATATATCCGGGGCCGGGTCAGAAAGCTCACCGAATCGTCAATGGAATTAATGAAAAGACTGTCATTGTCGAGGGCGGAATGTCGTTCCCGAATGCGTATGGGTTAGATGCGAATCATAGCGATTATTATTCTCTGGCAAGCTTGCAGACAGATTGCAGGTATGGACATTTTTGTGATGGTCAATGGAAGACTTCATTGCTGAATAATGGGCCAAATTCTGGAAATAAGTTTGCTATGTCGCTTGATAAATTTTTTGAGAGTTACGCCAAAATTTTGACCAGCGATGTTACCCTCTGCCAGCAGGATAAAAATGATATTTACGCCTATTGTGTGCTGCAATACTGGTCAATATTTTATACTTCCACTCTGACCATCAGAGCTGTCGGTTCCGCGCCAGGTTCACTGGCAGGGACGGGGACGCCAGCAACTTTTCAACCTGTGAGCCTGGATGGTAAAACGGCAAACCTACCTGTTCCCACACCGACATTACCTAAAGATTTTTCTTCTTCTTTTCGACGAATTCCATTGGATTATGCATTAACCAATCTTCCAACTTTTGCCAGTGCTTTTAGTATTAGCCCAGGTTATGGAGATAAGGCATTTCCAAGAATTCCTTAGCAATTTTACTTGATTGCTAAAGCATTAGGCGGTGAAGCTACGCCGCCTAATTTATTGAGCGGGGCAGAGGTAAACAAAAATTCATAGCTCTGATCCTCAGCACAAGCTTTTGCCAGCGCATCCAAATTGAACATTTCGCCAATTGGCATTCCCCACAATCCAATAATTGTGCTGTGCATCATGCCGCCTGCTGCCTCTGATGGAGGGTAGGCTTCAAAGTCGGGATTGTCAGTAGCGATAGCGGCAAAATGATTGTCCCAGAGGAAGCGCAACGAATCTTCGCCCTGACGTAAGCCGCCGATTTCCAACGCGCCAGGCTGTGCGAGTTGTTCACGTTGTTCGGTGGTGAGCGTGAGATACCATTCAATCCAGCCGGTGCGAAGAATTAAAATATCGCCGATTTGAAAATTTACTCCCTGCCATTTTGCTGCGGCCTGGATTTGTTCGGCGGAAATTTCTGAACGTTTGCCGGGAGAGAAATCAATGCCATGAGCTTCGGCAAAACGCGGATAGTCAATTAATACTCCGCGCCCTGCAATGCCGCGCCGCGCCCAATGTTCAATACCATTTCGTGTGCCTGCCTGTCCGGTGATCTGTTCCGCCTGAACTCCGTTATAAAAGCCAAAATCACGATGACCATAATGCGTTAGTCCATCCCACTGCGACGAAGATTGCGTATTGAAATCATCGTAGACATCATCAAAGACATTGGTGCGCCGCGACCTGATTGTATGCTTCAACGCAGGTCGAGCGAACAGCGGCGGATGCGGCAATTCCAGTTCCCAATTGAGCGCGAAAACCTGACCGTGCTTGACGAGGTTTGCGGCTGTGGCGATACGTTCGGGCGTGAGTAAGTTGATGGTTCCGATTTGATCGTCAGCACCAAAAACTCCCCACGCGGAATGCGGCGGCGCGTCAGGGTTGACAGGCAATTCATCAAAGGAAGGCAAAATTTCAGGTAACGACATTCTTATCTCCCATGCAAAATTAATCGCGGTAAATTAATTACAATTCATTCTTTTTTTTCAGCTCGGCAATATATCGGGCAGCTCGGACTGACAAAGCCGCAATCGTCAAGGTTGGATTTTTCTCCGGCATCGTCGTGAAGCTGCTGCCGTCAACGACGAATAAATTTTTGACTTCGTGCGCCTGATTGTGCGCATTCAAAACGGACGTTTTGGGATTCCTTCCCATCCGAATTGTCCCGACTTCGTGCGAAGCAAAACCGCCAATATTCAAGCCGTTCGTCATGGCTAAATCCATTCCGATTGTGTCAAATATTTCTAAGACTCCATTGCGCATATCGGCAAATAATTTGCGGTCATTTTCGCTCCAGTGAAAATTTATCAACGGCGTCGGGATGCCCCATTTATCAGTTTTCGTCGGATGAATTGTGATGCGATTATTGGCGCTATGCTCGGCTTTGCCAAAAGCTCCGACCTGAAATAATGCGGGTTGTAAATTACGAACTCGTTGCTTGTAACCTGACCCAAATCCCGCGACATCTTTTGCATGCATCGGGCTGCGATAGCTTGCATAATTTAGTTGTATGCCGAATCCGCCGACGTAAGCTTTTTTGCCGCGCAGATGATTGTAGCGTGGAATGTAAGCGTGATCGGTCATCCCGTCTCCTGCCCACGTGTCTTTGCCAACTAATTCGGTCACATAGCCATTCGCCCCGGCGGCGATATGACCGCTGAGGTAACGACCAACGTTGTCATTATTATTTGCCAGTCCATTTGGATATTTTTCACTTTTGGAATTCAGTAACAACCGCGCCGATTCAATTGTTGCGCAACCAAGCACGACAATTCGTGCGTTAATTTCTTCTTCTCTTCCGCTTGTCCGATCAAAGAACGAAACACCACTCGCAAGCCCGTCCTGATTGACTAAAATTGATTTGGCTAAGGCATTCATCCGCAGTGTTAATTTTCCTGTAGCCAACGCTTCAGGAATCACGGTCACATCGCTCGACCACACCGCGCGAACGTCGCAAACATCCATGCAATGTCCGCAATAATGACAAGCCCCGCGCGATCCTTTAGGTTTTCGTAACACAGCTTTGCGCACTGGGATGACTTTGATGCCAATTGGCGCGAGCTTTTGTTTCGCATAAATTTCAGAGCAGCGAAAGTGGGGAGGCTCAGCAACAAAATTTCCGTCCGGCAAATGCGGCAAACCCTCTTTCGTGCCGAAGACATGCATTTCCTGTTCGACGTAATCATAAAATGGCGCGAGTTCTTCATACGAAATCGGCCAGTCTTCTTCAACGCCATGCAAAGAATTTTCACGAAAATCATCTGCCGAAAATCTAAAGGTTGCGGCGTTCCAGTGAAAAGTCCTGCCGCCCAGCGTTCGGATGCGATCAATGCCTACGCGCTCGCCAGTATGTTCGAGATCATTGCCGATTCCATCGGGATACAGCGAAGCCTGCTTGTTCAAGCCGAAGCCGCGTTTCGGCAAATCGTAAGGCCAGTCGTGGATCATCAGGTCTGCGATTTTGCCGCGTCCGCCAGCTTCGAGCAGGATGACTTCGGCTCCGGCGGCGGTCAATTCTTTCGCCATAAATCCGCCCGCTGCGCCTGAACCAATGACGCAGACATCATAGATTTTCTTCGTTTGAATATTCATTTTTTGTCCAGTACTTTTGGGTGAGTACTTTATTCCATAAATGAAGAAATTATGGAAGTCGGTCAAAGAAAAATCGTGCAAAGTGACAAAAAATGGAAATAATCGGTCAGGTAATATTGCCAGGCTAAGGTCTAAATGATTCTATTTATTGGCAGTTAAACAATAAGAGTGAGACTTAAATCATTTTGAATAATTTAACTTGCTTTAATCGGTCATCCTGATTATACTGCGCAAGCTTTTTCGGTAGTAGTTATTGGTCAAGCGGAAAACAATGTCGAGTCAACGGGGCGACGAAGCATTGTTTTTCGCTTGTTTGTTTTTACGAACAACCCAAATAAACCATCGGAAACAAGCAGAGGGAAAAGGCGAAAGAATGATGGAAAGATGTTATGTCTTTACCTCTTCTTTCACTTCTTCCCTCTTTCTTTTTTTGGCGGGCAAGTATTGCTACTCACTGCCAGCCGCACTAATAAAATATTTAGTAAGAATTTCCTCCTTCTTCTCCCTCATCATCTTTTTTACCGTTATGTAATAACTGCTCTGGTTGTTTATCCGCGACAACGTTTGACTCAGTGTTGTCAAATGGAAGTGCTGATAATTTCCCCGTGGGAATTACTGCGCCGCCTTCATTTTCCCAGCTTTGTATTGAGGCTGGTTTCGACTGCATTCTGTCTGGTTGCCTGAATAATTGTTTATCAAAATTCTTCATTTTTTATCTCAGTTGGCTGTCTTCATTATTTACAAATTGCAGGCTAAAAGATGCAAAGGGTGTGCCGTGTTAAAGACGGAATTTGCCCGCCAAAAATGTATCAGGTAGCGTACTCTCAGGATACACCACCGTACTTAACTCGTTCAGAGTTAAGGCTGAAATTATAACGATCTCCGCCCTGAAACTATTTTTTACTCCTGTAACCTTATGTCTGACAGCCTTACGCCTTCCCTCAATATTAATTGAATCGAGTTTGGCGCGATGTTTGCAATAGTGATTTGTAGTTGTAGTAAGTATCTAAATATAAATCTGGATTTCGTTAAAGGAGAAAATATTATGTCAGTAACAAGTAATGATGATGTGATTTCAATTTTGAATAATCTGATTGAAACTTGTCGGGATGGTCAGAATGGTTTTCAGGCTGCCGCTGAAGGAATAACCCAAACAGATGTAAAAAAACTTTTTGCGCAATACTCGCAGCAGCGGGCGCAATTTGTTGGAGAGTTACAGGGAATGGTACGTCAACTCGGTGGTGATCCAGAAAACACGGGTAGTGTAGCTGCTGCACTGCATCGCGGCTGGATCAATATCAAATCCGTTGTAACTGGAAAGGATGAGCACAATATTCTTGAGGAATGTGAACGCGGTGAAGATTCGGCCAAGAAAAACTATGAAGATGCTCTTAAGGAGAATATCCCGGCACATATCTCAAATTTGATCAGTCAGCAGTACGACACGATCAGAGAAACACATGACCGTATTCGTAGCCTGCGTGACAAAACCAGTACTACTGCTGCTTAAGGAAAAGTTTTAAGAACTGTAATCCCTACTGGTTAAAGGTTCATTAAAATTTGGTTTATTACGATCTGAATGATTATTTCCGTTCCTGATAAATCAATTTTCAATGAACCTTTATTTAATTTACAACAGAATAAATGGAATATTGGTTAGCCGATAAGTTGCAGGTAAGTAAGTTAAGAAACTCATAGAATTATAGACATCTGTAAAAACGCTGCGCCAGACGGTCAGTAGTCTGGCGCAGCGGGTTAGTAAGTTAGTTGCTTTTTGAGCTTAACCAGCACCGGAGCTTTTCTGAGTGGTTTTCAGGAATGCCTGCTTGGCAGCTTCCATTTCCTGTCCAAGTTGAGCAAGCTGTCTCTTGTCATAATGTTTTTTTACTTTGGGAAACATCTCTGTTTCCTCTTCCTTAACATGATGCTCGACATTTTCAGCCATCACTGTCAGTTTTGCATCAAAACGTTCGCTTCCTTCTGCAAGCTGGTCAATCTCGCGTAATAAGGTTTTAACCTGCTTATGCTCTTCAAAGGCCTCAAGCGTTATATCTTTTAACTCTTCATGCTGTGCAAAAGAAGGGTAAAGAATTGTCTCCTCAATATGAGTATGCGCTTCAAGCGCGACCTTGATTTGCTGGAAAAGCTCTTTATGCTTTTTTTCGCTTTTGGTCGCTTCAACCTGATCGAAAAGTTCTGCTACCTTCTGATGATCTTGTTTTAGTAATTCCAGTGCATCCATTTATTTGTTTCCTCAGTAATAAAGGATACCGTCTATCTTATAAACTAAGTATCCGTTATATGTTTAATTATTTTAAGAGTAACCAATCACTAGCCTGACTAATGTACTTTTGGTTGCTCTAATAATTAAATACCTCGATTTGCGCGTGCGCCCATCAGGCTGTGATAAATAACCAGAAAAATCACTGCCCCTACTACCGCCACAACCAAACTCCAGATATTCAGTCCTGTTACACCAGGCATTCCAAAGGTATTGAACAGAAAGCCGCCAATCACTGCCCCAACTATTCCCAGGACGATATCAAGCAGGGCGCCTTCACCAGTTTTATTAACAAGTTTGCTGCCGATAAAACCAGCGATTAATCCTAATACGATCCAAGCTAGAATTGACATAATTTCTCCTTCGTTAAGTTAAATGGTTTGGAGAAGTACATTACTTCTCGCTACAATTAGTACACCGTGCACTATTAGAATACGCTCATACGGCTTCTCTGAATTTACGTTCCGTATGAAATAGTATATTGCAAATATCATGCCATTGAGGAACGGTAATTGATTTAAATATTGTTTAGTAATCAGATAGCCAGGTTGATTGAAAAACAACAGTCTTCTTATTTTTAAGGCTGGCATCGGGCTATATTGGATGGCAATGGCATAATAGTTGCCCCCTTGAATTAATGTGAATAATGTAACACTTGAATCTGATGTTAGTGAGGAGCCAGAATCTTTTGATAGGAACAATAATAAAACCAGTCAGCAGAAATTTCTTTTTAGTCTGGCGCGGGCCTTTGGCGGGGCCTTGCTGTTTGCTTTACCGATGTTAATGACGGTAGAGATTTGGGAACTGGGATTATATATTTACCCACTCCGTCTGGCTCTGTTTCTATTGCTGGCCATCCCGCTACTGACAGGATTTTCCTGGTATTCAGGCTTTAAGGCAACCAACGGTTTAAAGGAAGATTTGATTGATGCGTTTGTGGCTTATGCCGTGGGTTTCTGCACTTCGGCTATTGCGCTTGCCCTGCTAACAATTGTTGGCAAAAAAACTTCTGCTGCCGGAATTGTCGCGATGGTTTCCTTGCAGGCAGTGCCTGCCAGTATTGGCGCCCTGCTGGCACAAAGTCAGTTCGGAAATTACGCAAGGCAGGAGAAAAAAAAGCAGGCAGAAGCAGGTTACTGGGGAGAAATTTTCCTGATGATTGCCGGGGCAGTATTTTTTGCCTTCAACCTGGCGCCGGGTGATGAGGTTGTGATAATTGGGTATAAAATGACTGCCTGGAACATTACAGTAATAGCAATTCTTTCCCTTGTATTGATGCATGCTTTTGTCTATTCCTTACAGTTCAGAGAGCAGGAAAGCAGCACACCGGACACACCCTTCGGACAAACATTTTTCCGCTTTACTGTGGTGGGATATGCCATCGCATTACTGATGAGTTTTTACATCCTCTGGACTTTTGGGCGTACTGATGGATTATCTGTCGAACGAAATCTGGTAAACGTTATTATCCTTGCTTTTCCTGCCACCATTGGTGCGGCAGTGACACGCCTGATTTTATAAGTATCCTAATACTATGATTAATCAAACGACTGAGCCGACAGTACAACAAAATGATCCTGCGACAGGTATTACCGCCAATAAAACAACCACTACCAATATTCCATTTTTGGAATGGGTAGTGGCGATTATTGGCTTAGTGATTGTTACCGGAGCTATCAGCTATCTGGTTTATCAGGGGCTTACCGAAAAAAAAACTCCTCCACAAATTCTGCTTAAGGTTGATTCGATTACGATCACCGGAACAAATTATCTGGTGCAGGTTAAAGCTATTAATCAGGGCGGTGAAACTGTCAAGGAATTAATGATTGAAGGGACACTTAAAAGTAAAGGCTCTATGATTGAAACCAGTACTATTACTTTTGATTATGTCCCGGCAAAATCAGAACGGATGGGCGGACTTATTTTTACTGACGATCCACGTACTCTTACACTACAGCTACGCGCTTTGGGTTATGAGCAGCCATAATATGTCTGTTTCCAGAACGCACCTGTACTGAATATTAATAGTTATAACTGGCGTTGTTGCACGAATCAGAAAGGGTAGCTGCGGCAGCGGAAACGTGGTAGATATTTTCTGCGATGAAAAAGAAAACCACGTACCGCCTTCGCAACT
>JAYSTY010000033.1:0-10548 GCA_043719385.1 Blastocatellia bacterium | reverse complement strand
TTTCTTTATTTAGTTCAGGGAAACTGTCTACGCCTTTGTGTTCCCAGGCGGCGACGTAGGAAAATTTATCGTCCTGTCGCAACGCTTCGCCGTCTTCGGTTTGGTATTCTTCGCGGAAATGTCCGCCGCAGGATTCTTCGCGATGCAGCGCGTCATAACACAACAGTTCACCAAATTCCATAAAATCGGCGACGCGTCCGGCTTGTTCCAGCGCTTGATTTAATTCTTCGTTGCCGCCCAGCACATTCACGTTTTCCCAGAATTCCTGACGTAAAGCCGGAATTAATTCTAACGCTTCTTTCAAGCCTTTTTCGTTGCGACCCATGCCGCATTTATCCCACATGATTTTTCCGAGTTCACGATGGAAATCACGCGGTGTCCGTTTGCCACGAATCGAGAGCAATTTATTCACACGGTTGTTGATGGCTTCTTCCGCTAATTTGAATTCAGGGTGATCTTCGCTGGGACGATTTTTCGGATTTGACGCGAAGAAATTTCCGACTGTGTACGGAGCTACAAAATAGCCATCAGCCAAGCCTTGCATAAGCGCTGAAGCGCCAAGACGGTTCGCGCCGTGATCGGAAAAATTCGCTTCGCCAAGCACGAACAAACCTGGAATATTGCTCATCAAATTGTAATCCACCCACAATCCGCCCATTGTGTAATGGACGGCAGGGAAGATGCGCATCGGTTGTTGATAGGCATTTTCGCCCGTGATGCGCTGATACATATCGAACAAATTGCCGTAGCGTTCACGAATTTTATCCTCGCCTAAACGTTTGATCGAATCTGCAAAATCGAGATAGACGCCCAGTCCGCCAGGGCCTACCCCACGCCCTTCATCGCAGGCTTCCTTCGCAGCGCGGGAAGAAATATCGCGTGGCGCAAGATTGCCGTAGCTTGGATATTTGCGCTCTAAATAATAATCGCGTTCGTCTTCAGGAATTTGATTAAAGGCACGATTGTCGCCAGGTTTCTTCGGCGCCCAGACACGTCCATCGTTGCGCAGCGATTCCGACATCAGCGTCAATTTTGATTGATGATCACCACTGACTGGGATGCAGGTCGGATGAATTTGCGTGTAGCAGGGATTCGCAAACGTCGCCCCTTTTTTGTAGGCGCGATAGGTCGCCGTGACGTTGCAGCCCTGTGCATTCGTCGAAAGAAAAAAGACATTGCCGTATCCGCCAGTCGCTAAAATCACAGCATCAGCCGAGTGCGAAGAAATTTTCCCCGTCACCATATCGCGGACAACAATGCCTTTAGCGTAACCGTCAACAATGACGACATCCAGCATTTCGGTACGCGGATACATTTTAATTGCGCCCGCCCCAATTTGTTTGCTGAGCGCTTGATAGGCTCCGAGCAATAACTGTTGTCCGGTTTGTCCTCGCGCATAAAACGTGCGGGAAACCTGTGCGCCGCCGAATGAACGATTGGCGAGCGTCCCACCATATTCACGAGCGAAGGGAACTCCCTGCGCGGCGCACTGGTCAATGATGTTGACGGAAACTTCGGCGAGGCGATGCACATTGGCTTCGCGGGCGCGGAAGTCTCCGCCCTTGATCGTGTCATAAAACAAGCGATACACGCTGTCGCCATCGTTCTGATAGTTTTTCGCGGCGTTGATTCCGCCCTGCGCGGCGATGGAGTGAGCGCGGCGCGGACTGTCCTGATAACAAAATGCTTTGACGCCATAGCCAAGTTCAGAAAGGGAAGCGGCTGCGGCGGCTCCGGCGAGTCCAGTGCCGACGACAATGACTTCGTATTTACGCTTGTTCGCCGGATTGACAAGTTTTGCATCCTGTTTGTATTTGCTCCACTTTTGCCCGACTGCGCCGGAAGGGAGGTTGGAATTGAGAGTAATAGCCATAACTTTTTCGTACAGCGGGCAGCCTGCCCGCGTTTGAGGCTGACTTAACAAGCGGATTTGATAAGCGCTTGTTGAGTCAATTTCAGCTTGCGGGCTGGCAGCCCGCGCTACGTTATTTTATTAGTCCAAATAAAACCGAAATTACAATCGCGCAATTGCCGATGAAAACAGCGGCAGCAGCAACTTTGGCAGCACGACTAATTAGCGTGTCGTAAGCGCCATTTTTCAGTCCCAGCGATTGAAACATTGAACTTACGCCGTGACTTAAATGAAGGCATAAGAACGCCATTGCCACCAGATAAAACGCCGCCACAAAAGGATTGCTGAAGCCACGCACGACCATGGCAAAAACATCGTGATTGCCTTGCGCATCACGCAGCAGCAGGAAATCAGGGTTCGTGACTCCGATGGTGAATTGCAACAGGTGATAAATGATAAACGCCAGAATTAGTGTCCCGCTGATGGCCGCCGTGCGTGATGATAAGGAAGCCGCGACCGGGGCCTGGCTATTTTTATATTTCACCGGACGCGAGGCACGATTACGAATTACTAATTGCAGCGCCGTGACAATGTGCAGGATCGTGATGGTCAGCAATCCCAGCCTTGCGCCCCACAACAACACGGGTTTGGATTTCAGCAGGTGCGCGTATTCATTGATGGCTTCTGCGCCGGCAAACACTTGTAAATTGCCGAGCATATGGACGATCACAAAGCCAAATAACGCAAAGCCTGTGAGCGCCATCAGATATTTTTTGCCGAGCGTCGAATTGAAAAACCGAGTAACAATGGTCATAGCTAAATCGTAAAAAATCCTGCGACACAGTCTACGATAAAATATGTGTCAGTGATTTGGAGAATTGGTGGAATTAAGTTGTATATTGTTGTGAGTTAGTCGCCTGCTGTCAAATGCCGCAGGTAATTTTCCAGCTTATTTGTGCCAATGGCTGGCGCAATTACGTCCACCGTATTGACCAGAACTCCAAACGCGAGAAATTCATACAGCCTGCGATCAAACCAGCGCACGGGCTGAATCATTGTTTTTATCACGCCGACCAGATAGCGAATGAAGCGCGGTTTTTTGCCAAGCGCCTGGAAACACATTTCTGCGATTTCACGGCGCGTAAAAGTTTCCGGCCCGCCAATGTCCTGCTCTTTCCAGTTGGCGTCAATCGCGTCCACGCAAAGCCGCGCCAGATCTGCTTCGTCCACCGGATTTGTGCGAGCGCTGCCATCTCCGATCAACGGAATAATTCCGCGCCGGGCAAGTTTGATAAATTCCTCAAAGATATAAAAAATTCCTGTCGGACGAAGAATTGCGTAATCAAGTCCCAACTTTTTTAGCTCCTGCTCAAAGGCTGCATGCGCGTCAAAATAAGCCACACCTTTCATTGCTTCTGCGCCAAAGGTCGAGACGTAAATGAATTTGCGGACGCCTGCCTGCACGGCAACATCGAGCAGGTTTTTATTCGCCTGATAATCTACTGCCCAATAATCTCCTTTGTTTTTCGTCAATGCCAGTTGCAGGCTTGCGCCCAGCGTAGAAATGACCACTTCCACATTTTCGCAGGAGTTGTTGAGCGCAGCACGATCCCGCGCATCCGCGACAAAGATTTCGTTTGGCCTCTCGTCAAAACTGTCCAGCCTGGTTTTATCTCTGAGCAGGCTGCGCACGTGATGGTTGCGAGCAAAGAGTTCTTTGACGATTTGTCGGCCTACGCCACCTCTTGCCCCTGCGACTAAGATATTTGCCATAATGATTCCCGCTTTTATGCCCGAGAAATTAACAAGCTTATGCAGAGAAGTAAAATAGACCGAGGTTTAAGCTTGACACCATCAACCGATGCGATAAGCACCTGGACAAAAGTAATACGACATAGACAGGATTTATGAATCCTGTCTATTCCTGTTCTATTTTGCTTACCTGCTTATCTCCGTGGCAGTGAGATGCTTACGCTCCGCTCAAAGACCTCCGCCGTGACGAAAATTATTATTGTCGGAAATTCCTGTTATCGGCTAATATTGCGTTGCCCTTCGGCTCTATGACTTTTGTGTTCCCACAATAGTGCTTCAATTTTTCCCAACCCCATCACTCTCTACCGTCCGCCCTGGAAGTCGTTCGTCTCTGCCTATGCCATTTTTGTCTTACCAGCGTTTGCGCTTCATTGTAGTGGGATTGGCGATTTGTGCCAGCGCTTCCGTTTTTGCGCTTGACCCGCAAAAGAGGATTACCCAATACGGACAAAACATCTGGAATAATCAAAACGGCTTGCCGGCAGATGCAATTTATTCCATCACGCAAACGGCGGACGGCTATCTTTGGTTTGGGACGACTGTTGGTCTGGTCAGATTTGACGGCATCCGTTTCACAATTATCAAAACTTACAATCGCAGAAGGTCGGAGCAGGAATTAATTGCCGATGTGCGGGCGGCGGCTGATGGCAGTCTCTGGGTAGCCAAACCAGGGCTTGGGGCCGGGCATCTGGTCAATGGCGTTTTCGATTATTTTTCCTCTGAGCAGGGACTCCCGGAACTTGAGGTCAACCTCGTCGCTCCCACTGCCAGCGGCGAAACTATTGTTCTGTCCCCGGCAAAAATTTATCGGCTTAAAAATTCGCTCAGTGCAATTATTGACATTAGCGCCGTCCCGATCTGTTCGCTTGCCGCCCGCAACGGCACTTTCTGGATTGGTACAGCGAACGGCCTCTATCAGTTGAAAGGCGACCAGGTCGTCCTGCGTTTGGATGAACACGAGCTGCCCGATGTTGCGATCAATGCCATCGCTGAAGATCGCCAGGGAAATCTCTGGCTGGGGACGAGAAAAGGCCTGGTGCGGTGGAAAGACGGCAAACTAACAACATACACAACCGCCAACGGACTTTCCGATAATCACATCACCTCGCTCCTTGAGGATCGCCAAAAAAATCTGTGGGTCGGCACAGAAAACGGCGGACTCAATCGCCTGAGTGGTGAACGCTGGTCATCGTTTGGCGTGACGGAAAAATTAAGTAGTAACAGCGTGCTGAAAATTTATGAAGATCGTGAAGGCAGTCTCTGGGTAGGAACCAGAGAAGGCCTGAATCGCTTCAAAGATGTGAACATCACGCCCTGGACGACGCAGGAAGGGCTGGCGCACAACAACACCGTTTCGATGCTTGAGGCCCGTGACGGCAGCCTGTTCATCTTTGCGGATGGTGGCGGTTTGACGCGTCTGAAAGATGGCGTCACCACCGTCTTTCGTCATCAGGATGGCCTGGCCAGCGATTTCGGAGCATCCCTGTATGAGGCCCGCGACGGCACGATTTGGATTGGCACGGATAATGGCCTGAGTCGTTTCAAGGATGGCAAGCTGACTTCTTACGCCGCGCACGGGGCGTTGCTCAATAATTTTATTTCAGCGATCAATGAAGATCAGGAAAGCCTGTTGGTTTACATCTCCGGCAATGGTTTGTTTCGCTTTCGTGACGACAAGATTGAAGCCTATCGGTTGCAGGATGGGAAAACGCTGGACGATGCGACGCTGCATTATGTCAATTGTATTTATCGTGATCCGGCTGAAACTCTCTGGCTCGGCACATCACAGGGAATCGTCAAATTAAAGGATAGAACAGCCATCTGGCTCAATCAAACTGTGACGCAACCGAAGAGTCTGATTCATGCTTTCTATGATGACCAGCAGGGCAATTTATGGATCGCTCACGAGCACGGATTGAGCCGTTTAAGGAATAATCAATTTACGAATTGGACAACTGAAAACGGGCTTTTTGATAACAAGATTTGTTATGTCGTGGGTGACCAGAAAGGTAATTTATGGATGAGTACCCTGCGGGGCATTTTCAGTGTCAGGATGCAGGAGTTGGAGGAAGTCACCGCCGGAAAAATTGAGAAAGTTACTCCGGTGATTTATGGCATCGCCGACGGCATGAAGACGACTGAATGCACTTTTCAGGCACAGCCTGCTGGTGTCCGCACACGTGACGGCAACATTTGGTTTCCGACCAGAAAAGGGATCGTCTCAATCAACCCGGAAAAGCTTCTGCGGAATCGCCTGATGCCAGCAGTGGTAATTGAAGATTTAATTGTTGGCCGCCAATCATTTTTACCCGCCGTTTTAGCTCAAACAGAAATTAAATTTAACTCCGGCAATGACAAGATCGAATTTCACTATAACGGCCTCAGCCTGATGGTGCCAGAGCGAGTGCAATTCAAATACAAGCTGGAAGGATTTGATCAGGACTGGATTGAGGCAGGTGCACGCCGCGACGCCTATTACACCAATTTGCCGCCGGGTCATTACGAGTTCCGCGTCATCGCCTGTAACAATGATGAAGTCTGGAACGAGAACGGGGCCACCGTCAGCTTTTATCTGGTGCCGCGTTTTTACCAGACATATTGGTTTTATGCTTTGTGCCTGGTCGCGTTTGTTTATGCTGGATATGGTGCTTATCGCTGGCGCGTTCGACAATGGCGCACCAATGAACAGTTGCTGACCAACCGCGTTGCCGAGCGCACCAAAGCGCTGCAACAGGAAATCACCGAGCGAAAACGAGCGGAGCAGGTGGCGCAAGCCACCAAAGTCGCGGCAGAACAGGCCAATCGCGCCAAGAGCGAATTCCTGGCAAATATGTCGCACGAGATTCGGACCCCGATGAATGGCATTATCGGGATGACTGAACTGGCGCTGGAAACCAAGCTCAACAGCGATCAAAAGGAATATCTCAACACGGTCAAAAATTCGGCAGATGGCTTGCTCACGATTATTAATGACATTCTGGATTTCTCGAAAATCGAAGCTGGGAAACTTGAGCTTGAAGCAACTGCTTTCAGCTTACGCGAAACCATTTTCGAGACGTTGCGCTTGCTCGCCTCACGCGCTCATCACAAAGGTCTGGAGTTGATTTGCGATATTGAACTGACGACCCCGGATGCGCTAATTGGTGATCCGGTGCGCTTACGACAAATCCTGATTAATCTGGTTGGCAATGCGATTAAATTTACGGAGCAGGGAGAAATCATTGTGCGCGTTTCACCACAAGCGCAAACCGCTGAATTCATCAATTTGCAATTTAGCGTGTCGGACACTGGCATCGGTATTCCGCCGAAAAAACACGCTTCAATTTTTAATGCTTTTGAGCAGGCGGACGGCTCGACTTCGCGCAAATATGGCGGAACGGGTTTAGGCCTGGCGATCACTTCGCAACTCGTAGCCCTGATGGATGGCAGGATCAACCTCATCAGCGAAATTAATCAGGGCAGTGATTTTTTATTTTCCGCCCGCTTTCGTTTACAAACTGTTTTGCCTGTCACCGCACCTGCGTCCAATGAATTGCAAAATCTTCGGGTACTGGTCGTGGACGACAATTTCACTAATGGTCATATCCTGGAATCACTGCTGAATATTTGGGAAATGAACGTAACGCTCGTCGCCACCGGAGCGGCAGGCATTCTGGCTTTGCAGCTTGCACAGGCACAGTCTGCACCCTTTGACCTGATTTTGCTGGATTACCAAATGCCAGAGATGAGCGGGATAGAAGTAGCGCAACGCATCCGCCAGGATGCGCAAATTTCCCAGACGCCCATCCTGATGCTGACCTCGGCATTATTCGGGGGCAATGGCTTTTTACGCGAACTGGGAATTACTTCTCATGTCATCAAACCAGTGTCTGAAACGCAACTCCGCCAGGCTATTATTAACACGCTTCATCCTCAATCAGTTCTCGAAGAAAGCCAAACGCAAGCGAACCAAAGTCTCACTTATCAAAGCTCAACCAGCCTGCGTATTTTGCTGGCGGATGATAATGAGGTCAATTGCCGCTTTGGTGAACGCTTGCTGACCAGTCGCGGCCACCAGGTCACACTGGCAACCAATGGCAAAGCAGCGCTGGAGCTTTATCAACGCGCTGAGTTCGATGTCATCCTGATGGACGTGCAAATGCCGATGATGAACGGCCTGGAAGCCACTGCCGCGATTCGTCAACTGGAGTTCAATACAGATCGCCACATCCCGATCATTGCGATGACAGCACGCGCCATGAAAGGAGACCACGAAGAATGTCTCGCCGCCGGCATGGATGGTTACGTGACGAAACCTATTCGCGCCGAACAGCTTTTCCAAACCATCAACAAATTCGTTCCGTCGTCCCTGCTGGTTAATAATGGCTTTCAGGTTGAGCTTGAAGCCGCCCCCGCTCCTGACACGCCGCGTCACCCAACGCTGGATACTGAAGAACTCATGAAAGTTGTCGGCGGTGAAATTGGTTTTGTCGGTGAATTATTGGAACTGTTTTTTGAGGCTTACCCCGGTCAGTTGGAACAGCTTCAGCAAGCCATTAAGACCAGCGACAACCAAATGTTACGAGATGCCGCACACGCTATCAAAGGTGCAGCAGGGAACATCCGTGCAAAGGGTTCATCACAGGCGGCATGGCAATTGGAAAAAATGGGACAGGATGGAAATCTGGCAGGCGCGGCGGCAGCGCTGGAAGAGTTACAGAACGAAATCGAACAATTACGACTGGCAGCAAAAGCACTGACCTCAGTCGCCGCTGCCAGTTAGCAATGGCGCAAAATGTTCATTACGGAAATCTTGACGAACGTAAATCCAGGCGACTAATGATTTGTCGCGCCACATCGCGTCCGGCGCGTTCATAATAATAATAGCTGCTGCGTCCAGAGCTATCGGTTTGAATCAACGCTGATCCCATGCCCAAAACTTTGGCGGTTTTCGGTTCGTAAATTGTATAGCGCACCTCAAACTGCGACAGCATCGTCGAAAACTCCATCAGTACGGTATAAAAACGATCTTCATTCTTAGCGCCTTTGACGGCATCACCGCGATTCATGTTGGTTGAGGCTCTGACCTCCAGGCCACGAACGACGCGCCGCAACTCAGCCAGGCAGGCATTGCGGACATAATCAGAGATGCCCGACCCAACGTTCATATCCGCCCAATCCGTGCCGAGAATTATTCCTTTTGCCGAAGCGCGTTCTTTTTCCTTCGCTTTTTCTTTTTCGGGGTCAGGTTCCGGCACGTCGGAGACAGGCGGTTCAGGCGTTTTAGACGGTTTGGGAACGCCCTGTACCGGTGGCTGATCGGCGCCTTTCTTTTGCTTGCGACCTGACTGAGCAAGTCCGGCAGGAAGCATCAAAGCTAATAAACATAGAGCTAAAATTAATTTTGCTGATCGCATAAAATCTTACTCCTCGGAAAATGTACCGTAGGCTTTCCAAAAATGTACGGTGAACTTTATTGCACACTGGCAGTTAAGGCCGGCGCCTTCGCTGAAAGTTTAAGCAGCGCTTCATTTTGTTACTTCTGCTATTCCGTTAATGGACACAACCTGAACATTCTCAGCGCAAAGAGGCAAAGAGTCAAAGCATCGCCACAAGCCACAGCCCTTTGCTTCTTGGTGGTGAAGCGTTTGCCCACGCTATCGTCAGGAAAATTATTAGCAATGATTTGCTTTAGAGTAAGGGAAAAAAAGAAATAAATTTACGCTCTCTGTGCGCATCGGAGAGTGCTTGGTTTTACTCGTCTGCCGCGTCCAGCGCTTCTTCCAACGTGAATGCGCCTTCGTACAGGGCCTTACCGATTATCAAACTATCGACGCCAAATTCTTCCAACTCTTTGACGGCGTAGATGTCATCCAGCGTTGCGACACCGCCAGATGCCGTAACTTTCAAGCCGCTGACTTCGGCGATTTCGCGGGTTGCGTCGAGGTTGATTCCGCTCAGCATTCCATCGCGGGCAATGTCGGTATAAACAATGCGCTCGACTCCCATATCGGCAACTTTTTGGGCTAAATCCACTGCCAGCATGTCCGCAGTTTTCTGCCAGCCGCGCAGGGCGACTTTGCCTTCGCGCGCATCAATCCCAACGACAATCGTCGAGCCGAAATCGTCGAGCAGAGCTTGCAACAATTGCGGATTTTCGATGGCGGCGGTGCCGACCACGATACGCGTCACGCCGAGTTCGTCCAGGCGTTGCACTTCATCAAGCGCACGGACACCTCCGCCAAATTGAATCGGAAGGTTGATCTGGTAAAGAATGTCACTCATGACACGAATATTTTTGCTGTCGTCAAGATTCATCGCACCGTCAAGATTGACGATGTGGAGCATCTCGGCGCCGGCTTCGTACCATTGTTTGGCGATGGCAACCGGATTCTCAGAATATACGGTTTCGGCTGAAGCCTGGCCTTGAGTTAACCTTACGCAGCGCCCGCTGCGCAGATCAATTGCGGGAATGATAATCATGGGATGTTATGGTCTTCGAGGATTACTGTCTTGTGGCATTGTTTTAGAACTTCTCTTACGCATTATTGATTACGGTGATTTTAAGGGTGAACCCCTTGTTACCAAAATGAACGGTTAAATACTACTCATTTTGATTTTTGAGGCAAGCGAAAAACAATAACTAATTATTTATGTTGCAGATCAGGGGAAAGAAAAAACTCGTGACGGGTTATTTGCCGACCTCGGAATAAAAAAATAGCGGTGATTTTCCCGGCTATGGTATATTGAGCTTCTGTTGGTCGCCCTGCAACAACCCTCATTTCGGCTACTAATAATACCCGCCTCGGAAAATTCTAAACAACAGGTTTATTGATATGGCAAAAAGGCTCAATCCGGTTTGGCGAGTTACACGCGCATTATTTCCACTGGCGGTTGGTTTGCTG
>JAYSTY010000320.1:0-6840 GCA_043719385.1 Blastocatellia bacterium | reverse complement strand
GGCAGGTTGCCCGGCAGGAAAAAATAAAAAAAACACTGAAGCGAGTTTCTTTTATTGAACGCACACCGCTCTATCGCTGGACGATGGAAGCACTGTTGCATCGTTCGATTATTGAAGAGTTAGCCGGGATTTTGCCCGCCTCGCGTACTGAGCGAAAAAAAGTTTTACGCACTGCACCGATTCCTCTGGGCGCACGGTTAATGTTCTGGTTCTTTCGTTTTCGCTATGCCTTTTATGGGTTAGGCCTGGCAATCGTTGCTGTCATGTTGCTGGGGATGTATTACCTGACTATTTTTTCAGGCCAGCGGTTGAATCAATATCTGGCGCAAAAATACGGGCGGGGAGGAAATGGGCAGGCAGGCGTCCTGGCAACTAAAGTTGCGCAATATCTGCCCGGTTACAATGCTGACAAAGTGTGGCTGGTCAAACAGGAAGCCACTTACGAAATGTTCAGTAATGGAGCCAGGATTCTGACCGAGTTTGAAACCGATAACCATCCCCGCAGTTATTATTTATATCCCCGGGAAGAACCGCTGAAAAATTCAAACTTACCAGTTCAGCACAATATCGCTGGCATTCTCTATCACACCACAGAAAGTGAACTGGTAGATTTTAAATCAGATAACAACTCTGAGCTGCTGCGTCATAGTCATGGTCTGGCGGGCTATGTCCAGAAAGAGAAATCCTACAACTATGTCATTGATCGCATTGGTCAGATTTATCGGATTGTCCGCGATGAACAGGCGGCAAATCACGCCGGACACTCTATCTGGAGCGATGCAAAATATACTTATATCGGACTTAACGAAAGTTTTTTGGGGGTCGCGTTTGAATCAAGTGTCGAGGCCGCAGAGGGTGAACAATTGACCGAAGCGCAGGTGGTGGCGGGACGCCAGTTGACGGCAATTTTGCGCAGCAAATATAACATTGATAATACGAATTGTACGACGCACGGGCTGGTTTCGATTTCGCCTGGTAGCATGCTGATTGGACACCATACGGATTGGACACATAATTTCCCGTTTGACGCGATGGGAATATCTGATAAATATGCTACTGCGCCAGCCAGCGTCAGCAAATACGGCTGCCGCTGGGAAGCCGCAATTATCGCTAAAATGGGCGGTCAATTATGGGCCGGTGTGCCGCTGGCGGTTGATGAATTCAAACAGCGGGCTGAAGCTGCTCAGTTGAAACCAGATGAATTACGCAAACGCATGAAAGAACGTTACACTGAACAAATTGAACTTGCCCGCAAGTTGCGTGACCCTGATAATACGAATGATAATTACCAGGCAACGAATAAAGCCGAGTCCGAGTAAAGCAAGCAATAATCCAACCCGATTGAATTAAAAGCTCACGAGAATGACATGTCACAATCATCGCCCCAGAAAAAAACTAAAAAAACCGATCACGGAGGAATGATGGAAGAAAACACGAACCAAACAGAAAACGATGGAGTGCTTGGCCTTGACGTAGGCACGAGCCGCATTGTTGTAGCGGACGGCGCGGAACCTCATCGCGCACAATCGCAACTCAATGCTTTCGTTTCTGTTCCGTATACAAAAATGACCGAGACCATTATGCAGCAAAACAAAATGGTCTATCACCGCAGCGGCAAAGACCTGATCGTTTATGGAAATGAATCAGAGAAATTTGCCAGCTTTTTTAATATGGAGCCGCGTCGCCCCATGGCGATGGGCGTTATGAATGCCCAGGAAATTATGGGCCAGCAGATGATTCAGGCCATCATCGAACAGCTTGTCCCCAAAGTGCGTAACCACGAAGTTATTTGTTACAGCGTCCCCGGCAAAGGCGAGGGTGCTGATTCCAATCTTGTCTATCACGAAGCTGTCCTCAAAAATATTCTGTCCGGCCTGGGTTACAACGCCAAACCTGTCAACGAAGGTTTAGCCGTAGTTTTTGCCGAATTGCAGGCCGAGAATTTTACCGGTATCGGCGTTAGCTGTGGCGGCGGAATGTGCAACGTTTGTGTTTCTTTTTTGTCCGTTCCGATGCTGTCATTCAGCGTGCCGAAGGGGGGCGATTACATTGACCAAAGCGTTTCTGCCGTCGCTAATGAATCCGGCACGCGCATTCGTCTGGTGAAGGAAGAAGAGCTTGATCTTTCCCGCCAGCCCAAAGATAAAATTCACAGCGCCCTGCACATTTATTACGAGGATTTGATCCAGACACTGATCGGTGGATTAAGCGAAGCATTGGCCAGCGCCAGCAATTTACCGAAGCTGGATCGCCCGATTCCGATTGTCCTTTCCGGCGGAACCGCGAAGCCGCGCGGCTTTATGCAGAAATTTGAAGCCGCCGTCAAAGCCACCGAATTTCCCGTACAGATTTCAGAAATCCGCATGGCGAAAGACCCACTGACCGCAACTGCGCGCGGTTGTTATATTGCCGCAATGTCAGAAGCGTAAATTTCAGGGATGAGGGATGAAGCATGAAGGATGAATTTCATCCTTCATCCTTCATCCCTCATCCTTTTTCCCGTGTCCCTCCTTGAACTCTTCAAACTTGTCGGTTTTGCCACTGGTGCCGCCCTTCATCTTTACTTAGCCTGGCTTTTCTTCAAACAACGCGGACTGCGCAGCAACGAACGCATGTTGCTGTGGCTTGGCTGTGCGGTGGGAGCCTGGTTTCTGGGAAATTTTGTTGAGACTGTTTTTGACTTGCTTGAAGTGAATATTTACGTGGTCTGGCGGCGTGTGGCTGACACGATTGCTTACGCCGCTCTGCCTTGTTTGCCACCGCTCACGCTGCACGCGCAAATGCGTTTGTGGCAATCGCTGGATGAAACTGTCAGCCCCAAATATCTCCGTTTCAGAATTCTGTTTTGTTATCTGCCGCTGCTGGCTGTGCCATATTCGTTGTCGTTTATCTGGCAGGGGGAGTACGCGCCGCCGCTGCTAAAACTTGCCCCGTTCCTTGTCCTGTTTATTTTGTGGATCGCCGCAGTTTTGTGGGAAAGCGCAGGCATCAATTTTTACCTGGTGCGTAAAATTACGGCGCTTCGTGAGCAGCATTTTTTTACTGCTTTAGCCATAACCCTGTTTGTAATGGGCGCGTTGTTTGTACTGGCTTACATCGTCGGAGCGCGTCATTGGGGATTGGCGGGACAATACCTCGAAGCCCTTGCCAAAATGTCGTCGCTCGTGCCAACGGCGCTGATTGCTTATTATATTTATCGCTATCGTTATCTGGAACTGGTGATTCGCCAGAGCTTTGTTTATGCGGCTTTTGCGCTCATGGTGATGGTGATTTACTTATACGGCATCCGGCGCATCAGCCTGCTCATCGAAACAAATTATGCCATTCGTGCCGGCGTGGTAGAGGCTATTCTGATTTTAGGTTTGATGTTTCTGGCCGGCCCTTTGCGCCGTGTAACTGAACGCAACATCCAACGTTTGTTCACACGCGAAGTTGGTTTGTATCGTGATCTGGTGGCACAGGTCGGATCATCCGCTGCGCATTATAATTCGCTGGCACAGTTCACTGCATTTGCCGAACAACACATCGCCGCAGCACTGGCCCTGAATGAAATCAAACTCGTCACACGAGCCGAAAAAGTTTATGAAAAGTTATTCCAGGTAGCCGCTGCCGACCAACTCAGTCAAATCGAAGACGCGGCATTATTACAAGCAATCAACGCGCTGGGTTGTTACGCCTTGTGGCGGGAAGAAAAAGTAGTTGGCCTGATGCTTGTGCGCAGCCTGCCGCCTGAACTGACCGCCGAAAAACGCGAAGTCCTGACTGTTCTTTCCGGGCATTTGGCCGTCGCCATCGAACACGCGCAATTGCTCGAAGAAAAAGTAAATCTCGAAAGGGAATTCGCCGAACGTGAACGCTTAGCTGTGATGGGGCAGATGGCGGCGACAATTGCGCACGAAATAAAAAATCCGCTGAGTTCAATTAAATCTATCGCCCAAGTTATGCGCGAAGATGAAACTGTGAGCCGTGAATACGGACGCGATCTGGATTTAATCACCGGAGAAATTAACCGCCTCAATCGCAGCGTTTCACAACTCCTCAGCTTTTCGCGTCCCGCCGTCGTCGCCGCAACCTCGGCAACATTAAGTGAAGTGATTGACAATGTAAGCGCCCTGACGCGCACCGAATGCGAAGAGCGTAACGTCAAAATTACGACAGAAATAAAAGCGAATCCAACCCTCGACGGATCAACCGTAGCCGCGCTCAAAGAAATCCTGACAAACCTGATTATCAACTCCGCGCAAGCAATGTTGGCCAATAACGACAATGGTTTGATTCATATCACCAGCGAAGAACCGCTGACAATTTTAATCACCGATAACGGTTCAGGAATTCCACTTTCACTACAACCAAAAATCTTCGAACCATTCTTTACGACGAAGCAGCGCGGCACAGGATTAGGCCTGGCAATTGTGGCGCGGAGAGTCCGCGAAATCGGCGGAGAACTGAGTGTGACGAGTCCGATTAATAATGGGCGCGGCACAAATTTTGAAATAAGGCTGAAATGAAATATCAAAAATGGTTTTGGTTATATGGATTTGTTTATGGATTATTGCTTAGCGTTTTGAGCATAATCTTGAAGTGTGTAAGTTGTATCGTGATTTCAGCTCCTCCATATTTGTTTTGGTTAATGTGGTTGCTCTATTTAGTTACCCCTATTTATTGGATGCTCATCGGGTCATTATTGAGCAGTAAAAAATCATTCCTGGCATTTATTTTATTTCTCATTGCCATTCTCTTCCATTACGTCGGGGTGATTGGGGTTGGCATAATGTGGATGTCGGCATTTTCTGAAATAACAGTTACCGTTATTCTCTCGTGGGGCGTTGTTTTTGTAGTAGGACAGGTTGCAGCTTGGTATTTCGCAATCAAAATTCATGTTTTAGATTGAAAGCGTTTTGTAGCGGCTGGTTCTAGCTCCGAATCAATGATGGACGAGGAACACAATTCACGCTAAAGTTTCCTGTAACGTAAGGAGCAATTATGGATCAAATTATTGAAGCCGTCGTAGATCAAATTGGAAACATTCAAATCCCTGAATCCTTTCACCGCGAGCTTGGGCTGGTACCTGGCAAGAAATGGGTAGTGGAACATCAGCCCAATGGCGACTTATCGCTTCATCCGGTTCAGGCGGAGGAAACACAACTGGTGAGGGAAAATGGAATTCTTGTGGCTAACGGTCAGATAGACGATGACGTTGCAAAGAACTGGCTGTCTATCATCAATAGCAACCGTGAAAGTCCGTTATTCCGTGATGAAGATAACTTATCTAAAATCCTTGTTCCTTAGTTTATGCCTGAACCTACAATTCTCATCGTTGACGACGAAGAAGCCGCACGGCTTGGAATGCGGCGTGCGCTCAAAAATTACGAAGCTTCTGAAGCCGAAAGTGTCGAAGTGGCACGCTTCCTGATCGCGCAGCACAAGCCCGATTTAATTCTGCTCGATAACAATTTGCCGGGAACGAGCGGGATGGAATTTCTGCATGAATTAGCATCACAAGATTCTGCTCCCCAGGTGATTATGATTACGGCGCACGGCACAGAACGCACCGCCGTCGAAGCCATCAAAGCGGGCGCTTATGATTATCTGGCTAAGCCGTTTGAGTTAGATGAGCTGCGCCTGGTTGTCAAAAATGCGCTCGAAGCGCGTGGCTTGCGACAGGAAAATGTGCGGCTCAAAGAAGAGCTTGCCGCGCTCAAAGGGACAGGCGATTTGCTCGGCAACAGCCACTCAATGCAAAAGGTTTATGACTTGATTACCAGAGTTGCGGCAACTGAAATCACGGTGTTAATTCGCGGCGAATCCGGCACCGGCAAGGAACTCGTCGCCCGCGCTATTCACGACCAAAGCGCGAGTCGTCGCAACGGACAATTCATCGCCATGAACTGTGCCGCAATGCCGAGCGAGTTGATTGAATCCGAATTGTTTGGGCACGAACGCGGAGCGTTCACGGGCGCGGCAAATCAGCGCAAAGGTAAATTTGAACTGGCGCATGGCGGCACAATTTTTCTGGATGAAATCGGCGATATGAGCCTGACTACACAGGCGAAATTATTGCGCGTTTTGGAAGAGCGAAAAGTCGAACGCCTGGGCAGCGCACATTCGATCCCCATAGATGTCCGCGTGGTTAGCGCGACCAATGTTGAATTGGAAAAAGCTGTCGAAGCAGGGAAGTTTCGCGCCGATCTTTATTATCGTTTGCGCGTCGTCCAAATCAATCTGCCGCCACTGCGCGAAAGAGCTTCTGATGTGCCGCTGCTCACGGCTCATTTTTTGAAAAATTACGCCGCAAAATATAACTTAAAATGCACGGAAATCAGTCCGCCAGCTTTAGCCCGACTGACGGCTTATGCGTGGCCTGGAAATGTCCGCGAACTCCGTAACGTCATCGAACGAAGCGCCGTTTTGGCGGATGGAACTGCTTTGCAAATTACTGATTTACCCGAAGAAATTTCCGCCCACACAAAAACACCAGACTTACTGCCGACCAGTATTGACGGAGATATTCTGTCAATTCCTTACCTCGACGATTTCCGCGAAGCCCGCAAGGCTTTCGAGCGTGCCTATATCGAACGCTGCCTTATTGAAACGAGTGGCAACGTGACACGCGCCGCCGAAAAAGTCGGCATGCATCGCCAGAGCTTACAGCAAAAATTGAAAGATTTAGGCCTGACACGTCGGTATGTTTTGAGCGGCGAGGATGAGGAAGAACCTTAAATGAGATCATTCTTTCGATAATTCTTATATGCTATTGTTCCTTTATTTATAGAGTTATTGTTTCCTCCAACTCCTTATCTTCAGGTTCTTTCTCTATCTCTATTGAGCCAATATTAGTGT
>JAYSTY010000319.1:0-6857 GCA_043719385.1 Blastocatellia bacterium | reverse complement strand
ACCAAAGCTCAAAACCGGGGAAATCTTCGTGCCAGAGGATGTTTGTGAAGCTGGCGTTGATTTAATTTTGCCGATTGGTAATGAAGCCACGCCGACCGGATATTTAGGACTTGGGCGTCCGGCACGAGGCACGATTGATCCTGAAGAAATTGAATTTATTAATGCCCTGCTCGGTCTTGCGGCAACTGGCATTGATAACGCACGTGCGCACGCCGAAGCGCGGCAACTCAATCTGGACCTTGATCAAAAAGTCCAGGAATTGCGCGCTCTGCTGGACCTCGTGCGCGGTCTGACTTCGGCCATTGAACCGGAAGAAATCGCGCAGTTACTCGCGCTGACCTTAGCTGGTCGCTGGGCAGTGCGGAAATATGCTGTCGCCGCCTGGAAAGATGGTCATCAAATTGTGACCCGCCAAAAAGGAATCGAATTAAACCACCTCGAAGACTGTAAAAATTTAATTGATTCCGTCTCGGAAGGCTTACTCATCGCTGATTTTCCGGCTGGTGATTTCCGGGATCACATCATTAATCAGCAGGGTCATTTAATCTTCCCAATTCGCTCCAACGACAATACCAGCGGCGGTTTTGTCATCCTCGGCACACGTTTGGGCAAGCTTAATTTCAGTGCAGCAGATTTAGAATTCGGGGCTGGTTTAGTGGCCCAGGCGGCGGTCGCCTTCGACAATTCCTGGTTCATCAAAGAAACCTTTGAGCGCAAAAAAATCGAACAGGAATTGGAACTGGCGGCAAGCATCCAATCCACACTTTTTCCGGCGGCGCTGCCTCATTTACACAATTTTGATCTGGCGGCGCGCAATCGCCCAGCGCGGCAATGCGGCGGAGATTATTACGATATACTCCCGGTTGCCGCGCCAAAAAATACTGACCCTCATTTGATTTGCGTCGCCGATGTCTCCGGTAAAGGGCTTCCCGCTTCATTGTTGATGAGCAATATCCAGGCGACGATGCGCGCCCTGCTGGGTCGGCTGCCATCGCTCACCGATTTGGCGGCGCATACTAACGATTTGCTGTATGCCACGACGCCCTCGAATAAATATGTGACCGGAGTCCTGATGCAAATTGATCCGGTTTCTGGTGAATGTGTTTATGTCAATGCCGGTCACACCGATTGCCTGCTGTTACGCGCTAATAGTGAAGCGGAATGGATCAAAACAACCGGAACTCCGCTGGGAATGTTTCCCCTCCAGTCGTATGAAGAACTAAGTTTTACCGCGCAGACCGGAGACATCATCGCGCTCTTTTCCGACGGTGTAACCGAAGCGCAGGACATCAAAGAAGAGGAATACGGCGAACAACGCTTAGCCGATTTTGTCAGAGGCATCGCGCACGAATCCGCCGAAGTCATCGTCGAAAAAATCTTTAATGAAGTTGACCGCTTTGCCGGAGCGGCTCCGCAGTATGATGATATTACGTTGTTTGTTCTGAAACGATTGTAACTTCCGGTACAGTACCCGGAGCCGTAGCGACGGGGTTTGTCCAATAGATCAACTTGCAAACTGCCCTCTGCCCCCAACCGAACAAGCTGATTACGATTGCAATTAATCCGCTTGATGCGCGGACGTGGTTTCACCAAAAAGCACATTGCAGAATTGCTGCGGTTTATTGACTGGGTACTGACTTTATCCACAGAATTAGAGCAGCAATTAACGGATACAATAGAAAAAGAGGAAGAAAGTAGGAAGCGAAAAAAATACGTGACAAGTTGAGAGCGAATAGGCGAGGCAAAAGGACTGGAGAAGGGGTTAGAGCAAGGACTTGAGCAAGGACAAATCAGATCATTGCAAACAACGATTGCGGACACTCTGGAACTACGTTTTGGAACTAAAGCGGAAGCGATTCTTGCTGAGTTGAACCATCTCAATGACGCTGCTTTCCTGCGCACATTGCAACGGCATGCAGTTATCTGTAAATCAATGGATGAATTCGTCTCGCAACTGAGCATCGCGGCATAACCTCTGTCAATCAATGCCTGCCAGCAGATAAACAGTCGCCAGAAAAGCAGCGCTCCCAGATCAATCCAAATTGAAAAACCATGCAGCCGTTGCCGTAGTTTCGTTAGCAATTTCTTCGGGAGATTTTTTTAGAATCTGCGCGATAGTCTGCGCTACGTGCGGTAAAAAGGCAGGTTCGTTTCTGCCGTCCTTCGGCTTCTCAGGCATATCGCGTGGCGTTAAAAATGGAGCGTCCGTTTCCAGCATCAACTTATCAAGCGGAATATATTTCACAATTTCCTGTAAATGTTTGCCGCGTCGTTCATCACAAATCCAGCCCGTAATTCCCAGACAAAATCCGCGATCAAGATAAGTTCTCGCTTCTACTTTTGTGCCTGTAAAGCAATGCACGACAGCCAGATCAAGTTTATTTTTGTAGGCGGAAAGAATTTCTGTGAAGCGTTGGTGCGCTTCGCGCTCGTGCAAAAATAATGGCAGTTTTAATTCGCACGCAAGCTGGATTTGCGCTTCGAACCATTTTTCCTGCACAGCACGCGGAGAAAAATCACGATTGAAATCCAAACCGCATTCGCCAATCGCTACCACTTCTTTGTTGGCTGCTAAAATACGCAGAGAGTTGATGGTTTGCTCATCACAATTTCTAGCATCGTGTGGATGAACTCCGGCAGTAGAAAACAATCTGCCCGGATTTTGGTGCGCCAGCTTTTGTCCGTCAGTACTGCTCCTGACGCTTGTGCCAGTGATAATCATCGTGCTGACGCCAGCGGCTACGGCGCGATTGATGACGGCCTGACGATCCTGCTGAAAAGATTTGTGGCAGAGATTTACGCCAATATCTATGAGGTCTGATTTCATTTATAGTTTCTCCATGTCAAACTCAAAGCCATAGCATAACAAATAAGTTAGAAAAATTTTGGATTATCAAATGCACAAAATTTCTACAATTCTCGTTCGGCTTTTATTTGTCGCGTTGATTTATTCTAACGTAAAAGCGCAATTCAAATTTCGGGAGCACACGATAGCTGTGTATTTGCGCGGCGGTTATCAGGTCGTGATCGCTGATCTCAATCACGATGGAAGGCCTGATATTATTGCGCTGGCGAGCGGGATGAAAGAACTTGTCTGGTTTGAAAATCCGAACTGGACACGTCACATAATTATCAACAACGGCTCGCGGATGATTAATTGTGCGGCTTACGATACAGATGGAGATGGTATTCCTGAAATTGCTCTGGCGCAGGAATTTGCCAACGATCCACGTCAAAGCATTGGCATCGTTTCAATCCTCAAACACAAAGGCGATCCAACACAACTTTGGGAAGCAACGGAAATTGATCGGCTGCCTTCATCACATCGGCTGCGCTTCGCAGATATTTTTGGCAATGGAAAAAAAGTACTGGTGAACGCTCCGCTCGCAGGCGCAAAGGTTGAACCACCAGATTACAAAGGCAATGTGCCACTGATTTTTTATCGTCCTGGTAATTGGCAACGCGAGGTGATTTCGACCCCGCTGGAAGGCGTCCTGCACGGCATCAGCATTCTCGATATTGACCGCGATGGTCGCGAAGATATTTTGACCGCGAGTTTTGTTGGCGTTGATTTGTTTCGTTTTGGCAAAGATGGTAAATGGCTCCGCAATAAATTAGTTGCAGGCGATCCCGCGCCGTGGCCGAAAGGTGGCGCGAGTGAAATTGCGGTTGGAATGTTGGGCAGAGAAAGATTTCTGGCGACGATTGAACCCTGGCACGGCAATCAGGTAGCCGTCTATCGCTTCGGCAAAAATGATTGGGAGCGGGTAGTGATTGATGACAAATTGAATGATGGTCACACGCTGCTGACGGCGGATTTGAATCACGACGGACGCGATGAAATTATTGCGGGGTTTCGCGGAACCGGACGCAGCGTTTACATTTATTCGTTTGATCCGAAACTAAACAAATGGACGCGGCAAAGTTTGGATGAAGGTGGCATCGCTGCGGCGGCGTGTGCGATTGCGGATTTGAACGGAGACGGAAAATTAGATGTTACCTGTATCGGTTCGGCGACGATGAATTTGAAGTGGTATGAAAATCCTGGTACAAAAAAATAAAATCAGGACGGAAAGATTTAAAATATTATAACCCTGATTCAGCCCGAACTTTTTTCACACCTGCGACCATATTGTTAAGTTTTTGTTTCGCGGCCCAGCGTGCAGTCTGACTCAATCCACAATCCGGGGCGAAGGCTAAACGATCCGCCGGAGCATATTTCAAGCACTCGCGGACGCGCCGCGCTACTTCTTCAACCGTTTCGATGTAATAACTTTTCACATCAATGATGCCAACGGCGACATCCATTTTTTCGGCGATGGTTTGAATGATTTCCAGTTCCGAAAATTCACGGCTTGCCATTTCCAGATGAATTTCGTCAACCCTGATGTCGAGGAACGCCGGATACATTGGTTTGTAAGAACGCAAGCCCACGGCGCGGCCTTTGTAATTGCCAAAGCACGCATGCGTAGACAAGCGACATTTTCCGATTACAGCTTCGATAGTGCGATTGAAAATGTCTACGAAATGGTACGGGTCTTCGCGGTGGGCATAACAACTCATCGAAGGCTCATCTACCGTAATTTCTGTGCATCCGGCGGCGACTAAATCCGCTAATTCTTTGCGCACGATGGGAAGCAAACCTTCTGTAATTGCAAAGCGGTCAGGATATTGTTCATTAGTTAACAATCTGCCGCTTAACGTATACGGCCCCGGCACGGAGGCCTTCAAGGCAATCGCTGAGTGCTGAGCGCTGAACGCTGAATTAAAAATTCGTTGCAGTCGTTGGAACTCTTCGACTACGCCAAGTCCGCGTGGAGCTTTGAGTTCGCCGCTGATTTTATGCTTGCCGCGTTGATCGTGTGCGGGCGGGCCGAACCTTCGCGGCTGTGCAGGTTCGAGTTCGATACCTGATAAGAAGCCATAAAAAGATAAATTGAAATCCAGCCGCGTTTGTTCGCCATCGGTGATGACATCCAGGCCAGCCGCGACCTGATCGTGAATCGCGGCAATGACGGCATCGTTCTGCAATTCCCTGCGATCTTCGACCCCAAATTGATCCAAATTTTGACAAGCAAATTCTAACCAGCCAGGAAATGGATAGCTGCCAATGACTGTAGTTCTGAGCGGTTGTTCTTTCATTGTACGCTCCATCCTGCATCTATTTTCATAACATCGCCTGTGATATGCCGCGAATCATTGCTCAGCAAAAACAGCGCCGCCTTCGCCACTTCTTCCGCGTCAATTAAATCTTCAACTAATGGCTGCTTCGTTTTCATGAATTCGAGAATTGCCGGATTTTCCTGTGCGCGCTTGCTCATTGGTGTACGGATTAAGCCGGGCGCAATCGCGTTCACGCGAATTTTATGTGGCGCGTAATATGCCGCCATAGATTTGCTCAAACTGATGATCGCGCCTTTGCTCGCGGCATACGCATGCGAAGCGAAGTTTTTTGGCTCAGGAGAATCCGCAAGAACACTTGATGTATTCAAAATTGTGCCGCGCAATCCTGCCTCATTAATTTCCTGCTGGAGCATTTGTTTGATAGCTTCCCGACACATTAGGAAAGTGCTTTTGACATTAGTGTCGAGCGTGAGGTCCCAACCAGCTTCCGTGCATTCATGAATCGCGCCATCGCCGAAATTACGACCGCTGATACCGGCGACATTAAATAAAGCGTCAATGCGATGAAAGTGGCGCAGGCATTTTTGGACTGCCGCAATCGAAGTATTTGCTTCGACTAAATCGCCGACAAAATATTCGCAACTCCCTCCCGAAGCACTGATTTCACTGGCTAAAATCGCACAGCTTGCTTCATCACGGTTGACAATAAAAATTGACGCGCCGGACCTTGCCGCTAATTTTGCAGTTGCCGCCGCGATGCCGGTTGAGCCTGTGATGAGTAAATTCATTTGGGTATCAAGGTACGACAGGCGGGACGCCTATCGTACTTTTACTGATACAAGTGAGCCAGACTTTTACGATAGCCTTCGTAAAATTGCTCAAGCTGCTCCGCCGCGCTGGTATTGCCGACGAATTGATGCGAAGGGAGCATAATCGGCTTCACTCCTTTTACGAGCAACAATTCCGCTGTACGACTCCGCAGCATATTGATAATCATCCCGCCAGTCACCGTCGAAGTCGGCCCCGTCCGCCATTCCAAGCCCTCCAATTCAACAATGCTGTCGCCGGCAGGACAACAGTTATCAATAACGACATCAGCGACATCAATTAATTTTTTGCCGGATGAATGCGCGGGAACAGATTGTTCGCAATGCGTGCGCGAACACATGCCAATGACAGGTAAGCCGCGATTTTTTGCGCCTTGTGCCATCTCTACGATCACGGGGCGAATACCGCTGGTAGAAATCACCATCATCGCGTCGTGTGCGCCGAACTTGAAACCTTTGAGAATTTCTTCGGCATAGCCTTCGTATTTCTCAAGCTGCAGTGGCGCACGCAATCCGTTCGTGCCAATGATATTCGCGTGGTTGGACATTGCAAGTTCGACCATCGCTACGAAGCCGACAAAGCAGCCCTGACGCGGCGTCATCTCTTCGCACATCATCCGCGAATGCCCGTTGCCGAAGAGAAATACCAGTCCCTGGTTGGCGATGCTGTTTGCGCAAATTTGTGCGGCGCGTTCGATGTTGTCGAGTTGCGTGTCTTTGATTTTTTGTAAAAGTGCGAGTGTTTTTTCAAAATATGTTTGTGATGCTGTCATTTTATAGTTGGGTCAGTACCACCTGCGGTAGCGGGTGGATAATCGCGATGCCGCCCACCCGCTACCGCAGGTGGTACTGACAATATTATCGAATCGGCAATTTGCGAATTTGCCCAGGAATTTGCGGCGTCCC
>JAYSTY010000318.1:0-2830 GCA_043719385.1 Blastocatellia bacterium | reverse complement strand
TGCTCGGAAAAATATTCGAGAAGCTAGAAACTGACCCGGAGAGGAAAGGCGGAATCGGACTGGGACTCGCCATCGTTAAGCAATTTGTCGAGGCTCACAGCGGTCAAGTCACGGTTGACAGCAAACCCAGTCAAGGCTCGACATTCCGGTTCACACTTCCCTTCAAGGAAAACAAAGTTGAAGTGCAATAAGCACTCCGCATCTAACATCGGTTGCACTCGGAGCGGCTTCTCGTAGCTATTGGGCTTGGTAGCGAAGGCCGCCGCCCAGTGAACGAGTTGTTAGGCCTTCACAACGTAGCGGATCAGTCTAACTGAATTACAAACCAGCAGTAACAACCCAAAGGAAAAAACATTGTGAAGAAAATTTTTCTGGTAACATTATTTCTGTGCTGCGACTGTCATCAGGCTGGCCGAATTGAGATTGAGAGGCTAAAGATAATTTTATGAAGTTTTTTGTAATCGGTTTAATTCACTTTATTTTAATTGCTGCGGTCGCCGTTTTATTCAATATCAGTGTTACGGCGCAAGAATTGCCAACGGCGGACAAACAAGCGTCCGGCGATTTAAACCGTTCAGGCGTGGTCTTGCCGACCAATCAAAATCAATCCAACGGCTACGTTCGTCCGACAGCGAAAAAGCGCGTTTCCCGTTTTACAAATGACGCTTTTGGATTAAATGCCGTCATTGGCGCGGGAATCGGGGCGACGTTTGGAACAATTAGGAACGCTCCACCGGAATGGGAAAAAACAGGCGGCGGTTTCGGCAGACGTTTCGCATCGGACTATGCAGAAAACGCTTTTCAGGAATCAATTACTTTCGGCTTGAACGAGGCTTTCAAACTCGACGACCAGCTTTATAAAAGCGGCAAAAGAGGTTTCAAGGCGCGGTTCAAAGACGCTTTCTTGTCTGGTTTGACGGCACGAACGGCAAACGGAAAAAGAGTTTTTAATTTTAACCGTGTCATCGGAACTTACGCGGGCAGTTTTATCGCGACGGACTCGTGGTATCCAAATCGTTTCAGCTACAAAGACGGTTTTCGGCGCGGCTCACAAGGCTTAGCATTTCGTTTTGGTTTTAGTTTCATCAACGAATTTTTAATGCCAAAACGGTAACATTTTTTAGAAACAAAAAATCGGAAATTGAACGACGCAATACAACAAATCATTGGACGTGGGGGCGAAACAGCGACTTTCTTATCGCGTTGTCCGTTAAACTTAGGCGGGCTTGGTGACGGTTTCGCCCCACGTCAATTCAATCGTTAGGCACGGAAGGCCTCAGTGATTCCGAAGCCTATGACCGGCAAAGCGTATTCAGTTCCTACTTATAAGGAGAGAGACGCAAGAATCTTCTTTCCTCATTTATCGTAAGGTAGCCTGTAGAAACGCGCTCGAAAACAAACTGTTTGCGATAAAGTTTTGTTCTCAGTACTATTCTGAGTAAGGGAACTGATTTACTTTCAATGAAGCAGGTTGCCGTTTGGCTCGGAGCTTTACTGCTGCGAAAAATCGCAACCGACGAAAGCTTTTAAGAAAGAGTAAGGCGTGAAATTCGAATGGCATCCGGCGAAGGCGGAAAGCAAGATGAACTCTAAACTAAAGATTGGTGACATCGTCACTTTTGAAGTGACCGAAGACGAATATCAGGAATCCTTAGCCAGTGGGCTTGATCCTGATGAGATATTTTCAGTCGGGAAGCACTACGGCGTAAGAGGCGGCTTTGCAATACGGAAACAGATTTCGCCGGAAGACTGGCAACGCATCCGCAATGGCGAAACGATGGTAGCTGTGCGACCTGATACCGTGCTGGTGAAGCTTGCGCCGGATGTGTCCGAAGTGTTCACTTCATCCGAAGCTGTGAATGAGGCATTGCGGCAAATTATCCAGGAGAAGAAAGCCGCGTAGAAGAACGACGGGTTGCTCACTAAGTTGAGTTCTGGTGATGCAAAAAAGCAACCAGGAAAAAGAAGGGACAAGATGAGTACATTGGAATCATTAATACAAGCTGCCCAGGCATTGCCTTACACCGAGCAGCAGAAGTTAATTGAAGCGCTCCACCTTGAAGCGATGCCTGATGACCGCGCCGCAAGATTCGCCGCTATTCGACAAGCGCGTGGCAGCCTGAAAGGTATCCTGCCATCGGTTGATGAATTCCTAGCAGAGAAGCATTTTGAATTGGAACGAGAAGGCAAATGATTTACGTTTTAGATTCAACGGCAATGATTGCCTTCCTGACAAATGAACAGGGCGCAGAAGTCATTGAAGACATTTTGAACGAGCCAGACTCCGTCTGTCTGGCACACGCAATTAATTTATGTGAAATCTGGTATCAGGCTTTTCGGACAGGCGGCGAAGCGGCAGCGGATCAAGCCATTAATCTTTTGGCAAGTCTTGGCATCGCTACGCGTTCAGATTTTGACAATGCTTTCTGGCGGGAAGCTGGCAAACTCAAAGGCACACATCGAATGTCGCTGGCGGATGCGCTTGGGTTGGCACTGACGCTACGAGTAGGTGGCAAGTTCATTACCTCAGACCATCATGAACTTGATCCCGTAGAAGCGGCAGGGATTGTTCCGATTACATTTTTTCGCTGATTGATGATTCAAAAAAAATAATTGAATTCCTGAAAATAAAACCTGAGGCCTGAAATAAATGCGCAATGGAAACGATTCGCATATTTATTTTCTATCGCTCGCTCTGGGTCTATTTTTCTTCTGATTGTGTCCGAAAATGTGTCCGTCTGAACTTAATAAGGATAGTGGAATGTCTGTAAGTGATTGAAAAGAATGGTCAGCCCGGGGAGATTTGAACTCCCGACCTCTTGCACCCCAA
>JAYSTY010000317.1:0-6870 GCA_043719385.1 Blastocatellia bacterium | reverse complement strand
TCCAAAACCCCCTTGTGCGACCGCAAGTGGTAATGATAAATCCCCCATAAAAATAATTCCCCTCTTCCTGCCAACCAAATCTCCAAACTCGTGTCTATGGTTATGACACTTCGTAAATGGTAGGTCATCCGTGATTAATGAAAACGAATTGATAGCGCACGCACAATCAGGTGATCGGGAGGCTTTTTGCGAGCTGGCGCGTGGCTATCAGCGTCGTATCTATGCGTTAGCTTTGCATCACACCCGTGACCCACAGGATGCCGAAGATTTGTCACAGGATGTGTGGTTGAAAGCGTATCGTGCGATTGACAGTTTTAAGGGGGAAGCCAGTTTCTATACCTGGCTGCGGCAAATCACAATCAATACTTTGCTGAATCAGCAGCGGTCACAATTTTTTGCGTGGCTGGGTGGCAGGAAAAAACGTGAATTTATTCCGCTGGACGACATCGAACCGTTCTTTCAAATCGAAGCGGGGCTGCATCAGCATCTGCTGGTTGAGCAGGTGCTGCAGGCGCTCGGAGAATTGGCCCCGCGTGAACGATTGATATTTTTACTGAAGCATCGTGAGGGCATGACCTGCGATGAAATTGCCACGGCTTGCGGCGTTTCAGCAGGCACAATCAAAAAAGCATTGTTTCGCACGGTGCGAAAATTGCGCGAAAAACTTGGCGCAAATGCTCCGGCAGATGAGTTTTCACAACTCGCCATTGGCGAAAAGAGTTAGGCTTTATGCATTATTGTAATCACACCAGAGAAAAAATAAATGACTTGGATTTCAATCACCCGGACAATCATATTTATCCCTCACTGCTGGCTGATTTAACGTCATGTCAAACCTGCAAAGATTATTATTTCAGTGTGAAAGAGGCGCTGATTGCTTTTCATCAGGTGGAACAATTTGTAATGCCGGACGAGGCTTATTGGCATCGTTATGAAGCGGCTTTGCGCACTAAACTAATTCAGGATAAGGCGGCAAATGTGATGAGCCGCACGTGGTTGCGTCCGGGTTGGATGAGTCCGGCGACGCTGGCATTAATGATTTTAGTAGCAGGCGCATGGTGGGGCTTGCGGGAGCGTTCTGAGGTGAAAATTGCTGGAGCTAAAAAAGACGTTGTGGAAACTATTTCACCGATAGTTAATCTGGCTGCAACTGATCAAAGCCGACCTTCACCGAACCGCAGAAAACGTGAGCCGGTCAAGCCAGCAAAACCACGTAAAGATGATGCGCGACCGCCCGGCAAGAAACCATATTCCTTGTTTGACCCTGTACCATTTGCCGAGGCTGCGATTAACAGTCCCGATCTTTCGCCGCTGCAATTAGCGCGTCATTTTGAAAAAGCCCAACTCGTCCTGCGCTCATTTAGAAATGCACAGGCGAGTGATGATGCGACCTTTGATTTAGGCTACGAAAAATCCCGCGCACGTTTGTTATTGCGCGAAAATATTAAATTCCGGCTCATCGCTGAAGCGAAAAGTGATTTAGCTACGGAAGATGTACTGAGCAATTTAGAGCCATTATTACTTGATCTGGCAAATCTTTCTGAGCGTCCAACGGCTGACGAAATCCAGCCTATTAAGGAACGCATGCAGAAGAAAGAAATCGTTGCCGCCTTACAAATTTATACGACTTCATTTGCGTCAATTAACGCGGACGCAGATTAATGAAATCTTTACTGGAGCTTGCTATGAAACAAAATAATACGTTGATTTATCTGTTGCTTGTGACCCTGTTTATGATGGTGCAAAGCTTCGGGCAAACCGTCAGCCCTGAGCTGAAAAAACTGAACCGTTTTGTCCAAACGACCAGTGTGTCTGACAGTGCTGCCAGCGCTTTTCGCGCCGGACGTGATTTGCTCGAAGACGACAAATGGGAGGCCGCCGAACAACATTTTCGGGATTTTATCCGCGACTATCCAAAGAATAAAAATGTTGATGCAGCACTTTACTGGCTGGCCTTCACCAACAAAAAACAAGCACATTTTTCCGCCGCGGAAAAGTATTTGACGCAACTCTTCAGGCAATATCCACAGTCCTCCTGGCTTGATGATGCCAGAGCCTTGCAAATTGAAATGGCCCCGGCAACAGGGAATAAAACTGTGATGAGCTATGCGATCAGCACGAGTAGTGTGCCATCTATTCAGGCTGTCCCAGGTATTGATTCAAGCGCACCTGCCGCAGTTTCCGGCTCATTCAGTTCAACCTGGTCAACTAATGAGTTGAGCGCTCCGGGGGCCATTGGGATTGGGCCGGCACAAGCGACAACGTTTGAATGGTCGAATCAGAGTAAACGTGAGCCGATGAGCGACAAAGATGAAATCAAAAGCATCGCGTTGCAAAGTCTGATGCAATCGGATTCTGATCGTGCCTTGCCATATATCGCCGAAATTCTGAAAGCAGAAACTTCGAGCAAGCCCCTGAAAGATGTGGCGGTCAGATTACTGGGGCAGCATCATGGGCCAAAAACTACCCCATATTTGATTGAGCTGGCGCGGAGTCAGAATGATCCGAAGCTGCGGCGCACGGCGATTTTCTGGCTGGGGCAAAGTAAGGATGAGAAAGCGCTTGCACTGCTGGATGAACTGCTCACAAAATCAGAAGAGCCGGAAATTGCGAAAGCTGCTTTGTTCGCAATTGCCCAAAATAATACGCCTCAAACGACCGCCAGATTATTTGAGGTGGCGCGCAATCACAAAAGTACAACGATTCGTTCTCAGGCAATTTTCTGGCTGGGACAACGTGGCGAACAATCCATTGGCGAAGTGGTAAAACTCTATGATTCCGAACAAAATGAACAGGTCAAAGGACAAATTATTTTTGCCCTGAGCCAGTCCAAATCGAAAACAGCACTGCAAAAAATACTGAGTATTGCGAAGGGCGATTCGTCTATGACTTTGCGCAAGCGAGCAGTTTTATCTCTGGGGCAAAGCCGCGATCCCGAAGCGTCAAAATTCTTAGAGGAAATTCTCAAATAAATTAAACTGCATACGGGATCACTATAGTTTGCAAGCAAACGTTTTTCCACGAAGTCACACGAAGCAGCACGAAGGGGGAAGAAGATTTTTTGACAGGATTGACACGATGAACAAGATTAACTGTGAGCGGCCTGACAAGTTATCTTGTTCCGCTTTTCTTTTTTCTTCTTCGTGAATTTTTGTGTGGCTTCGTGGACGAGAAAATCTTTTTCTTGCAGGCTATATCAACGAAAGAGAGGTACAAAAATGATGAACTGGGCTGCCATAATATTAGCCGTGACCAGCTTTTTTTATCGTCACTGGACACCAGAAATTAACCTTGTCGTGCCTGCCATTCAGACTCCAACGCAAAGCCAGAATTTCATTCCGGTGGAAGGTGAAAACTTCAAAGCCAAACTTGCGCAGGCCAGCAAACCGGGAACTGCCAGTAAACAAAAATTCTGGACAGCATATTCGTTTGATGTTCGTCCCGGCATCGCCATTGATGCGGAGTTTTACAACCACGGAAATGTCACCATGATCAATGGTATCAGTGTTGATTCTGTCATCGAAACGCGTAACCTCGGTGTCTTTTTGTTGCACGAGGCTGACATCATTACGCGGCTGGAAATTTACAACCTTGATCGGCAGCGTGAATACAGCGGCTATCCGGTTTACTGGCTGGGTCGGGCAGGGAATGAAGCGAGTTTGAATTATCTCAAAGACATGGTTGAGCAACAGCCGACCGACCGCGTGGGCGAGCACGCTGTGCAGGCCATAGCTGTCCACGACGATCAGCGTGTCAGTGCCATGCTGAAAAATTTTGTGAGTCAGTCGAAAGAAGTGAAGATTCGTAAAGCTGCGGTGTTCTGGCTGGGACATTCCGCCGGAGAATCGTCATTCATTGCCGATATCGTGCGCAACGAAAACGAAAATCTTGAAGTTCGTAAACAAGCCGTTTTCGCGCTGGGCATCAGCAAAGACAAACCGGCGCTGGGGACTTTGCAAAATCTTTACGCGGTCGTTACGCCCCGCGAATTGAAACGACAAATCATTTTTGCGACTTCGATTAACGAAAACAAAGACGCCGCAACAGATTTTCTGATCAAAATTGCCGACAGCGACAATGACCGCGAATTGAAAAAGCAGGCGCTTTTCTGGCTGGGGCAAAAGGCAGGTGAGCGGAGCCTGAAATACTTAAGCAACGTCGTCGAAAAAGCAGATGGCGAAACCGAAGTGCAACGCCAGGCGGTTTTTGCGCTTAGCCAGAAACCAAAGGATGAAGGGATTCCGCTGCTCATCAAAATTGCCAAAACGCATCAAAAGGCGGCAGTGCGCAAACAGGCAATGTTCTGGCTGGGGCAAAGCGGCGATCAACGAGCGTTGGAATTTTTCAAAGAAGTTTTGTCACAGTAAGGCCGGGAAATTGTTTTGCTCCGTTGGAGCGCTAGCAGGATGCGGGCGCTCCAAACTGCGAGCCGGGTTTAGGGTTGTGGTCGCCAGTACTGGCAATCGGGTGTCAATAAAGGAACGATGAGGGAGGAAATCCCCACCTGGACTTTATGCAGGGTGCGGATGCCGCTCAGGGCATTTTTGTTCGAGGTCAGTAACAAGCCCGTCGCTGCCGTGACACTAAATCTTAAGGTGCCGACTTCCCCTTTGGGCATCAGGCTGGCCATCGTCCCCGCTACCCGTGGCGTCGTGCTGTCAATGATTTTTTCGACCAGACACTGTCCGCTGATGAACGGCGAGAAACTGCGCAACGCTTCGTGGCCGTTGTAGACCAGCCCCGCCCCAATCTGCGTCACGCCGCCCAGCGTGCCGGCATACGCATCGCCGCGCAGTCCCGCCAGCACCAGTTTTTGATTGATCGTGTCCACCGGACTTTGTAACTCAACCGCAAAAGCTGTCGGGGCCATATCCAGCGCAATCCCATCCAGCGGAATTGTCCACGACAAGCCCGGGGTTGAGACGGCCCCAATCGTTGTTCCCAATGCCTGGGGTGAGGCAAACGATTCCGCGCCATAATTACCGACATACTCGCCATCTGTCACAAAGGCATTCCCGATCAGCCCGTTGTAAGCAAGCGGCTGGCCCTGATTATCGGTCACATAAGCAATCAGATAGCCCTTGTTCTGGGGATCAAATTCCGAGGCTTTCCACGTAATGCTGGCGTTCGGCGTGAAGCAGACAAACTGGTCAAATTCCTGACAAGTCGCGCCATCCAGAAACAGGAAGTGAACATTGATCGGCAGTTTGCCAATGTTAGTGATGGTCAGCCGCGTGTCTACTTTGTTCTGGGCATCGTGTTTGTAGTACGGGAAGACCAGCAGCGAACCGGGTTTCTGATCGTTGACGACCGGACTGTTGGGGCCATTGTTGGGACACGAGACTGTGCCGGAAGCAGAAGTGGAAGTCGGGACGCCATTGACGCTGCCCGTGGAATTGATCGTGATGAGCGTGCCGAGCGGAGTCCCATCGGCGACCTGCGCCTGATACTGAATCGTGACGGTTTGTCCCGCGCCGAGATTACCCATCCACGCGACCTGATTGGGTGGCGTCGTCGTGCAAGTCCCGACATTCGCGGTGCAGGTGTTGGGAATAATTGTGAGTTGTGAAGGCAGCGTGACATTGAAGGTCGCGGCCTGCGGGGTGCTGTTGGGATTGGTGAGCGTGGCGGTGACAAGGAGCGAACTGCCGACGCCGCTACAGACAAACGGATCGCCCATTGTGGCCGTGAACGGCGGGAAATCATCATTCGTGATCGTGCCCAGCCCCTGCGCATCGGCAAGCGTGGCATTCACCGGATTGCTCAAATTGACGAAGAAGGTTTCGTCCGGCTCCACTTCTTTGTCCTTGCTGACATTGACGGTGATGGTCTTCACGGTTTCGCCCGGGGCAAAGCTGAGTGAGTTACTGGTCGCTGTGTAATCGCTACCGGCGAGCGCGGAACCATTGGCGGTGGCATAATTCACGGTCACTGCCTGGCAAAGATGCGCCGGAGTCAGCGCAACCGTGAAGGTAAAAGCGGTGGTCCCGGACGGACTGCCTTCTGCCAGTGTGACATCGTTGATGCGCAGCGCGGGGGGCGGTTGCGACGTCACAGTGACGGGCAAAAAAGCTTCGGCAAACAAGCCGCCACTGTCGGTGACGCGCACGGTGAAGATCGCCGTCGTCGCCCCGCAGGGAGATGCGACATCGGCGGTCACGACCCCGGCGGCATTGACCGCAAGGTTACTCACCGTGACGCCGTTGACCGTGGCGCTCGTTCCACCATTGACCTTCAGCAGCAGAGTATTTTCCGCATCTTCTACATCATTCACGGTAGCGACCGTGGCATTGGCAGCGGCTGCTCCTTCAATGCGCAGCACCGGACTGACAATAATGGTCGGTGGATTATTGGTGGACAGGGTATGTGCTGCGGTGTTGCCGTTTCCACCATTGGTCGAGGTGACGTTGCCGCTGACGTTATTGAAGGGTCCTTGTGCCTTCGGGGTGACGTTGACCGAAACCGTACAGGAGCCGCCAATACCTACCGTTCCGCCACTGAGTTTGATACCAGTGTTATTGGCAGCCAGCACACCACTGGCGTCATTGGTCAGTGTGCCGCCGCAGGTGTTAGTCGTGGTCAGGGGCGTCGCGACCACCAGATTCGGATTGTTGGGGAACGTGTCCGTGAAACCGACGCCTGTCAGCGTGAGGGTGTTCGCTGCCGGATTCGTGATGGTGAAGGTCAGCGTCGTCGTACCGTTGACTGAAATCGTATTTGGCGCGAAGGCTTTGGCGATGGAAGGAGGCGCGACGACCGTATGGGATTCCGTGTCGGAACTCCCATTGAAATTCGTCTCGCCCGCATACGTCGCGGTGAGCGTCCGACTGCCGGGTGTCGTCAAGGCCAGCACACACGAGCCTGCCGCGA
>JAYSTY010000316.1:0-1112 GCA_043719385.1 Blastocatellia bacterium | reverse complement strand
TCTTTATGTTATTCAGAACATTTTTGAGCGGGAGCTTAAATTCCTGGATCGCAAACCGTGCGGCATTATCGAAGCAGATCAAAGTCCCCCCGGCTTCGACAAATGTTTGCAAATTTTTCACTCCATCTTTGCCAATTCCACCAGAGAATTCTTCGGGGTATGTCTTCGCATTTTGACCATTAATAATGGCACGGGAACTTTGATCAGGCAGCACAATGACGTCGTATTTTTCGCGCAAATTTCCGCCGCGAATTTCTGCGTCCAGCAACGAATTATATTTTAATTGGTATTGATCAAACACCAGACGCGTCCAGCCTTCATCCATCGAAGCCGCAAAACTTTTATACAAACCGACTCGTGCTTTGGTTTCGATACGCGGATGATTTTTCTTCACGGCTTCGCGCAATTCGCCGTCACTCAGCAATTTTACTTCTACCTCAAATTTCTGTTTCGCCGCAAAACAATCAACGCCCATCTGCATCGGCAAAGTCCAGCCCGCGACATCATACGGAGCCTCTGCCGGGCCGTTCGGATACAAACGACGTTCGGGATATTGCTGAACTTCGAGCAACGCTTTGGCTCCGGCGCGATAGGGCTGATTCAATTTTACAATCCGCGAACCAGCTTCGTAATTCGTGCCATCAATGGTGAAAGATTTGGCAGCTTCATGAACTTCAATGCCTTGTGCGGCGAGGATGCTGACCATTCGCAAGGCAGCGAATTCATTGCGTTGCGCTTTCGGAATCACAAATGCAAACGGCTGCTCTTTATCACTTTCATTCGCCTCAATCGCCCGTTTCCCTGCTTCATAAAAATTACGCAGAAACGTTTCGCGGTAAAGCGTCACCATCTTCAGCAATGAGCGCGAAGTCATCATCTCCATTGTTAAAATATCTTTCGGATGCCATTCGCCTTCCTGCCATGGATCGGGAAAATGTGTTGCCCGTTCCAGCGCATTCGGCAAACCACGAATGGTGAACCGACGACCGCCCTCATCTTCTTCGACGTTGGCGCGCAACTTTTTTCCGGCTCGCATTTCTTCATTGGTAATTTTCAGCGGCGTCGCCAAATCCGCACTCGCAGCCTCCGTCAAAATTCCAACGGCATTGTGA
>JAYSTY010000315.1:0-16827 GCA_043719385.1 Blastocatellia bacterium | reverse complement strand
TACGATTTGATCAGGGCGGCTACTTTATTGAAAATCTGATCCACAATAGCGCGCGACTTTGCTTCGGTTTCCGCTTCGGCGACGATGCGAATAATTGGTTCGGTGTTCGATCCGCGCACGTGCAGCCAACTGTTATCAAACAACACTTTCACGCCATCGCGCAAATCCATTTCATAACTGGCGTATTCGCGCCGGATCATTTTCAGGGCTTCGGCGATTTTGTCAGAGGGGCAGGCCAGCTTTTCTTTGATGATGTGGTAATGCGGAAATTCTGCTAAAAGCTCTGACACAGATTTGCCGGAATCCGCCAGCAGGTGCAGGATCAACGCCATTCCGACCTGACTATCACGACAAAAATTAATGCGCGGATAAATCACGCCGCCATTGCCTTCGCCACCGATGATGGCGTTGACGGCCTGCATTTTTTCCGTCACATTTGCTTCGCCAATTTTTGACCGATGCAAGGTGCCGCCAAAATGTTTGACCACCGGATCAAGCGCCTGCGTAGTCGAAAGATTGGCGACAACCGCGCCGGGATTTTTACTTAACACATAACGCGTGGCTAAAACCAAAGTGTAATCTTCGCCAATCGGCATGCCGTTTTCATTCACTACCGCCAAACGATCCGCGTCCATATCCTGGGCAAAGCCAACGTCTGCGCCACTGTCTTTTACCAGTTGGCACAGCGCAGAAATATTTTCGGCGATGGGTTCTGCGCCACGCGGGAACGAGCCATTGGGAGTCGTATTGATGCTGACAACTTCTGCGCCTAACGCTGCCAGCAATTGGGGCGCAATGTGCGAAGCCGCGCCGTTGCAGGAATCAAGCGCGACCTTGAGCCTGCGAGCAGTTTTTGGCAACGGCCCAACGGCGTCAATAATCGCTTTGATGTGCGCTTCATTGCCGCCGGAAAACGCTTCGACGTTGCGCATGTTAGCGCCGGAAACTTTGTGATAATCGCCCTGATGATAGATGTCGAGTAGCTCTCGCGCCTGACCGGGACTCAAAAATAATCCTTCGGCATTGATGAATTTGAGCGCGTTCCATTCCGCCGGATTGTGACTGGCAGTAATGCAAATGCCGCCACGCGCTTTACGTTGCCGCGTAATCAATTGCACCGTTGGAACCGGACAAATATCAAGGTCAATCACGCGGCAGCCGCTGGATAATAACCCCGCAATAACTGCTTGCCTGACCATTTCGCCCGACGTGCGCGTATCACGCCCCAGCACAATCGTACCGGAGCCAACGTAAGTCCCGAATGCTTGGGCAAAGCGTGTGAGCAGCGTCGGCGTGAGTGATGCGCCAATCACGCCACGGACACCGGAGATGCTGATTTTAAGGGTTGGAATTGCGCGCATATTATGGTCAATGATGTAGGGCTGTTTCCTTGTAGTCAATGGCTGCGGTATGATCCTGCTTCCAATTTCAAAGAGTGACCGCAGATGACGTAAATTTAGCCGATCATCGCAGATCAAAACAGCGTAAATCTGCTTCATCCGCGTTTATCGGTGTTCCATTATTTTTAAGAGACAAACCCTATGAAAATCAACGTTCGCCCTTTGTCCGTTATTCTCCTGTTTTTGTTTATTGCCTCGTTTGCACAATCCTCTGCGCCTGCGCCCGACGCTTACACTGTTCAGGTGCAAACCAATGTTCGTGTCAAAATGCGCGACGGGGTTTCGCTCGTGTGCGACATTTATCGCCCCCAGACTGAAGGCAAATTTCCCGTTGTTATGACGCGTACTCCGTACAATCGCAAAGACCCGACAACCGGCATGTTTATTGCTTCGCACGGCTATATTGCGATTTTGCAGGACACGCGTGGTCGGTTTGATTCCGAAGGCGAATTCTATCCGTTCAAGTACGAAGCCAATGATGGTTACGACACGATTGAATGGGCGGCGGCGTTGCCTTACTCCGACGGCAGAGTGGGGACGTTTGGCGGCTCGTATGTTGGCGCTACGCAAATGCTGGCGGCTTCAACCGCGCCGCCGCATCTGGTCGGAATTTTCCCTTACGTGACGGCGATGGAATATTACGAAGGCTGGACGTATGAAGGCGGCGCATTGATGCAATGGTTCGCGGAATCGTGGACTTCGGGCCTGGTACTGGACACGGTAATGCGCAAAACAGGGGCGCTGAATCGTCCCAAACAATGGGCAGAGCAATTGCCCGTCGAAGATTATCGTTTGGTTACGACACCAACCGCCGCCGAGGTAGCGCCGTATTTTCGTGACTGGGTTGAACACGAAACCAACGATGAGTACTGGCGTAAAATTAAAATCTCGGATCATTACGGCAGGATGAATGTGAAAGCTTTGCATTCGGGCGGCTGGCACGACATTTTCAGCGGTGGCTCAATTCGTAATTTTATGCGCTTGCAAAAAGAAGCTCCGACCAAAGAAGCGCGTGACGGACAACGTTTATTGATGGGGCCGTGGGCGCACGCGGCGACTTCGCCCGAAGGGAAAATCGGCGATGTGACGTTCGGCAAACAAGCTGTGCTGGATATGAACGGCACGATTGTGAAATGGTACGATTACGTGATGAAAGGGAAGCAGAACGAATTTTCGACCGATTCTCCAGTCAAGATTTTTGTCCTCGGTGACAACGTGTGGCGCGATGAAAAAGAATTTCCTCTGGCTCGCACGCAGTACACAAAATATTATTTACACGCAGGCAAAGGTGCGAATTCAGTGGATGGCGATGGTGGCATTTGGACAACGCCGCCAAAACGTGAAAAGCCTGATGTCTTTGATTACGATCCTGCCAGTCCCGTTCGCACGATTGGCGGTCGCTTGTGTTGCGGAGGTATTGCGCCGGGGCCATTCGATCAAAGTCCAAACGAATCGCGCAATGATGTACTGGTGTATACGAGTCCGGTTGTGACGCAGGACATCGAAGTCACTGGTTTTATTACGGCTGAAATTTATGCTTCGACCTCAGCCGCCGACACGGATTTCACCGCGATGATTGTGGATGTAGACGAAAAGGGTTATGCGCGATATTTGGGCGATGGAATCATTCGTGCGCGTTATCGCAACGGAACCGAAAAAGCCGAACCGATTGAGCCGAACAAAATTTACAAATACACAATTGATTTGTGGGCGACGAGCAATGTTTTCAAGGCTGGTCATCGCATTCGTGTCTATATTTCCAGCAGTAATTTCCCGCGCTTCAATCGTAATTTGAATACGGGCGAGAAAACATTTGGCGGCACGCGCATGGAGAAAGCAAAGCAGACGATTTATCACGATGCCGAGCATCCTTCCGCGCTTGTGTTGCCGCTGATTCCAAAAAAATAGTGGTGTAAGCTTTCGAGCTTGTGCTACGCCTGCTCCGAAGTTTGAGGAAGTGGTTGTGCTTGTTCCACAATCCAGCCTAATGCCCGTGCGCCATAATAAATCACGACGCCGACAATAATTGTGAGTAATGCCGCGCCCGTCGGGATTGGTTGTTCGCGCAGGCTTTGAATCCACGAAATAATTACCAGCGCGATAAAAATTGCGGGTGTGAAGGGATAACCCGGCACGCGAAAATAATTGGGCGCGTGCGCAATCTGTTTACGACGGGCGAAATAAATTGCGGCAATCGTGATGCCTGAAAATAATAACAAGCCCGATCCCACATAAATTAATAATTGCTCGAAAGCTCCACTCAGGGCCATCATTGCGGCGACGATGGCTTGAATCATCGTAGCGAAGGCCGGAGCGCGGCGCGAATTCAGGCGCTGGAAAATCTTTGGCGCGATGCCATCCTGCGCCATCGCAAAATAAACACGCGGTCCTGAAGCCGTCCACGCGCTGATGGAGCCGAGAATAATGATCGTCACAATTGCGGTTAATACGCGTCCGCCTGCTGCGCCAAATAAATGCTCAGCCGCGACCTGACCGACCGCAATAGTTGGTTGCCAGGCGTTGGCTGGCAGCGCATAAAAAAATAATAAATTTAGCGCGAGGTAAAGCAGCACGACAATTAATGTCCCGCCAATCAATGCGCGCGGCAGCGTTTTTCGCGGGTTTTTGACTTCACCAGCTAAGTAGGCCGCCGCGTTCCATCCGGTATAGGCAAAGCTGACCTGAATCAGTGCAACCCACCACGTTTCGCCTGCTTGTGAAACCTGCGTAATGCCCTGGAAATTTCCGTTTCCCGTAGCGAATCCTGCGCCCACAAAAATGATAATTGAGAAGACAGTTGTAACCGCCAGCAGGCTTTGCAAGCGTCCACTTGGTCGCACGCCGATGGAATGTACGATGGCCATAATGATGGCTAAGCTGGCGGCGACGACTGAGCCTTGCGAAATGCTCCAGCCGGCAATGATTGGCGTGTCCGGGTTCCAGCCCGGAATGAGCGGGGAAAAATAGGCCACTGCACCCAGCGAAGAGGCGGCAATCGGAGCGGCAAAGCCCGCAAAAAAAGTAATCCAGCCGCAGACGAAGCCCGACATTTTTCCGAACACCTGGCTGAGATATTGATACTCGCCTCCGGCATGCGGCATGCGGGTTGCCAGTTCCGCATAACAGAGCGCACCTGACAGCGCCAGTACCGCCCCGACAATCCATACGCCTAAAGCGGCGACTCCGCTGCCGGTGGCGACCCTGACATAAGCCGGGACTGTGAAAATTCCCGTGCCGACCATGCTGGTCACGACAAAAGCAGTAGCGGCAAATGTTCCGAGTGCGCGATGAAGTGACGGTGCTTCTTCCTGATTAGGCATGCAAAAAAATCCTTTGGTCTGCGGTACTACCCGGCTCGCTACCGCTCGCGGTACTGTACCGAGGCTCATTAGCAATATACCCTGCCTGAATTGAATCAGCCACTCGCTCGCCAGGCAGAGTTATGTTTTAATCGCGGCAGTAAACTTGTTTGGAGGTTTGTCTCAAGTGCCATCGAAATCAAAGCTTGGAAAAATATGGCTCAAGCGTGGAGCCGTGATCGTTTGCGCTGTGCTGGCCTGTGTGAATTTCCCTGCATGGTCGCAAAGCAGTTCAAATTCGCTATCCGTTCGTTTGGGTGAAAGATTGTTTCGGGATGCGCGATTTTCGACTTCGCAGGGAGATCTGCCCGCCAGTTGCAGCAGTTGCCACTTGTTTGACGAAGACCCGCAGGGCACGCGTGCCTTCGCGGATTTTTTCAATCGCAGTTGGATTTCTTTTCGGACGCAGTTACCGCAACGATTTGAACTGCGCAATTCGCCTGCTTTATTTGACGTAGCCAAAATGCCGCGTCTGCACTTCGATGGCGAATTTGCCTCGCTCGAAGATTTAGTCAAAGGCACTTTCAGCGGTCGTCCGATGGGCTGGTTGCCGGAAGAAAAAGAGCAGGCGTTGGCGCAGATCGAGGCAGTGATTTTGCAGGATAACGGCGATGAAGCAGGGCAGGGAAATTACCGCGAGCAATTCAAAAAAGCATACAACGTCGAACTGGAAAAACTCAGCCGCGCTGAAGTCGTCAATCTTGTGGCGCGTGCCATTGCCGATTTTATGCGGACGCTCAACAGCCCGATGAATTCGCCTTACGATCAATTTGTAAAGCTGAATAATCTTGCGACTGCTCCGGCAAATGGTGAGAGTGGTCAGGAATTTGGCAAACGCTGGCTGGCAAAAATAGGCGAGTTGGAGCAAACAAAAACACTCAGGTTAACAAAGGGATTTGATCGTACAGCATTGGCAGGGCTAAAAATTTTCTTTGATTCTTCCACCGGAAATTGTGTGACCTGTCACGCACCGCCGCTCTTTACCGACAACCTCTTTCACAACCTGGGCATCAGCCAAATTGAATACGATCAAATTCACGGGGCAGGGAAATTTGCGAAGCTGAATATTCCGGGTGCGGCTGAGGCTGTTCACCCGGCAACACAGTGGCGCGAAATTCCAGCCAGCAGCAAGCCCGAAAATGTTGATCTTGGTTATTGGAATTTTGTGAGCCTGAAAACCTCAGTGATGCGTCGCGCCAATGAAAGCGACGAACAATTTTTGCCGCGCATGATTGGGGCTTTTAAAACGCCCGGCCTGCGCCATCTTGCCTCTACACATCCGTATATGCACAACGGCGCATACACTACGCTGACAGATGCAATCAATGAAATCAGGCGTTTGAGCGAAATGGCACGTGCCGGAGAAATTCGCGCGGCGGATGAGGAATTGAAAAAAATCAAGCTTAGTGAAAACGATGTGAAGGCAGTGATAGCATTTCTGAATATGTTGAATGAGGGTTTGAAGCGGAGTTATCAAGCGGCAATAAAATAAAGATGGGATGAGCAGGATTTGATCAAAAACTACCTGCCGAAAAGGTTCTTGTTATTACGGGAAAGATATGGAAAAGAACTCGAAAACTGGTGGCATGCTTCCTTCGGCTATCGCTTTGAATGCCTCACTGAATCAGAGGCTCGGTACCTCACAAGAGCCGACGATGCTGACTCCATCCGAACAAGAATTATTGCGGCGAGTCGAAAAGGAAGTGGATGAGCAATTGTCCAAATCAGAGCGACTCAAAGCCTTTCTGCAAAGAATGAAATTACCTCGTACAGAATTGTTGTAAGCCTTATTGCTACTCACTGATCAATTTGTGATAGCGCCCCATCCAATACGGCAGCAAAAAATATGCGCCGTCATCTTCGCGGCGACCGCCGTTGCCGCCGTCTAAATTGTAGGGATTACCATTCCATTTCGACATCGGCAATTCATCATATGGCAGCACGATGAGCGACTGTTTTTGCTTGAAGCGATCACTCAACGGATCAAGCAACACATCCAAACGATGAGAATTTTTCACCGTCCATTCAATCAAATCCATTGGAATTTCCTGCAATGTGCGAAGTGAGTTTTCCTGGTCGAAATCCTTTGCTCCGCAGCCCACCGCATAAATAAAATTCCAGAGCGGATTGCGTTCCGGGCGTTCGACTTGCCAGCTACGTTCGAGGCTTTCTTTATACACTTCTAACAATTTCGGATCCGTTTCGTATTGTAATAATGGATAGTACGAAAGAAACGCGAGTTCATCATCCGAATGATTGACGCGGCCTGGAATATTTATTTTTTGATTGCGCGTCAGCAAATGATAGTTGTGATTTTTGATGAGGTCATCATAGGCCGCCTGAAATTTGGCACGGTTTGCGTCGCTGGCTGTCAGGTGCAAAGCTACGCGTAAATGTGCGAGGATGTGCAACGCTCTGATTCCGGTTTCATCAGGATCATCCCAAATCTGATCCGGCCCCCAGAATCCCCAGCGTGTGCGCTTGCCGTCTACATCAACCAATTGGTAGTTGTGATTCAGAATGTGATTCGTGATGCGATCAACCAGCGCACGAATTTTCAGCTTTTCCTGTTCATCCGCGACCAGGTCAAAATAAATCGGGTAGACGAAATAATGCCCGACAATTTCATCGGAACTCGTATCGCCTTTCCAGCGCCAGGCTTTATCAGGCGTGTCGTGCCATTCGCCATCGCCGGGCTGAACGTCCGTGCCGACTTTGATGAAGGAGCGAGCCGGGAAGCCGGGAATGCCGGAAATTTCTTCGAGGCGCAGCAACGCATTCATCCCGGTACGCGCATTTTCGCGGGCATCTTTTTCGCCCGTGACTTTGTAACGGAAACACTCCGCCGCGACATACATCGCCGTCCACAAACCATCGTTGTCGCTCGACACCATTTGATTCGTGGTGAGATCGCCGGGAACTTTGAGATTGGAATCTGCCGTCAAGCCCCAACGATTATGACGTTTCTGTACGCGTTCGACGAAGCTGCGTGATTTTTCCGCAAGCGTCATGGATTTGTATTCAATGCGCGAAAAACCTTTGGGTGTTTCGATCCAGATAGCGCCACTTTTTTCAAGCCCGATACCCGTTACATGGTCATCAGGGAGCCAGCGTTTACCCGCAAGGTAAATAATGGATTGCAGCATTTGATGATAGATGATAAAGCCTTCTTTCGTTCCAATCAGAACTACTGCGGGCTGGTCATCAACAATTACTGTCACATCATTGCAGGGTAATTGGGCGAGCGGCGGGTAAGTTCTCAGGCTGCCATCTTGCGAGCGTTCTATGATCCCGTTTGGTGAACCAATAAACCTGCTGCCGAAACGAACCATGATGTTGGAGCGCTGGATTTTGATCTGTCCTTTAGTGAGAGTATTGAAATCCGCCATTGAATGGAAGGTACGAGCTTTTTGCCACCATCTTTCATCTGATTGTGCTTGTGCAGTAATGACGAAAGCTGCGAAAACAAAAATCCACAAAAAGAGCAGAAGGCCTGCGCTCAATCCCTCGTAGCGCGGGCTGCCAGCCCGCAAGCCGAAGTTGAAAATTCGCAGGTTGCGCAAAAAAAACTGCTTCCGTAAGCCTTGAACGCGGGCTGGCAGCCCGCTGTACATCCTTTTCAAGCTCGCTCTAAAATCAAAAGCCATTCGTTATCTCCTCCACATTTTTTTGAATGTTGCGAAGGATACGACGAATGGCCTTTGTGCGCCAACTGGTTGAGCGAGGTTTAGAAAATACAACCGCTCTGTTGCACTTTGATCAGGCTGATACCAGCGGCACTGCCAATAAAGAAAGCGCTGTGCGTCAGCGTCGCTTCGACGTAATAGCCTTTGTTGACAAAATCAAAGCGCCAGCTTGGCAGGCAATCGGTAATTGAATTTACCTGATAGCCGTTCGCCCCAGCAAATTTGTTACTGTCAAACGTCAGGCGCACGATTTCGGCTCCCGTCGCCAAATCAACTTCGATCAATTTCGCTACGACCTGGGCGCTGCCCGTGTCCAGATAACGCAATTTCATTTCCACCGCAGGCCGTGTTCCGGCGTCGGGGAAAAGTCCGTCAACGGGTGTGATGTTATAACGCACAACAGCGGATTCCGTCGGGAACGCAATTGTGTTCACGCGGTTCATCGGCGTGGGCGCGGCTTCTGCGCCAGGCTGCAAAATCAAAATCCTGCCTAATTGGACGACGCTTTTGTCGAAGAAAGTTTTGGTAGTGTCAGCTTCGTCAACCATTCCGACGGAACCGACAGTCGTCCAAATCCTTCTGGCATCCGGTGTCTGCGCGGTGGCGGTTAAAGTGAAAGTTAATAAAGTCGCAGCCAGGAATGCGAGGCTGCAAAAACGAACGATGCTATCACGTGTGTAGTTCATATTTTTTACTCCATGTTAAAGGTGATCGGCGTCGGCAACTTACTATCTTTACCAGACGCTCTGTTTGAAATTACTACGAATCGTTGGCAGCAGCGCGAAACTGGCTAAGGTGATTAGGCTATGTAGGTGTGAAATGGCTGAGGCCCGGTTTCACCCTGCTGCCAATGATTCGAAGTTTTGAGGTGGGAACTTAAATTAACGGCAACGCTGGTCGCCAGATCAGTGGCAGAGACCAAAACTCTGGCGTGCCAGCGTGTCGTTCGTGTCCGCTTTGCTCCCCAGTAAAGCGGATCGAAAGCAATAACTTGTTAGCAAATGATTGAGCGCTGGTTTATCACGAAGCGATAGGGCAAATTTTGCCAGCCGGGAATCGTCAAATTGGCGGCGGCAAAATCCTGGTAAAAACCGTAACTCTCGATCCAGTCAAACCCGGTTTCCAGTTCATCTGTTTTCAGCAGATTGTCGTCACTGATAAAGCGATCAATGACCCAGCAATTAACATTCGTGCCGGTAAATACGATGGCAGAATTATTCATGGCTCCCCCTCGCTGCATAAAAAATACCTGAGAGCGAAAACGCTGCTGGTCGGACTTGAGCTGCCAACCAGCGTGATCCCCACTCTCAGGGGCCAAACGTCAACTTCAGGTTTGCCACCATCTGGCTGGCATCCCCTCTTTGGCGTGAAGTTTCAATCATCCGAGGATTTACAGCAGTAAAAACTCCCTCGTTAATTTTGAGGTCGTGATTGCTGTCCTCACTTATCTAAGCGAAAAGCCAGGCGGAAAACTGGAGGAGAGGCAAAAAAATATTTTTCCGGTGCGAGTGATGCTATAATTTGCGCGTTCCCAAAATACGACAGGTCGGCTCAAAAAAAAGTTCGTGCGTTCGATTTGCTTTTGCGCATTTTGACCTGGACAGAAGAAGCGAGATTTTATTAAGTTAACTCAGCCGGTGATTGAAGAGCGGTTCAACTCGTTTTCAATAATTTTGAATTCCGCCTGCTTTGATGAATTGAACAATTCGTTGGACATGGCATTTATCGAAGGTCTTTTATGTCTATACGCTCCCCGCATGAAGTAACGCAATTATTAATGGCCTGGAGTGGCGGCGATCAGTCAGCCCTGGATCAATTAGTCCCGATGGTTTATGAAGAATTGCATCGCAAGGCGCATTACTACATGCGTCACGAACGTCCTGACCACAGCCTGCAAACAACGGCGCTGGTCAACGAGGTTTATGTCCGATTGATTGATGCAAAGGCCGTGAGTTTTAATGATCGCTCGCACTTTATGGCGGTTTGCGCCCAGATGATGCGGCGCATTCTGGTGGATCACGCCCGTTCGCGGCAACAACAAAAGCGCGGTGGGGAATATCAAAAAGTTTCGCTGGATGACGCGCTGATGGTTCCCAATTCATCTGGTCATAATGATCTTGCCGCGCTGGATGATGCGCTGAATTTACTGGCGGAAGTCGCCCCCCGCAAAGCGCAAGTCGTTGAGTTACGCTATTTTGGTGGACTGACCGTTAAAGAAACGGCGCAGGTCGTGAAAGTCAGCGAAGACACCGTAATGGATGACTGGAAATTTGCGAAGGCCTGGTTAATGAAGGAACTGAGCAAGAATTAGCTTGTTAGTCGGAGCACCATTAACTTAATCCCCTGCGTGATAACAGACAAGACAAAACAGTAAGGCAAAAATCATTACCACTAAATGATCGGCAAAAAACGCTATAGTTAATATGACCAAAGATAAGCTGGAACAAATTGAGCAGCTTTGGCAAAAAGCGTTGCAGCTCAAGCCAGTCGAGCGCGAATCGTATGTCAATGAAGCTCCCGTGCCTGATGAATCCATTCGGCACGAAGTCCTCGCGATGCTCAAATATGAGAGCCAGTCAGATGGTTTTCTGGAAACTCCGGCGCTCAATGAAGCGGCGCAAAATCTCGCCCGTGAACAAATCAATGCCCCAACCTTAGAACTAAAAGGCAAACGGCTTGGCGCTTACGAAATCGTTTCGCAAATCGGAGCGGGCGGAATGGGAACCGTTTATCTGGCGCGTGATTTGAATTTGAAACGCGCCGTCGCACTCAAAGTGCTGCCCGAACTTTTTGCCACGGATCGAAATCATCTGGATCGTTTCAATCGCGAAGCCGAAATGCTGGCGAAGGTGAATCATCCGAACATTGCGACGTTGTTTGACTACGACCGCGAAAATGGTAACAGCCCACGTTTTCTAGTGATGGAATATGTGCCCGGCGAAACGTTGTCAGAGCGATTCGGAAGAGGCAAATTGACGGTTGAAGAAATTACCCAAATCTTCCGGCAAATTGCCGAAGCGCTGAAATCTGCCCACGCTCAGAATATTATTCATCGTGATCTCAAACCTGCGAACATCAAAATTACTGACGAAGGCGCAGTCAAAGTTTTAGATTTTGGTTTGGCGAAAGAAACAAAACAGGATTTGACAGTTTCCAGCGTGTTCGCCACCCATCGCGCCGGAGTGGTCACCAATCCCGAATCGCTGACCAAAGCGCAGATGATTATTGGGACGCCGGGTTATATGAGTCCCGAACAAATTCGCGGCGAGGTGGCCGGTCAGTCCGCCGATTGGTGGGCGTTCGGGGTCGTCCTTTATGAGGCGCTGACCGGGCGGCATCCGTTTCGCAAACCGACGATGCCGGAAACGATGGCGGCAGTGCTCGAACGTGAACCGAATTGGGAAGCGTTGCCAAGGCAGACGCCGCACAATTTGGTGAAGCTGGTCCAGGGCTGTTTACAGAAAAAAGCCGCGCAACGCATCTCCGGTGCGGATGAAGTTTTACAACTGCTCAGCGCACCATCAAATAAATTTACCGAACAGTTCGCAAAAGTTTTAAGTCGGCGCACAGCCCTGAAAATATTAGCCGCAACCGCCACCGTGATTTTGGTGACATTTGGAATTTGGGAAACTAATCTTTTCGGCGCGAAACTGCCAGCCCACAAAACGCTGGCAGTTTTAGCTTTCAAGCCGCAAAACAATTTGGAAAAAGACAGCGCCTTACTCGGCGCAGGTTTTGCCGAATCGCTCCGCAAAGGATTGCGTGATTTGTCTGATCTGCACGTCGTGCCTGCCGAAAAAAATGACGCCGAGCCAAACGACTGGCGGTGGCTGGTGAGCAATGCCGGCGCTAATATTATTTTGAGCGGGACGATTCAAACCGAAGGCAATCAGACCAGCATTGCGTATTCGATTCAAAATGCGCAGGGGCAAAAAATAAGCGCCGACAAAGTGATTGGCGATAACTTACAAGCCGCACAGGAAAAAGTTGCGATCCAGGTTGCCAAAGTTTTAGGCAATTCACTCCAACCATCCGCGCAGGTCAACACCCTCTTGGACACGGAAAAATACAAACGATACTTAAAAGCTCTCGCGCTTTTGCAGGGCGATTTGGATGAGGCATTAGTAGGTAAAGCAATTCTCTGGTTGCAGGACGCTGGCGATTCCGCGCCAGTTCTGGCGGCGCTGGGACGCGCTTATTTGCTGAAATCAATGATCAGCAGAGATGAGGTTTATGTAAAAAAGGCGCTGACTACGTGCCTTCTGGCTTTGGAGAAAGATGGAACTTTGCCGGAAGTTGATTTGACGATGGGGCAGCTTTATCTGGAAAGTGGAAGTTATGATTCAGCCATCAAATCCTTAAAAAAAGTAATTGAAAAACAGCCCGATAATATCGAAGCTTCTGTCGCGTTAGCGTCGGCATATGAGCGTGACAAGCAAGCGGAAGAAGCGAAAAAAACTTTCGCCACTGTCGCGCAAAAAAATCCTGATTACTGGCTGGTGTATCAGGAATTTGGCGGCTATTATTTCGAGCGCGGCGAATATGTGGAAGCCGAAAAAAACTGGCTCCGCGTGCAGCAATTGTTGCCCAATGGCATTCGCCCGAAATTGAATCTGGGGAGCGTTTATCTCAAACAGGACAAACTTAACGATGCTTTGTTTGCTTATCAGGAGGCAAACAAATTAAAGGAAAATGCTCCGGCATTGAACGGGCTGGGAATGGTTTATTTTCAGCAGGGCAATTATATTTATGCGGCGGAGGCCTTCAAAAAAGCGACGGCGCTAAGACCTGATGATTATTTGTATTGGGGAAACCTGGGCGATGCTTATCGGCAAATCTCAACCGAGAAAACCGCAATGCAGGAAGCTTACGAGGCCGCGATTACTTTACTTAATAAACAAACCGAGCTAAACAGAAATAGTTCGGATAAGGATTCTCTGCTGGCGGAATGGCGTGCGAAACAGGGCGGCCACGAAACGGAAGCTGGCCAACTTATTGGGCAGGCTTTAAAAGCTGAGCCTGCGTCAATCGAAGCGCAGGCCGCAGCGGTCAAGGTTTACCACTTAACCGGACAGCGCCGGGAAGCGTTACAGTATTTACAGAAAATAATTGCTGCCGGTTATCCGCTTGAGGATTTAAGAAGAGACCGGGAGTTGGCAAAATTTATGAATGATCTCGAAGTGCAGAAAATTATTTTATCCGCACCAAAACGATAGTTTGTCAGAAAATGTTTTCCACGAAGGCACACGAAGCAGCACGAAGATGCGACGGGGAGAGCGGGCGACGGGGTGACAGGGTGAGCAGGTCAATCTCGCGCCGTTTCACCCTTTCGCCGCCTCGCTCTTCTTCGTGAGTTTTCGTGTGCCTTCGTGGATGAGAAATCTTTTACTTGAATGCTATACAATTAAAAATTAAGGAGGATAAAAAATGCCAGGACCACAAAGAATTATTGTTTCGATTGAGAACGGCAACGTCTTGCTTGAAATGATTACGCAGGACAAACAGGGGAACGATATTAGTGTGCTTGATCCGCCCAACCCACTCCGCTTATTTTTGGAAGACGAGGAAGAAGCGCAATGGGAATGCGGCAATGGCGTTGCCGCCATTGAGGTGATCTTTAATAAAAATGGGACACCTTTTACCATCGGAAAATTCGTGGCCTCCGGTGAGGTTACAGGCTTAGTCCAATCAGGCTTGCCGCTGGACGATGGCCCCAGAGGGCTGGGTGAATTCAGCCAGTTCCGTTATTCGTTGATTATCACGCCGATGCAGGGGGGCATTATTACGATTGACCCCAGGGTCAGAACTTACCGCCGGTTTTCGCGGAATAAAACTATGCACGATGTGAATTAGAGCTGGTTTTTTGCACCGCATGAGCGTTAATTTTTCAGGAGATAATTTATGCCAGGTAAGAAAATATTTGATTCAGACCGACCACGTAAAAGAGAAAAAATTATTCCTTCGGGACGCCCCGTACCGCCGCCGCGCGAGGTCAGGCAGGTCAGTTTAAAAGTTACTGTGAGTAAGAAAGATCAGCGCACCAAAGCGATTTTCAAGCTCAAATTAATTGAACTGAATATTGCCGCGCGCGAAGAAATCAAATGGCAGGCGGTGGCCGGCAGCATCAAGATTCGGCTCAACCCTTATGATTCTCCGTTTGCCGGCTTCAGCTTCGGAACCGGCAAAAGCGGGGCTTGCCATTCCGGTATTCCGCTCAGAGAAAAAGTACGAAAATTGCCATACAAGTACTCAATAATCGTTAAAATTGGCGAAGACGTTTTGATTGGTGAAGGGGAAATTTTAATTACCAATAGCGCCCCGGCACCAAAGGCGAAAATGAAAAATTAACGGTGGGCGGTGGTGGGTCAGAGAGGGTGGTCGGTGGTCAGTGAACGGTGGTCGGTATTTTTTCGGAGCCTGTGATTTATCAATTGAGCTTCCAATTACCGACCACCGACCACCAATTACCGACCACCAATTACCGACCACCGATCACCAACCACCGACCACCATTTATGATAGTAATGAAATTTGGCGGTACTTCCGTTGAAGACGCCACCGCCATGCGCCGCTTAGTCGCCATCGTTCAGGGCCAGCTTGAACGACAACCCATCGTGGTCGTTTCGGCCATGTCGAAAGTCACAAATTCTCTCCTGGAATGTGCGAAGCTCACGGCTGAAGGCAAAGAATCCGAGATGAGAAGTTTGCTGGATCAGATCACGGCGCGACATTACGCGGCGGCTGACGAACTGGCTTTGCCCACTGACAAAGAGGATTTGCACGCTGCCTTAAAAAATCGGTTTGCGGATTTGCTGCGGACGCTGGATGAAATTCGTCGTTATGGCAAAGTTAGCCCGCGCTTGTCTGACGCGGTTTCTGCGAATGGGGAATTGCTTTCTTCGTTGCTGGTTGCCGCCGCTTTTCGTCAGGCAGGCGTCAGCAGTGAAGCCATTGACGTTCGTCCCTTGATGCGGACGAATGACGATTTTATGCGGGCTGCGATTGATTTTGAGATTGCCAATCCAGCGCTCGAAAAAATATTCACTGCCAAAGTCGCAGCGGGTTTTGTCCCCGTCACACAAGGTTTTATTGGCTCGTCCGCTGATGGCATCACGACTACGATTGGACGCGGCGGCTCTGATTATTCTGCCGCGATTATCGGCGGTGCAATCAAAGCCGAAGCCATCGAAATCTGGACGGACGTAGACGGCATGATGACGACTGATCCGCGCATCGTCCCGGAAGCCGCCAAGATCAAAACGATTTCTTTTGCCGAAGCTTCAGAGCTGGCATATTTCGGTGCACGCGTCCTGCACCCTTCCACACTTCGTCCGGCGATGGCGCTGGATATTCCCGTTTACATTTGCAATTCGCGGCGACCGCACGTCCAGGGCACAGCGATTTTGTCTCACGCACCGCACTCGAAATCTCCGATCAAAGCCATTGCCTTCAAACGCGGCATCACGGTCGTCAATGTGAACTCGGTCAGAATGTTGATGGCGCACGGATTTTTGGCGAAGTTGTTTGAAGTTTTCAATCGTCACGAAACCGCCGTAGATATGGTGGCTACGTCGGAGGTGAGCGTTTCGATGACGCTGGATGACACGCGCAATTTGGACAAAGTTGTTGCCGATTTGCAGGAATTCGGCGAAGTCACAGTCGAGCGGGATCGTGCTTTGATTTGTTTAGTCGGCGAGCAAATGAAATTTACGCCCGGTCTGGCATCACGAATTTTTACGCCACTCAATCACATCAATATTTCCATGATCTCGCACGGAGCGTCAGCCATCAATGCCAGCTTCGTAGTTGATAACGCGCACGTTGATGAAGCTGTCAAAAAATTGCATCAGGAATTTTTTAGCGAACTGGATGAAGAGACGTTTGAAAAAGTGAATGTGTAAAAAGCTGAAAGGGAGAAACGGCGACGCAGCGAATCGGCGATTTGTCGCGTCTCTGTTTTATTGGTAATTATCTAACGTCGCGGGCGGCTCCAATTTCCCCACGATAAACCAATATGCGAGCAGTCCTGAAACTAAAACAATCGCCGCCAGTGCGAACGCCGACGAGTACGATCCGGTGACAGCGATAATGTATCCAGTGGCAAGTGGCGCGATGATTCCTGCCAGATTGCCGATGAAATTTTCGATCCCTGTCCATAATCCAACTTCGTTCGGCGGCGCACAGGATTGCAAAATCACTTGCAAATTTCCGGCTCCTAATCCGACTAAGCAACTGCCCATGATTAAGGCTAATGCGGTGTTCGGGCTTTCAACTCTTGATGCCGGGATTAAGAGCAATCCCATCGCAAAAGAAATTGTGACGATGGTTTTCCTGGTGAGCGTTTCATCCCAGCCGTTCTGGACTAAACGATCTGAAATCCAA
>JAYSTY010000314.1:0-6889 GCA_043719385.1 Blastocatellia bacterium | reverse complement strand
TATTCGCGTTCGTATTCAACTTTGAAAGCAGCAATTTGCTGCGTCTTCTGTTCTGCCCCCCAACCTAATTCACACGCCATCAAAGCAGCAATTTTATTCACACATTCCAGCGCGTTCCCCAGCATTGCAATCCGTGTGCGTCGCGCCAGAACGTCGGCAATTGTCAACGCCAATTCGTATTTCACCGCATAAATAACTTCGGCAGCAATGTGCGGTAAATCAGCAAGCAGCAATTCGCGCAGGCTTTCGTCTTCGCGGGCGAGAGCGAGAATTTTTTCATAGTCTGCGCCGTAGCTATTCACCAGATGACGCACCGTTACTATTGAGAATTTTTCCGTCTGCGAAATTTTTTGCGCGAGCGGTTCAAGGTCTTCACGGTTGAGATTGCCACCGCCAAGCATAATATTTTTGGTACTGACTTTTTTCGGTTGAATCCCAAAGTTTTTTAACTGCTGCGTCGCCAAATCGATGCCGCGCTCCGCCATCAACCGATACGTCGTGAGCTTGCCACCCGCGAGAGAAATCAGGCCGTCTTCATCTGCAAAAATTTCTTCTTTGCGCGATACCGTCGCTGTAGATTGATTCGTATTGCCGCTACTAATCAACGGACGTAATCCTGCCCATGCCGAAATCACATCGGATTGTTCAAGCTGCGCTTCAGGAAAATACGCGTTGATCGCTTGCAGGATATTTGCGACTTCGGATTCAATAGCTCCTGGCGAATCTTTACCGTCTTTGTAATCCGTGTCTGTCGTGCCGATGTTAACGCGACCTTCCCAGGGCACTACAAAATAAAATCGCTTCTCACCAAGCGCGGGAATCAACCACGCTGTCGTGACCTTCAATCGCTCAGCCGAAACCGTCAGATGAATTCCTTTAGATGGACGCAATTGTTTATCGTCGTGGCTCAAATCCGCGCTCAAGCTACGCACCTCATTCATCCACACGCCGGTAGCGTTGATAACCGTGCGCGAATGAACGTCGAATTTTTCGCTCGTCAATTCGTCGCGCAATGTCACGCCTGAGATTTTTTTGTTGGCATCCTTGATGAAGCTTGTAAAAGAAATGTAATTTGCAATCGCAGCGCCATGAACATTGGCTGTTTTGATAATTTCAATCACTAGCCGCGCATCATTTGTTCGCCCGTCGTAATACACCAGCGCACCTTTCAGCCCACGCGGATCAAGTTGCGGCGCGAGTTGCAAAGCCTCTTCACGCGAGATGCGGCGATGACGCTGGATGTTGTATTTCCCTGCCAATAAATCGTAAAGAACCAGGCCAGCCCGTACCAGCAAAGGATGATCGTAGTTGCGGCGTTTATCCTGATAAATCGGAATCACAAACGGAAAAGGTTCGTTGAGATGCGGCGCAAGTTTTAGCAATTCAGCGCGTTCGCGCAAGCCTTCACGCACCAGCGCAAAATCGTAATGCTCAAGGTAGCGTAATCCGCCATGAATCAACTTCGTCGAGCGGCTGGAAGTCCCTGCCGCAAAATCGCGCTTTTCAATCAAAGCCGTTTTCAGTCCACGCGCCGCGCCGTCCAGCGCGAGTCCCGCGCCGGTAATTCCGCCGCCAATGATCAACACATCAAACGGATTTTCTGCGCCGCCAGCTTTCATCTGCGCGATGGATTCGTTTCTGGATTCCCACGAGAAAGGCTTCATAAGATCGGATTATTTTTTCCTGGATGAGTTGAAATTATTGCTGAGATATTCAACCAGCGAAACTTTTTCAGCGTCAGAAATTTCAACTCCCCAGCGCATCATTTTCTCAACTTCCTTCGTCCATCCGGCTTTGCTCAAGCGTTGCTGTTGAATTAAATCATCGTGATGACAAGTGAGGCATTTCGCTTCCAAAATCGTCTTGCCACTTGCGAGCAAAGCCCCATCAACAGGAGGCGCTGAAGCTGCAACCAGTTCTTTAGAAAAAGGTCGAGCCGGATAATTCGCCGTCAGATATTCAACCAATTGTTCTTTATCGGCGTCCTTAACCTCTGCTCCCCAGCGTACCATTTTTTCAACTTCTTTTGTCCAGCCGACTTTTGACAACCGTTGCTGCTTAATCAAATCATCACCGTGACAAGTCAAACACTGTGTTTGCAAAATTCCAGCGCCGTGTCCAGTAGCTACTGAAACAACATTTGTATTAGGTGCAGAAGATTTATTACAACCAATTACCACTAGCCCGACGAACAGCACAGTAAAAATAATTTTTATTGTTTGTTGACTTCTCATAGCGAATTCCAGGGAAGTTAGAGCGCAAAATACCGGATCAATCTTCATCTTCATAAGCGGCTATTTCTGCTTCAATTTGGGGTAAGCCTTCATCCTGCTCTAAATCCTCAGGAGAAATACCAGCCAAGAAATCCTGAATGGGGATAGCGGAAAGTTTTTTTTCCAGATAGTTACCGATTTCATTATCCGCCAGTTTTTGCAGTTCATGCTTTATGCCAAGTCTCGCTCCAAGACGTTGCGCTAATTCACGAGGCCAATGTTTCATACTCATCTGAATGATCTCAGCCCCAATATCTTCTGCCGATTTTTGTGTTTTCCCGGTTCCTGGCAATTTGTCTACAATGATGAAGGTAGTTGAGGTCACTTTTCTACCAGATAATTCTAATTCCCGCGCATAGCGAGATAACTTATCTTTAGAGATTTCTGAATTCCCCACACCAATAAAACCAATATCAAATCGTGCGAGCTTGCCGCTTTTCACCAACAAGGTCGCATCACTTTCTCGCACATCAGAACTATCTGATAACCAAAAGACGCCTGCGTTTTTTGTATTACAGTGTGGGTTGACACGTTCAAACCCCAGGATTGTCAGGAAAGAGCCAAGAATCAATTTCTCAAATAACTTGCCATAAATGGCTTTATCCGAGCCACGAATAGCGAGTGTTTGTGCGCCGATTGCCGTGGTAAGCCTTGTGATCTCTTTCCATCCTAATTCGACCCTTCGCCCCTTCGAATCTTCCACAAAACCTAATGACATCTTCAGTTCACCTAAATTTTCAAGGCATTTTAGCGCTGCCTCTTCAACCGCTGTCTCGAAATCAAGGATATAAGCTTCCAAAGCATCAGACTTACTACGAAGTACATTTTGGACGGACTTTCCCGTTAACCCTATTAACCATTGAGCAGGCCAGACAGTCGCTTTATCGGATTTTCCTGAACGTAATTGTTCGACAGCTAAGGTAGAAAGAGAGTTCGTAAAATTTTCTGCTTCCAAACAGCCCTTCGCAAATAAAGCAACCATTGCACCACTGACCTGAGCGATCCTGCGTCGGGTCAATGGTTCTGTTTGTTGCCGAAGATTTTCCCCCATCATCACGTGATGAATTACGCGCCGTGTGGCTTCAACGCCGATTCGTTCAATAAATTCTTTGCCTCCGCCGGTGAGAAGAAGCCGACTTTTTTCAGGGAAAAGCTGGTTGAGAAGTAAACTAGATTTTTCCGGCATAATTACTTTGTTCCAGCAGTGAGCGTTGTTGCGGTGGAGGAGGTGGAAGACAGTTAATGCACAAAACATCTTTGCTCGCTTCACCCAGCCAGTTAGCAACCTCATTGCGAATCATCTCAATATAATCAGGGTTGATTTCAAACAATGCAAAGCGGCGGTCTAAGGCTGATGCTACTGCTCCTACAGTGCCAGAGCCGGCAAAAGGATCGAGGACAACATCTCCCTTAAAAGAATAGTAGGCAATTACTTTTCGTGCGAGTTCCTGTGGAAATGCCGCCGGATGCTTTGAGTTGGTACAAGGCTGAATCCGCCAGATATTTGTTCGTTCATAATCATCACCAACTTTCGAGGCTTCTATAACTTCTCTGTCAGGATGATTGCGAATGTGCCAGTCTATCAATAAGTCCGTCCGCTTACGAAAAACTAAAACATATTCCGTCACAGGCACAGCTTTATATTGCAGCGGGTTACGATCTGCGGCAAACCGTCGCCCTCTCCCTGTCGCCCAGCCCGCGCCTTCTGGTTTGACCCAAATTATATCGTCAATAAAATCATAGCCCTCTTCAATAAAGATTCGATGCAGATCAAAAGGAACCGCAATCCTTTTTGAAGACTGGCTCCTGCTGGCACGACGCAGCAATACGGGTGCGCAGTTAATGACAAAAAATCGCCCTTCGTTCAAAACTCGATGCGCTCGCTTAATGACCTGGCGCATTTTATTTAAATACTGATCATATTCTTCATAATCACTATATTCAGGACGTGCATTGAAATATGGCGGAGAGGTAAATATCAGGTCTACCGAGGCGGCAGGCATTTCATCAATTAATTCGACAGAATCACCGAGTCCAATTGTATTTCTGAGCGTCGAGATAGGAAAAGATAGCTCGCTTCGTTTTTTTACTGAACGTATTTCATCCTTTTTCAGTAAGCGGATTTCAAGCATTTCAGGTTTGGTCGTCTTCTCAAAAATTATTGCTGTTGTATACGCGTCAATAACAGCTTCACCTATTTTCTCACCGTTTGCTGCCGCACAAATTGGTACCCGCCAGACATGATAGCGATCATCCACCTCTGGCAATCCTAATGCAATAACCTTTGCCAGTTCAATTTCCTCCAACCATGAAAAAGTTATTTCCTTAGCCTGGGCAACATTTGTCACAAGATACTTCCTCATCTCTGCGACAAGGGGCTTACTACGGGACATAAATTAACCTCACAAATGTAAATTCACTTTCTATTATGCTTCAACATTAACGCGGACACGATCAATTACGTTGTATAAATATCCTGACGGATTCCATTGCGCTATGACAGGTTGCTGTCGGCCTTTGTCATCAGTTGCACGCGCCATCACAAGGTATGATCCGGCTTCGGTTGGTTTCCATTCAAATTCAAATTGCCGCCATGTGAATTTCGCCTGCTCTTTGCCGAGCTTTGCCGCTTGCCATGTTTGTCCGTTGTCGAGCGAAATATCTACTTTCGTAATATTTGCTTCGCCTGCCCACGCGAAACCGGAAATACGAACTGCGGAACCAGCTTTTACGGTAGCTCCATCAGTCGGTGCATTAATCAACGATTTCACGACTAAGCCGCTGACCGGAGCCATATCTTTGGCGTCTACGGCTGCGCCCGGTGCGACACGTTTGGTCGGGAAGCGATACGCCGTTTTCACCCAGAAGCTGTCCGTTTCTTTGTCACTCACAGTAATTTGATTCAGCCATTTGACGGCATACGCGCCTTCCCAGCCCGACACAATCGCCCGCACCGGAGCACCATGAAATTTCGGCAATGGCTCACCATTCATCTCGTAAGCTAAAATTGTTTCACCAGCTTTTTCAATCGGTACTTGCCGCACAAAATCCGGCTGCTTAGCGATACCAACATCTGCGCCGTTCAAATAAACAAACTTACCCGCAGGCTTTATGCCCGCCGCTTTCAGCACGTCAGACAATTTCGCGCCGCCCCATTTTGCCGTGCCGACTGCGCCTTTTTCCCATTGCACACCCGCAACAGGCGGATCCATAAATGCGCGGCCATTGCCTGCACATTCGAGCGTCACCGTAGCAGTAACCTTCGGCAATTTCTTCAAATCATCCAGCGTGAGCGTGAGCGGTTTGCCAATTTCGCCTTCAATTGTAAGCTTCCAATCCACCGCCGCGTTTTCAGGAACGTAAGCGTGATGGCGCACGTAAAATAAATCATTCGGCGTGAGCCACGAATTCAACAACTCGACCGGAGTCTCCAAATCTTCAGGGCGCGCCGAACGAATGATAAGTTTTTCTTTACCTGCGATTTTCGCGGCAGCAGTTTGCGCGAAATCTTTGACGCTTGAAGGCAGGAGTTGCGTCAAGCCGATAGCCGCGCTGACGCGACTGATATTGATGAGAAAGGTGCGACGTTTATTTGAATACTTCATAGATTTTTTAGAGAGGTTAGGAGATAGAGGTTAGACTGAAATTTTTCACTAGCCTCTAACCTCTAAATGCTTACCCCTAACGATACATGTTTTGTCTCAAGAAAAGCATCCATTCCTTCAACTCCTAATTCCCTGCCCCAACCACTTTGCTTCGTGCCACCAAATGGACATTGGCTGGTCGAAGGCACGCCGTCGTTGATGCCAATCGTGCCTGCTTCCAACGATTCCATTAAACGAAAAGCGCGATCAAGATTCGTCGTAAACGCGTACGCGCTTAAGCCGTACACCGTATCATTCGCCAGCGCAATCGCTTCTTCTTCCGTCTCGAAAATACTGATCGGCGCAACCGGAGCAAAGGTTTCTTCGCTCATACACAACGCAGTTTTCGGCACATCAGCAAGAATTGTCGGAGCGACAAAAAATCCTTTACTAACTTCAACTCTTTTGCCGCCACACATCAGGCGTGCGCCTTGCGCGATAGCATTTTCAATATGCTCGAGAGCTTTTCCAACACCGTCCTCGTCAATCAAAGGACCGATGTCCATTCCGGCTTCAAGTCCATCGCCTGTTTTCAACGCTTCAGTTTTTTCAACCAGCGCCGTCAGGAATTTTTCGTAGATGCCGCGCTGAACATAAATTCGATTGGAAGCGATGCACGATTGCCCGGTGTTGCGGAATTTGGTAATCATCACGCCTTCGACGGCTTTGTCGAGGTCAGCATCGTCGAAGACCAGGACTGGCGCGTGTCCGCCGAGTTCCAGCGACAAAGGCTTCACCGTTTCCGCCGCGCCGGCGATCAAAGTTTTACCAACTTCAGTAGAACCAGTGAAGGTAATTTTTCGGCATAGTGGATTTTGCAAAAACTCCGCGCCAATTTCTGAAGCGTTGCCGACAACTAATTGGAAAACACCTTTCGGCAATTTCGCGGCGTCTACACATTCGGCAAAAATCGCCGCGCAGATCGGCGTTTGCGAAGCTGGTTTCAAAACTACGGCGCAACCCGCAGCCAAT
>JAYSTY010000313.1:0-2850 GCA_043719385.1 Blastocatellia bacterium | reverse complement strand
ATTATTTGATTGGTTCCTCGAAAGTAAAATTCAAGTCCGGGCATACCTCAAATTTAAATGCTCAGGCCTTCTCGGCGCTTTATCCCTTCAATACGACGTTACCAGGTTTTGCGCCAAACTCATCTACGGCGGAATTGAAACTTGATGGCGTGCAATACAACCAGGCACCGATGGTTTTATCAGTAGATAATTTTGTCAGTCCGCTGGAAAACAATTCGACCTTTTTGATTTTGAATCCGGTTGGTGGTGATTTAAGTTCGCTGGAAAAAATGAGTACGGTTGGTACTCTGACTGGTCAGGTTTATAACGAGCGCGAAAAAGTTTACAGCTTCATTTCACCTAACAATCAATGCCAGGTCAGAAAAGTCGTAGGTGATAGTTTTCCGCGCATTGTGTCGGGGCTGACAAAAATAATCTCGACTGGCGCGACGGGAACGATGCGGTTTCAGGACCCGGCGGGCACGGCGCTGACGGGGGCTGTCATCAACTTCAATCCCGATGTCTTAACTAAGTCAACCGCCTTTAGTCATGGGCATAATTTACATTTCCTGAGTTTTACAGAGACAGCGAAATATACCATTCCGATTTTTCGTCCTCATTCGTGAGTGTGAGGATTTGTATCAATCACTGACTGATTGATGCTCGGGCGCAGTAAGTCTTGTGAGGGCTTTCTGCGCCCCTTTTTTATTGTGCCGCGTCTTAAGTCTTTGTGAAAAATATTCGGAAATCTGTATTAAGTCTTGACCAGGTGCTATATTCCTTTTTGCTCGAAAACATCTAAATTTAATTAATCAGGAGATCACCCCGTGCTGCACTTTAGAAAATTTCTCGCAGTCATTCTTACTTTCGCTTTTTCAATTTCGACGCAGGCGCAGGCAACAGGTCAGGCCAAAGCCCCAGCCACCGAGCGCCAATCCCCCGGTCAAAAACCTGCCGGAATGTTGTTGCCTAACGGTTGGACGCTCACGCCGGAAGGCAAACAAATTCCGGTCAGCGATTTGCCGATGAACATGGAGATCAGCAAAGACGGGCGATTTTTGCTGGTGACTACCAATGGCAATGGCGAGCAGGAAGTTGATATTATAGACACTACGTCACAGCAAATCCTGCAAACCGTCAAAATTCCAAAATCGTGGTTGGGCTTATCCTTCGCTCCTGATGGCAAACGATTTTTTGTTTCGGGTGGCGACGATAACGAAATCCTGATCTTCAATTTCGCCGACGGCAAAGCCAGCGAAGCCGGAAAGATTATTTTGGAGAGCAAAGATTTTCACGCGCTGCCGTATAAACAACGAAGCTCTGCACGCGGCAGTGGCAAAGGCGAAACTTCGTTTCCCGCCGGAATTGCAATTTCTCCTGATGGCAAAAAACTTTACGCCGCAGAAAATCTCAACAATAAAATCGCCGTCGTTGATCTGGCTACCAACGAAGTCGTCAACCGCATCAGCGTGGGCGAATATCCGTATGATTGTACGATTTCAAAAGACGGAAAAATTTTGTATGTCAGCAATTGGGGCGCGCGCAATGTTGCCGTCATTGACACTGCAAAAAATCAGGTCATCGGCAATATTCAAACGGGCGATCATCCGAATGATTTGGAATTATCGCGCAACGGAAAAATTTTGTATGTCGCCAATGCGAACAGCAATTCTGTCTCTGTTATTGACACCAAGCAGATGAAAGAAATCGAAGCCATCTCAACCGTGTTGCATCCAAAATCTCCGGCAGGCAGCACGCCAAATGCAGTTGCGCTTTCGCCGGATGAAAAAACTTTGTACGCGGCGAATGCCGACAATAACGATGTTGCGATTGTAGATGTTAGTAAGCGCGGAGCCAGTAAAATCAAGGGTTTTATCCCTACCGGCTGGTATCCGGCTTCAGTGCGAGCGAGCAAAAACGGCAAGCAGATTTTTGTGGCGAACGGTAAAGGGACAACTTCAGCCGCGAATCCAAATGGCCCGCAACCATTGCCTGGAAAAACGCGCGGCGAAGGCTCCAACGTCGAATATATTGGCAGCCTTCTTAAAGGTACAATTTCTGTCATTGACCTGCCGAATCAAGCGAAGCTCGCGCAACTGACGAAACAAACTTACGCAAATTCGCCGTACACCGATGAACTGTTGCAAGCGGCTCGTGCGCCGAAAACAGGGACTGCAATTCCAACTCGCGTCGGTGAAGCTTCGCCCATCAAACATGTGATTTATGTCATTAAAGAAAATCGCACCTACGATCAGGTTTTGGGCGATATGAAAGAAGGCAATGGCGATCCGAACCTTTGTTTATTTGGCGAAGACGTCACGCCGAATCATCACGCATTGGCGCGGGAATTTGTGTTGCTTGATAATTTTTACGTGGATGCGGAAGTTTCCGCCGACGGTCACAATTGGTCGAACGCGGCATACGCGACAGATTATGTCGAGAAAACCTGGCCGACAAATTATTCCAGTCGTGGGCGCACTTATGATTACGAAGGCAGCAAGAAAATTGCGCGTCCGACGAAAGGCTACATTTGGGATTATTGCAAAGCGGCGGGAGTGAGCTATCGCAGCTACGGCGAATTCATTGGCGTGCGCGATGTCAAAGCGGGTGGCGGCGGCGCGGCAGATTCTGAGAGCGCGGCCAGCCAAAAAGCGCAGCGTGAAAATTATACTTCTGAGGATGCGTTGCAGGGACATTTCAGCCCGACATATCCCTCGTGGAATATGAACATCAGCGACATCACGCGCATTGAAAAATGGATGGAAGAATTTCGCGTTTACGAACAAAACGGGCAGATGCCGCAATTTAATGTGCTGCGAATTGGCAACGATCATACCGAAGGAACAAGAGTCGGCGCACTCACGCCACGAG
>JAYSTY010000312.1:0-2851 GCA_043719385.1 Blastocatellia bacterium | reverse complement strand
ATTGAACTCGCTCCCAAATCTCCTTTGACCCGATCACGCACTGCGACCGTGCCAGCTTCTGCCTCACGCTCGCCAATGACGAGCATGAAGGGAATTTTCTTTAGTTGTGCATCCCGAATCTTCGCGCCGATTTTTTCATTGCGTAGATCAGCCTGAATGCGGAATCCTGCCGCTTGTAATTCTTTCTCAACTGCGCTGGCATTTTCATTGAAGCGATCTGAAATCGGCAATACCATCGCCTGCATCGGAGCCAGCCACACCGGAAACGCTCCGGCGTAATGCTCAATCAAAATTCCAAAAAATCTTTCAAACGAGCCAAGAATCGCACGATGCACCATGATTGGCTGATGGCGCGCATTGTCTGAACCGATGTACTCAATGCCGAATCGTTGCGGCAAGGTAAAATCAACCTGAATGGTTGAAAGCTGCCACGTGCGCTTGATCGCGTCTACGACTTTGAAATCAATTTTAGGTCCGTAAAATGCGGCTTCGTCTTCCATCCGCGTATATGACAAACCGTATTCATTCAACGCTGTAGTTAATGCGCCTTCGGCTAAATTCCAGACTTCATCAGTGCCAATATACTTGCTGTGATCGGTCGCATGACGAACTGACAATTCGGCTTTGTATTCAAAGCCAAACGTTTTGAATACCTGATCTACCAAATCAAGGCAGCCCAGCACTTCGTCTTTCAATTGTTCAGGCGTACAGAACAAATGTGCATCGTCCTGCGTGAATCCACGCGCGCGCATCAATCCGTGCGTCACGCCTGAACGCTCGTAGCGATAGACCATTCCGTATTCAGCATAGCGTTGCGGCAGATCACGATATGATCGTTGCCGCGCTTTGAAAATCTGAATATGGAATGGGCAATTCATCGGCTTCAGGCGATACTCGACATCTTCTTTTTCGCCTTTGTCGCCCGTGTGCATCGCCGGATACAGACCTTCCTGATAATGATCGAGATGTCCCGAAATGCGGAAGAGTTCAGCTTGCGTGATGTGCGGCGTATTTACAAAACTGTAACCGCGCTTCATCAATTCTTCGTTGAGAAATTGCTCAATGCCTTTGCGGATCATCGCGCCGTTCGGATGCCACAAAACCAGTCCCGGCCCAATCGCGTCGCTGAAGCTGAACAAATCAAGTTCAGGGCCGATGCGGCGATGATCACGTTTTTCGGCTTCTTCTTTATTCTTGATCCATTCGTCCAATTCTTCCTGCGAGAAAAACGAAGTGCCGTAAATGCGCTGCATCTGCGGACGCGTTTCATCGCCTTTCCAATGCGCTCCGGCAATGGACAATAATTTGATCGCCTTGATTTTGCTGGTCGAAGGAATGTGCGGCCCTAAGCAAAAATCTACAAAGGGAGTTCCTTCAATCGTGTAGCAACTGACGGTTTCTCCCGCCTTTTGTTCGATCAATTCACATTTAAGCGGCTCGCCCATTTCGGCAAATTTTGCCTCGGCTTCCGCTTTAGTCATTGAGAGGCGCTTGTATTCAAGATTGCGCTTGATGAGTTCGCGCATTTTCTTTTCGATCTTCGGCAAATCTTCTGGCGTAAAACGCACACCGTCTTCACGATGAAAATCGTAGTAAAATCCGCCTTTCGGATCATCCAGCAGCGCCGGCCCGATGCCGAGTTTTGTCCCTGGATATAAATCAAGTACTGCCGCCGCAAGCAAATGCGCAGTTGAGTGACGATAAACTTCCAGCGCTTCATTGCCAGCGTCCGGTGTTAAGGCTTCAACTGTTTCGCCTTCGTTGACGACGTAGCCGAGATCAACGGGTTCATCCTGCTTGACGCCGTTGATGAAAAGACGCGCCGCGAGAGCTTTTTTCGCCGTGTCGCGGTCTTTGAGTTTAAGCAACTCAAATGCAGTATTCGATTGTGGTTGTACTTCGCTCAATGTAAATCCGTTACCAGGGCAAAAAGAAAAAATAAGAAGTTAATTGAAAAGTCCAAGATTTTTGCGCTGAAGGCGCAATCAGAAGGTAGCCAGTGGCAAGACCATTTCGGTCGCCGCCTCTGGTTAATGAAGCAGATTGATAATAGCGTCCTGAAGGGACGCTGAGAATCTTTGCGTCCCTTCAGGACGCAGAATTCTTGTTGCCTCATACCAGACGTTTCACATCTGGCTACCATCTTTCTGCCGCGCTGCGGCAAAGAAGACTTTTTCAAACAGCCTCTGAAAACTGAAAAAGTTCAGTTCTCAATTCACTAAATTTTTAAGGACGCCGTACTAAAAGCTAAAAAGAAAAGTGCGTTTTAGGTCAGGTCCTACGTCAGCGGTCGTCAGAGAAGCAATTTCGCAAGTTGCTTTACCCGTTTGTTGACAACACTTCTGGAGCTGGCGTTGAACGGTGAAGAATGACTAAAAACCATTTTGTAAATGGTAGGCTCGAGCGGATTTGAACCGCTGACCCCTACAGTGTCAATGTAGTGCTCTACCCCTGAGCTACGAGCCTAAAATAGTCAAATTTTCAAGTTGCGGAGAGTAACAAGCGAGGTGCATGTTGTCAAGCTGCGAATCTATGGGCAGGTTAACGAATTTTGGGATAACCCTTTCGTCGCGCTTACAAATAATACCGTAACGTTTAGAAATTGCTTGGTGATGAAATTGAAATTGTGTTAATTAGGAAGTGTCAAATTAAGTCAGTTTTTCAGCTATTCTCGGCGATGCCTCGCGCTAAGATATATTTTGTAAGTTTACACGAACGACATTAGTGTAAATGTGGTTGCTTTTGCTATTGGTAAGCTCTCTCGAAAAAACTAGCTATTTTTTATCATTGAACAATATTGTCGTCCGAATCATGCACGTTTATGTTAGTCATTTAAAAGGATATTTATGGG
>JAYSTY010000311.1:0-6923 GCA_043719385.1 Blastocatellia bacterium | reverse complement strand
GGGTCAGCTTCGCTGTGCAACAATCTTTCCCGGACAAAAGTTAAATTTGCATCACGCTCAAGCGCCCGATGCGAAAGAAATAATTCCGCACAGGCGCGGTCAACATTGAGGGCGGAAATGGTGTCAGGTGTGCTGGCAAGATGGAGGCATAATTTCTGCGTCAAATAGGGATGACCGCCAGTCCAATCAAGAACGCGGCTGAGCGCCTGCCGTCTGCCAGCGGGATTTTGTGATAAGCCCTGAGCCAGCACTTCAGCTTCTGCTTCAGTAAAATCTGTCAACTCAATCCGACGGCCAATATTGAAAGGAGTTGTGCGCGTTTCACGAATTAAATCAGCGGGAGCGGCGACGCCCAATAAACAAAACGTGAGCTTTTCCAGCTCTTCGTCATCGGTTCTCCCGTTGTAAAAATTACGAATCCCGGCAAAGAATTCATCAGTTGAAAAGGGCAGGTTATGGACGGCATCAATTTCATCCACAAAAATAATTACCCGGTCGAAATAATGCGGCAACACAATGTCACGAATCGCCCGCATCCAGGCTTGCAGGGGACTGAGCATCGTGCGCTGTGCCCAGAAATCTATGAGTTCATCTTCAAGCTGAAGCTGTGCACCGATTTGGCTGAGCAGTCCGCCATACCATTGCTCAATGGTGAGGTTAAAGCCAATCGCCGTCAGGTCAAGAATCGCGACGCCAAAACCAAGCTCACGCAGGCGTGCGGCGGTATGAACCATTAATGAAGATTTGCCCATTTGCCTGGAGGTCAGCACGTGGCAATAAGCGCCGTTGATGAGTCCCTGAAATAAATCCTCATCCGCCTGACGACGCACATAACAGGCGGCATCGCGGCGCAGCGTGCCACCCGTGACATAAAAATTTGCTTCAAGTCCGAGTCCTGAGAAGTTCATCTCATTTTAAGATTATTGGCGCTTCCACTCAGCGCCAGCCGGTTTGGGCTTGCAGTTTCCACCATTGTGAAAAACAATCGGTATCTGAACAAACCAAACAATATGGTAAAAAATATAGCTGACAAATTTGCAAATCCCTGGCAAACAATTTCTACGCGCATTGTTTATGAAAATCAATGGATTCGCGTCCGCGAAGATAACGTCGTCCGTCCCGACGGTGCGCCGGGAATTTATGGCGTCGTGGAATATCATCCGTGTGTTGGAGTGTTGCCGATTGATGCCGCGGGCAACGTGCATCTGGTCGGGCAACATCGCTATCCTCTGAATTGTTATTCCTGGGAAATTCCTGAAGGCGCGTGCAATTTGAATGAAGCTCCAGCGCTGGCAGCGCGGCGTGAATTGAAAGAGGAATTAGGCTTGAAAGCGGGCAAGCTTGAAAAACTTGTTTCTTCGCATTTATCGAATTCGGTAAGTACTGAAGAAGCGCATATTTTTCTGGCGACGGAACTAACGCAGCACGAAGCAGAGCCGGAAGCGACTGAACAATTGGAGCGCCGAATTGTGAGTTTTGCGACTGCGCTGGAAATGGTGCAGAGCGGAGAAATTACCGATTCGATGAGCCAGCTTGCGATTTTGCATTACGCGGCACTGCGAAGATAAATTTATGGGAGATGCGACAGCAACTGAAATCGTTCTGGATGACCCGGAGCCACGCTGGCCGGCCTTCGTCGCTGTATTGGCGGTGGGCGGATTATACACGGCGCTACCATCATATTTGATCTTTGGCCCGCGCTGGTTATTCTTTGCGCTGGTGGTGGTGTTATTAATTCCCACCGTGGTTTTTTATCATCGGGGACATCATCAGTTGAATAAAATATTTGGTTTGATCGTTAATATCGTCATTACCGCCGGGCTGATTCTATCCGTAATTTTTCTGATCAAAGTTTTACCGGAGCATCGTGAAACGCCCCGCGATTTGCTGATTTCTGCGGCTGCTTTGTGGGCCACCAATGTTTTAGTCTTTGCGCTCTGGTATTGGAAATTAGACGCTGGTGGCCCTCACGGTCGAGATCAGCGCCCTGGTCATCCTGACGGCGCAATTCTCTTTCCACAAATGACGCTGGAGGATGATCAGTCCCAAAGCTGGACGCCAAATTTTGTGGATTATTTATTTTTGTCGTTTAATACCAGCACTGCTTTTTCGCCGACGGATGCACCTGTTCTTGCGCGTTGGGCGAAGTTGTTAATGATGGTGCAATCAATTATTTCGCTGACAGTTGTTGCGCTGCTTGCCGGACGCGCAGTCAATATCCTCTAATGCACCGCAAACGGGAAAGTTTGCGTCCGTGGCGAGAACGGCACATTGTCAGCAGTAAACGTCACCTGACACAAGCGCAAACAGGAAAGTTTGCGCTACTTAGGAACACTTCGGCAACCTGGAAAGTTTGCCCAACATTTATCAGGAGAAAATATGAAAAATCTTATGCTCCCAATGGCTTTGATACTGGTGCTGAATGCGCTCAGTTATGCGCAAAGTCTGCCCTATCCAAACACCAAAAAAATTGACCACACGGACAATTATCACGGCACGAATATTGCTGATCCCTATCGCTGGCTCGAAGACGATAATTCAAAAGAGACTGCGGCGTGGGTTGAGGCACAAAACAAAGTGACGTTTGGTTATTTGAATACGATTCCGTATCGCGCAAAAATCAAAGCGCGGTTGGAGCAGCTTTTTAATTATCCGAAAATTTCTGCTCCGTTTCGGCGTGGCGAAAATTATTACTTCAACAAAAATGACGGACTGCAAAATCAGAGCGTCTGGTTTATGCAAAAAGGGCTGACGGGTGCGCCTGAATTGTTGATTGACCCGAACAAATTTGCGGCGGATGGAACTTCGCGGCTGTCGGCTTTTTCTTTATCCAAAGATGGAAAATATCTGGCGTATGGAATTTCGCGTGGCGGCTCTGATTGGAACGAATTTCATGTGATGGAAATCGCCGGACGCAAAACATTGCCGGACACGCTGACCTGGGTGAAAGTTTCCGGCATCGCGTGGCAGGGCAACGGATTTTATTACAGCCGCTACCCCGCGCCGGAAAAAGGGCACGAGCTTTCGACCAAAAACGAAAATCATCAGGTCTGGTTTCACAAAGTCGGAACCGATCAGGCGCAGGACGAATTGGTCTACGAAGACAAAGCCAATCCGCAACGCTTTCATCAGGTGAGCACCAGCGAAGACGAAAAATTTTCTTTCTTAAATATCTCAGATCGCGGCAAAGGCAAAAAAGGGAATTCGCTTTTTTATCGCGCCGTCGGAACGAAGGAATTCAAGCCTATCGTCGCAGAAGTTGGCGATGATAACTTTGGTATTGTAGATAACATCGGCGAAAAATTCTTGATTGAGACCAATAAAAATGCGGCGAATGGTAAGGTCGTATTATTTGATCCGAAGGCTAACACCTGGAAAGATGTGCTGCCTGAAAAACCTGAACCGCTGCAAGGCGCAAGTTCCGCCGGCGGCAAATTATTTGTTTCGTATTTGAAAGATGTGACGACGCGCAGCTATGTCTACGATCTGAACGGCAAGCTGGAAAACGAAGTCACCTTTCCCGGTGTCGGAACTGCTGGCGGCTTCGGCGGTAACCTGGATGACAAGTTTGTTTTTTACAGCTACACGTCAATGAATTATCCGCCGACGACTTTTCGTTATGACATTGCAACGAAGAAATCGTCAGTCTTTCGCACGATTGAAATAGCCGGATTCAAGGCGGATGATTACGAAACAAAACAGGTTTTTTATCCGAGCAAAGACGGCACAAAAATTCCGATGTTTCTGGTTTACAAAAAAGGCTTGAAGCTGGATGGCGCAAATCCAACGTTACTGTACGGCTACGGCGGATTCAACATCACGACTGCGCCGACGTTTAGTCCGTTGCGCATTGCGCTGCTTGAACAGGGCTTTGTGTACGCTTCGGCGAACCTTCGCGGCGGTGCGGAGTACGGCGAAAAATGGCACGAAGCAGGAACGAAACTCAAAAAACAAAATGTGTTCGATGACTTCATCGCAGCGGCGGAATGGTTGATCGCCAGCAAATATACTTCAAGCGAAAAACTCGCGTTGCAGGGTGGATCGAATGGCGGTTTGTTGGTTGGCGCAGTGATGAATCAACGCCCTGAATTATTCCATGTTGCCATTCCGCAAGTTGGCGTGATGGACATGCTCCGCTTCCATAAATTTACGATTGGCTGGAACTGGATTGCGGATTATGGTTCATCGGATAACGCGGAAGAATTCAAAGCGCTGCGTGCGTATTCGCCGCTGCACAACATTAAAGAAGGCGTGAAATATCCGGCGACATTGATAACGACAGCGGATCACGATGACCGCGTAGTCCCGGCGCATTCGTTCAAATACGCGGCGACGTTGCAGGAAAAAGCGGCGGCAAGTACGACAAATCCATTGCTGATTCGTATTGATACCAAGTCCGGGCATGGCGCGAGCAATACAGCAAAAGCGTTGGAAAGCACGGCGGATATTTATGCGTTTTTAATTCACAATCTGGGAGTGAGTACGAAATACTAAAAATACAATAGAACGCGGATGACGCGGATTGAGCCGATTTACGCAGATTTTATTTCTAAGAATTAATCAGCGTAAATCCGCCAAATCCGCGTCATCCGCGTTCTATTTCTACAAATCATGAGATACGAAAATAAAGTCACCATCATCACTGGCGGCACGAAAGGCATTGGCGAAGGCTGCGTTCGCGTCTTTGTCGAAGCCGGAGCCAAAGTAGTTTTTTGCGCTCGCAATGAAACGCAGGGCAGAGCGCTCGAATCCGAAATGAATGCGCTCAACCAAGGCGAAGCTCATTTCATCAAGTGCGATGTTTCCAAAATAGAAGACGTTGAAAATCTCATCACTGCAACGGTAGAAAAATATGGGCGGATTGATTGCCTGATTAATAATGCCGGATGGCATCCGCCGCACAACCCGATTGATGATTTTTCGGCGCAGGACTTTCGGGACATCCTTGAGCTGAATCTGGTCAGCATTTTCGCAGCTTGTAAATTCGCGCTGCCGCACATCCGCCAGACACGCGGAAATATTATTAATATGTCCAGCCTGACGGGATCAATGGGACAGCTTTACGCGACGACGTATGCCGCGACGAAAGGCGGCATTACAGCGTTTACTAAAGCCTTAGCCGTAGACGAAGCAGCGTTCGGAGTGCGCGTCAACAGCGTCTCTCCCGGCAATATTTATACGCCGCTCTGGCAGGAAGCGATTGACGCTGCGGCTGATCCGGCGCAAACACGCAAAGATGGCGAGCAGGCGCAATTATTGGGGCGCATGGGAACTATTGAAGAGGCTGGCAAAATGTGTTTGTACCTGGCGACGGAAGCTACGTTCTCGACCGGGACGGATTTTCTGCTTACAGGCGGTGCGGAATTGTCTTACGGAAAAAAGACAAGGATCGAATAGCGGATGGATTTTGAGCTTACGCAAATGTGGCCGATAAACTTCAGTTTGTTGAGTTTTTCGTCAGCATTACCTCGACAAAAAAACGACAAACTGAAGTTTATCGGACTGTCACACGTTACATTTTTTTCATCGTGCCGGTCGAGACTTCGCCGTCTTCGATCACAATATAGGTGATTTCCTGAGTATTTTCGTTCAGCACAAATTTTTGTTTGAACTCGAACCCCTGTTCCAGTGATTTGATGGTCATAATACCAGTCCCGTCTTCATTCATCGTGTACGTGCCGGTGTAATGCGCCTCCGGGACGATGAAGCCGTTGAAGCTGTGCGTTTCGGTCGCGGTTAAATTGCCGCGCCCATCAAAAGTCACGATGCCGACACAAGCGGCGGGGGCGAATCCTCCCGGCAATACAGTAGCAGTTGCCGAGTCGGTGTAACGCCCTTTCAAGCTTCTGAGGCTGACTCGCTGGCGGTAGTCAGATTCGTGATTAGGCAGCGCTCCATTATCCTGAGCTTTGGCGGAAGGCAATAGATTCAGGCCGAGGCCGGCGAAGCTCAGGCCGCCGACCAATAACAGGGCCAGCAGGATAAGTGAAGTTTTTTGCGTCAAAGATTGTTTCAGGTTGGTCATAATTCTCCTTTAAAGTTAGCAAATAGTTTTTGGTTAAGCTGACACAATTGTCAGTGGTTCTGGTTGGTGGAAATCCGCGTGGACTGCCACTGCCGTAGTGATAAGAGACAGATCAGAACTACGCCATCCGCTGTTTCAGTAAAATGAAGTTGTCCGGCTTCAGCCAGGCGGTAAATTTCACGCCGGCTGAGGTTGCTGAACGCGGCGGCTTGTTCGGCTACAACCATCGGGGCTTCATCAGGACAGACGTGACACCAAATTTCGGTTTCGACGCGCCGTTATCTGATGATCATTACCCTTTCGGTTTCGACCGTGATCTTTGTTTTACTGTGCCGGCTCATGTTTGCTCCTTGTCTGTTCTGCTCTGGCGCTTGAGAAAAGCGTTTCTCAGGCACGAACGAAAAGTTACCCGAAGCCTGCAACTGGCGTCCTTAAAGACCGGCAAAAGAACGCCAAAAGAGTTACAGGAAAACTCCAAAGGATGTTTATGCCCCTGACCAATAACCACTTATACGAATTCGGCCCCTTTCGCGTGGATGCGGATGAACGTGTGTTATGGCGCGAAAATCATCCCGTGCCGCTCACACCAAAAGTCTTTGATCTGTTACTGGTGCTGGTTGAGAATCGCGGCCACCTGCTCGACAAAGAAGATTTGCTGCAAAAAGTCTGGCCTGATTCCTTTGTCGAAGAAGCCAATCTGAGCGTGAATATTTCGGTTCTGCGTCGGGCGCTGAGCGAAGTCGCCGGGGAAACGCAATTCATCGAAACCGTTCCGCGCCGCGGCTATCGTTTCGTGGCTGAGGTCAATGAGCGGAAGCAGGGAAGCGAAGTCGTTGATGAATTGGTGATCGCCGAACGCACCCGCGCCAGCGTCACAATTGAAGAGACAGAAGACGAT
>JAYSTY010000032.1:0-10573 GCA_043719385.1 Blastocatellia bacterium | reverse complement strand
AGACAGATAAACAGTAGCGTGATTTTTATTGTTTGCTTCATAACTCTTTATTTTAACTTTTATTGTGCGCTTATTTTGTGGCAACGGACAAAAGCGCTTTTTTCGGAACCCGCGCCAGCACTGTCAAATAAGGCGGAACCAGATCCGCAATTTCATATTTATTGGCGAAGCCTAAAATCATAGCGGTTTCAGGAGAAGATAATTTGTAGGAAGCCTCCAACCAACGCGCCAAATCAGAAGTCGCAATACGTGTCGCATTATCAAGTGAACCAGCCACGCCAATGCTAATCAGTGAATCTTCATTCTCAACGCGTGGCGTTCGGTTCGACTGGGATTCCAAAACTTCAACGGTGAATTCAACCTCCATCGAAGTTTCCAGCGCATCACCTGCCAATTCGCCATCGCCTTGATTCGCGTGTCCATCACCAAGAAAAAAATATGCCCCTTCATGAAAAACAGGCAGGTAAACCGTCGCGCCTTCGCGCACGTAGCGACATTCCATATTGCCGCCAAATACGCCGGAATCACGCGAACGAAGCGCTGCGCCATCAGGCGGTGCAACGCCGATACAACCTAAGAATGGTTCGAGCGGTACTGATAAATTTTTCAAATTTTCAGTTGGCTTTTCGAGGCGGACAATGCCCTTTTCTTTTTCGATCAACCACGCATTATCTATGCGATCAAATTTACGTTCGCGCAGGTAAGACGCATCCAGCACATTGTCCATGAGCGCACGCCCGCTGAAAGCCCAACTGCGATTTGTCCGAACTTTATTGAGCTTAATTACCAGCACATCACCCGGCACAGTGTTTTCAATCAAGAATGGTCCCGTTAGAGGATTTCCGCCCCATGAAACCTGCTTGGAATTTTCATCCGTACCGCTGGCATCTATGGTTTTGGTGCGGACTTTATCGCCAGCATGCAACTGCAAAACGGGGTTTTCTTTGCTGGAAAAATATCGTGAATACGAATAAGGCTGCGGCGCGTAATCATAAGTCTTCGCCGCAATACCTGAAGTAATTCGATGTGCCGCCCATTTAGTAATGTTTCCATTTGCCAGAATTTCTCCGCCGATGTCGTCACCCTCCAAAGCACCTGACCATTGAAAATCACCTTGTCGAAATTCAAGCTTATTATTCTTAAGTATAGTCGTAAAATCCTGCCCAAATACTTTGCCTCTGAATTGATTATTTTCAGCAGTGATAAGTACGCGTTGCACAATTTCGCCACTATCAATTTTTAAAATCCATGTACCTGACAAAGTTTGACGATCCAGAGTTTGTCCCTGGATCGTCAGGCAAAAAATAAACAGCATCACAAAAAGAGATTTTTTTTGCATAATCGTTGTTCGGCTATTACCGTTTTTTCTTACTCCGGCATCAACACTGTATCAATGACGTGAATGATGCCGTTGCTGGTATTGATGTCTGTCTTCAGCACATTCGCGTTGTTGACGCGTACCGTATTGCCATGCTGACGAAATTTCAAGCGTCCGCCCTGTACGGTTTTGGCTCCACTCAGCGACACGACATCTGCGGCTTCTAATTTTCCCGGCACGACATGGTAGGTCAGAATCTTGACCAGCTTGTCGCGGTTTTCCGGTTTGAGTAAAGCCTTGAGAGTATGCGCCGGAATCTTTGCAAAAGCGTCATCAGAAGGTGCAAAAACTGTGTAGGGGCCATCGCCTTTCAGGACATCCACGAGTCCTGCCGCCTTAACCGCTGCCACCAGTGTTGTGAAATTACCAGCAGCGACAGCAGTGTCAACAAGGTCAGGTTTTTTGAGGCTTCGAGTAGTTATGTGGTCATTTTTAGAGGCATTACGTTCATCCAAATTAGTCAGTTCAGTTAAAGGAAAGAACGTCAAAGCAATCATCATCAAAGTCAAAACAAAATTCATAATTTTCTCCGAAAGAAGTACAAGTTACGGTTCAGCGCATTACACGAACGCACTGCCAAGATTGTGAAATTTCAATGCAGAGAGAAGCGCTTTTCCCTTACGCTCCATGTATTCGTCGGGGCTGAGAAATTAGATTCAAACACAGAAAAAATTATGAAGGGATGTTCAATTGCGTAAACCCAAAATCAGTGACATATTTTCACGCGAACCACACACCGGAGAAATAACATGAAATTCCTGACATTGGCTTTGTTCAGTTTTTTGCTTATACAAACAAAGCCTGTGACGTTGCCGCCAGCCGCGACTACCAGCCTGCCTGAGAAATTAACTGCCACAGAATTCAAACACCTGATGAGAGAGTTCTCAGAACCCGGCGGAGATTTTCTTTCGGACAATTTAATCTCAAATGAAACGGCGTACTTGCCAGTCCTGAACAAGCTTCAGGAATTGAATGCCAGCGGCGGCGCATATATTGGCGTCGGGCCGGAACAGAATTTTTCTTACATTGCAAAAATTCGTCCGCGTATCGCCTTTATCGTAGACATTCGGCACATGGCTGTTACGCAACACCTGATGTACAAGGCAATTTTTCAGCTTTCTACTGATCGGGCGCAATTTCTTTCGCGTTTGCTGAGCCGTCCGTTGTCGCAAGAGAAACCGTTGACGGCAACTGCTTCGATGGCAGAGCTATTGAAATATTTCGGTGCTGCAAAAGCTGACGATAAAGTCTTCGCCGCAAATTTTGAAGCCATTCGCCAGACCATTGAAAAAGATTTTCAGATCAAGCTGGCGGAGTTTGATTTGAAGGAGTTGGACTACCTGCTGAAAAATTTTAAGGTGGACGGATTGGACATTGCGTTTCGGTTGGGAGGCGGTTGGAGCAGTTTCCCTTCGCTGAAAGAAATCCTTGTGCAAACGGATCCGACGGGAAAATCAAACCACTTTTTAGCGAACGCAGGCGATTACAATTACCTGCGCGAAATGCACATGAAAAATCTTATCATCCCGATTAACGGAGATTTCGCCGGGAAAAAAGCACTGGCTTCGATTGGTGATTACTTGCGTAAAAATAACGTGACGGTCACGGCTTTCTATTTATCCAACGTTGAGCAATATTTATTTGGAGACGGTGTGTTCGCGGGTTTCGCTGCCAATGTTAAGAAGCTCCCCATCAATGAACAAAGCCTCTTTATTCGCTCAATCTGGGAGCGGTACGATCATCCGGCACATTTGCCTGGTCATCTGTTTACGATGACCTTGCAGCGCATGGCCGTGTTTGTGAAAGATTATGACGCAGGCCGTTATCATGATTATTATCGGCTGCTGGATACTCATTATATTAGTACGGCACAATAAGCATTGAGGCCGGCAAAATACCTTAATGAAAGATAAATTTTTAATTGGCTTACTGCTGCTCCTGTCCGTTAGTGGTTTTGCGCGAGATCGCAAACCGCAGGCAGATTCAATTCCCACCAAAAATCTGTCTGGTCGCCAATTGCTCGACAAGCAAATCGCGGCACAATTTGCACCGCTTATTTATCAGGGACTGGGCGATGAGCCACGCGCCGATTACATTACGAATTTCGACTTTGATGGTGACTGGAAAGGCGATAACAACTGGAACAATTTAGATAACCGCAAATATCACTTGCGAGCCTTTGTCTATTACTCTTTGTTGGAAACCACGACGCATTATTTTATTTTTTACGCGAACTTTCACCCCAGAGATTACAAAGGCGGAGGCGCAAAAACTTCGATTCTTGATACGCTGATCAAAGAGGGAATTCGTCGCGCCGGAAAAGACCCGACCGGCCTCGCCGATGACATTGCGCTCTCGCACGAAAACGATTTGGAAGGCTGTTTAGTCGTCGTCGAAAAGCACGGCGCGAACTTCAAGGAGGCCGTTGTCGTCTATGTCGAGGCGATGGCGCATAACCACTTCAACAAATATCGAACGACGAATGGGTACTCCGGTGCAGGCGAATTAATTGACCTTCAGGAACAGCATCCAATGGTTTTTTCTGAGCCGAAAGGGCATGGAGTTTTCAGCTACTCCGGCAGCCGCGAGCAACTGAAAAAATCAAACAACGGAGTACTCATGTACGAACCGAAAGGCAGGGCGGATGATGCTGACGAAGTTCGCGGGAAGTCTCTGAGTTACGATTTAATTTCGCTACAGGAAACGCTGTGGAAGCGAGCCGAAGATGGAACGAATGATACTTTTGGAGAAGCATTCGACTACGGCAAAATCGTCGTGACAGGCGTGAAGCCTGATGGTAAAGAAACCAAATTTGAAAAGAAGTTCGGCAAAATCGGCACAAATTTTCTTGGCAACGTCGGCTTCAAAAACAAAGCGCGTCCGCCCTGGAGCTGGTACGACGAAGCTGAAAAAGATCGTCCGCGTGGCGAATGGTTTTTCAATCCGGCAGCGGTCATCGCACGGCACTTCAGCCTGGAGCAAAAATTTTCGCTGGTGTATGTGTATCATCCGTTTCTGAAAATTGGCGTGGCCGAACCTGGGCGATAATCTTCCCCATTTTCCGGCATGAATTGTAAGAAACGCTTAGGAGCAACATCTATGTCCGCCATCGCTCAAGCCTCCGCTCTTTCGACCCAGCCAAAGGTGTATAAGTACAAAGCCTTCATAGCTGGCGTGGTCGGCTGTGGCGGCTTTGCTGTTACTTACCACAATGGCCGTGAGCGCCGCAGTCGTTGCTTTTCAGCAACAAAAACTTGCCCTCGAACAACGAGATTTAGCGGAGACTCGACGGATAGAAACGGAGCGTGCGAAGCAAACTATCGAGGCAGTTGAAATACGCGAGATACTTTCCATCGTACAGGTCGTGTACAATTCACAACGAAAGGAAATGATTATGTCTGCATTACCGAAACAAGAAACTCGTTACACGATAGAAGAATACGTTGCGATCCTGAAAAATTCCGATGAACGCTGGGAGTATTTTGACGGCGAGATTGTCGCGATGGCAGGTGGGAAGATCGCGCATGGCTCGATTGCTCTTAATGTTGCCGCAACCTTACAACGCAACCTGGCTGGCTCGGCGTGTCGTGCTTTCAACGGCGATGTGGCGATTAAAGTGCCAACGGCTCCACCCTTCCGTTTCCCTGATACCAGCGTTGTGTGTGGCGAGTTAGTGGTCGAAGAATTCCAGGGCATCGAAATGATCGTCAACCCGATTTTGCTGGTGGAAGTTCTTTCCACCAGCACGGAGAAATATGACCGCGAAGAGAAATTTCTCGCCTACCAATCCATTGCCAGTTTTCAGGAGTATTTATTGATTGAGCAGGATCGCTACCACGTCACGCAGTATGTGAAACAGGGCGAAGGCGCATGGTTGCGACGTGATTTCATCGGCATCGAAGCGGAAATCAAATTGCTTTCTGTTGCCTGTACGCTCAGCCTGGCAGAAATTTATCGGGAGGTAGAAATGTTAGCGTCTCAATCGCTTTCGCCCTCGGTCGAAACGTAAGGTTTGCGCGCATCAATTCGATATGCTCGGTGACGGCCTCCGCATAAGAAAAGTATCGCATCGGCTCAGTCTCCAAGTCGTTTCATTTCGGCAAATGCGTCTTTGAATTTAGCGATGCTCTCCTGTACGCGTTGTTTGGTGGCAGCGCTGATGGGCGGCAGGATTTCGGCTTCAATCTGACCGTCTTTCAGATGCAGTACCACGAGCGAATTTTCTTCGACGCCTGCCGCCTGCGCCATTTCCGGCGGCATCGTGGTCGCCCAGCCTTGCTCGGTTTTATTGATCGTGAGTAATTCTGACATAAGCCCTCCTTTTGCGTAAGCGTCAAAAGTATAACACGCAGCCTTTGCCGCTATTTCAACACCTCAAACACTTCCAGCGCATGCTGAATCTTTCCGAACGGCGCTGAAACCTGCACACCCTGCACAAAGGGGCGCACCTCTGCCAACATTTCCTGCGCAATTTTGACGCCTTCGGCTAAGGCTGCTGCGCCGTTATCACATTTCCGCATGCGGTCAAGAATGTTTTGCGGGACATCTACGCCGGGGACTTCGTTATTCAGAAATTCGGCGTTGCGAAAACTGGTCAAAGGCCAGATGCCGGACACGATTGGGATGCGGCAATGCTCAATCCGTTTGAGAAACGCTTTCAGTTGCGCGACATCGAAAACAGGTTGCGTAATCGCGTATTCGGCGCCGGCTTCGACTTTCCATTCAAAGCGGCGAATTTCATGATCCAAATCAATCGCGCCGGGATTGACTCCGACGCCGATGAAAAATGCCGTCGGTTGTCCAATCGGATTGCCGCCGGGATCAAGCCCGTGATTCATCCGATTGACCATATTCGTCAAACCAATGGCGTCAATATCAAAGACCGCCGTCGCATCAGGAAACGGCCCCATCTTGGGCGGGTCGCCGGTAATCAGCAAAAAGTTTCGCAAGCCCAGAGCCGCCGCTCCCAGCAGGTCAGATTGCATCCCTAATAAATTTCGATCACGACAACAATAATGCGTGACCGCTTCGATACCGACCTGTTGTTCGATCAATAACGACACGGCTAATGCGCCCATTCGTGTTTGTGCGCGCGGGCCGTCGGGAACGTTCACGGCATCAACTCCGGCGGCTTTTAATTGACGCACACCTTCCAGCATTTTTGCCGGATCAATGCCTTTGGGCGGGACAATTTCAACGCTGGTGACAAATTGATGATTGGCAACTTTATGGGCGAGTTTTGAGCGGTCGGCCAGCGGCACTGGTTCCACCTGAACTTTTTGTTCTTCAATGGTGATCGCGTTAACAGTGCGGCGTCCGGGACTCAATGCACGAACCGCGTCTACAATTAATTTAATATGTTCAGGCGTTGTGCCGCAGCATCCGCCGACGAATTTCGCTCCGGCGCTGATGAGGCGTTTGGCATACTTCGCCATATATTCCGGCGACGCCATGTACATCTGACGCCCCTGCACATCACGGGGATTTCCGGCGTTTGGTTGCGCTGAAAGTCGTCGCGTCGTCAGTGGTCGAATTTTATCAATGGCGGCAAGAATTGCGTTCGGCCCGACCGAGCAATTTAATCCCATCACATCAATTCCATTCGTATCCAGCAGCTTGTCGAGGCGCGTTGTAATAATTTCAAGCGGAGTTCCGTAGGCTGTTTGTAAATGATCGTTGATGGTCATTTGCGCAAAGATTGGCACATCGCCAACTTCGCGGATGGCTTTGATCGCCTGTTCAATTTCGGCGAGGTCGTGAAAAGTTTCGAGGACAAAACAATCTACGCCGCCTTCGAGCAACGCCTGGGCTTGTTCCTTGAATAAATCTTTCGCTTCTTCAACCGAAGTCGGGCCATAAGGTTCGATACGAACGCCGAGCGGGGAAATGGCTCCGGCGACAAAAGCGTCGTGACGTGCGCCGGACTCAATTGCTTTGCGGGCCAATTTAGCCGCCGCGATATTGATTTCGGCGAGGCGATCATCAAGTCCCTGTTGTGCAAGTTTGAGGCGGGAAGCTCCGAAGGTGTTGGTCTCAATGATTTCAGCTCCGGCCTTCAAATATTCGTGGTGAATCTCGATAATTAAATCCGGGCTGGACAAATTTAATTCGTCATACGAACGGTTGATGTACACACCTTTGTGGTAAATCATCGTTCCCATCGCGCCATCAAAAACACGTACCCGATCTTCCTGCATGAAATCACGAAAATTACTCATAAGAATTTAATGGTTAGCAATCAGCGCTTAGCGATTAAACAGAAAAGTGTAGGGAACCCGGCTCGCTACAGCTTGCAGTCCTGTCCCTAAGTTGCCCCGCGCAAATTGTCTAAGCCAACGAATCTACGGGCTGGAATGATGCGTGTCAAGCAAACGGGGTATTTGTTGAAGCGCCAGAAATGGCCGTAAAAACGGTCGCTGAAAGAGGTGTTGAACGATTGGCGAGGCGGGCTGCAATATTCTCTTTCCCTTCCGCCGCGATTGCCCTATTATTCCCGCCATACCGAAATTGCCTGATGAACTGATGAGAAAAGGCGTGAGCAAAATTGTGATGAGTACGGCTCAATAAAAATATTACGAACGTAGTGAACGAGAATTTTCTGCTCGCAGCAATAAGTGTGACGCAATCCTCCCCCGATATTTATCAATTCCGATTTTTCCCTTTAGCAATTGAGAGAGGCTGACTATGCCAATCAACGGTCAATTACCTGATTACATAAACGGCGCGTGGCGCAAGTCTGACGCAACGGAATTTTTGTCTGTCATTAATCCGGCAACCACCGAAGTGATTGCAAAAACGCCGCTTGGTGGTGCCGCCGAAGTTAACGCCGCAGTCGAAGCCGCCGCCGCCGCGTATCCCGAATGGCGTCGCACGCCGCCACAGGATCGCATTCAATATCTCTTCAAGCTCAAACAGCTTTTTGAAGATCACGTTGAAGAACTTGCCCGGCTCACCACAATCGAAAACGGCAAAACGCTGGTCGAAGCACGTGCCGAAGTGCGGCGTTGCATCGAAAATATCGAAGTCGCGTGCGGCATTCCGACGCTCATGCAAGGCTACAATTTAGAAGACGTAGCGCGTGGCATTGACGAAATCATGATTCGCCAACCGCTTGGCGTGGTCGTCGCCATCACGCCGTTCAATTTTCCAATGATGGTGCCGTTCTGGTTTTTGCCCTACGCCATCGCGTGTGGCAACACCTTTATTTTAAAGGCCTCTGAACGCGTTCCTGTCACCATGCAACGCGTCACAGAATTGATCGAACAAACCGGCTTGCCTGCAGGCGTATTCAATATGGTGAATGGTGGCAAACCTGCGGTGGACGCGTTGCTTGATCATCCACAAGTCCGCGCCATCAGTTTTGTTGGCTCTACGCCCGTAGCGAAATATATTTACACGCGCGGTTCTGCCAATGGCAAACGCGTGCAATGCCAGGGCGGCGCAAAAAATCACGTCGTCGTTTTGCCGGACGCCGATATGGAAATGACTACAAACATTGTCAGCGACAGCGCATTCGGATGCGCAGGGCAACGATGTTTGGCGGTTTCTGTCGCGGTAACGGTGGGCGAAGCGAAACAGACTTTTCGTGATGCAATTGCGAATGCTGCGAGTTCATTGAAAGTCGGATATGGTTTGGAAGAAGGCGTGCAAATGGGGCCGGTCATCACGCCGGAAAGTAAAATGCGCATTGAAGGATTGATTGCCAAAGGCACGAGTGCGGGCGCTACAGTGTTGCTGGATGGACGTGATGCAAAAGTTGCGAATCACGAGCAGGGCAATTTTCTCAAGCCCACAATTCTCGACAACGTCACGGCCAGTACAGAAATTGCCGACACTGAAATCTTTGGCCCTGTGCTGAGTTTGGTTCATGCGGACTCGATTGACGAAGCGATTGAAATCTTAGCCCGCAGTAAATATGGCAACGCGGCTTCAATCTTCACAGCCAGTGGCGCGGCAGCACGCAAATTCCGTTATGAAGCGCCTGCCGGAAATATCGGCATCAACATTGGCGTCGCCGCACCGATGGCATACTTTCCATTTAGCGGTTGGAAAGACAGTTTTATGGGCGTATTGCACGGACAGGGGCGCGATGCCATTGAGTTTTATACCGACAAAAAAGTTGTCGTCGAACGCTGGCCAAAAGAATGGTCGCGGAAGTTTTAAAACAAATCAAATGGCAAAAGGCAAATATCAAAAGGCAAAAGTGGGATTCGGAAGGAAGCCCCTTTCTGAATTTCTTAAATAAAGTGCCGCCCTTTTGCCTTTTCACTTTTGAGATTTGCCTTTTGATTTGCCGAAGGCCATTTTGCCTTTTGATTTCTCTGAGGATTTTACATGAGCAACATCGAACTCCCTATTCTACAATCTGACACCATTAACAAACACAAAGATTATCTCTATCCCGCCGTCACAATGTATTACCAGGAACCGCTCGCGCTTGAACGCGGCGAAGGCATGCACGTATGGGATGAGACGGGCAAAAAATATCTTGATTGCTTCGGCGGCGTCCTGACTACCAGCGTCGGTCACGCGAATCCAACCGTAGTTGAAGCCATCGTGGATCAAGTGAAAAAAATTGCGCATACGTCCACGCTCTATGCGAACAAACCGCAATCTGATCTCGCGCAAAAACTCGCTGAAATTTCGCCTGGCAAGTTAGAAAAAAGTTTTTTCACGAATAGCGGTACGGAGGCAGACGAAACCGCTACGATGACGGCAAAGCTTTATACAGGGCGACATGAAATCATCACGCTGCGCCACAGCTACAGCGGTCGCAGCGCTGCCGCACAATCCGCCGGCGGGCACGCCAATTGGAAATTATTGCCGACACAAGTGCCGGGCTATTATCACGCACCTGCGCCATATTGTTACCGCTGCCCATTCAAGCTCACCTATCCCGAATGCGATTTGGCTTGCGCGAAAGATATGAAGGAATTGATCGAGACTTCGACCTCCGGCAACATCGCAGCGTTTATGGCGGAACCGATTTTAGGCGTCGGTGGTTACATCGTGCCGCCTAAAGAATATTTCACCGAAGCCGTCGCCATCGTCCGCCAATACGGCGGCGTCTTCATCGCCGACGAAGTGCAAACCGCCTGGGGACGCACGGGCGACAAATGGTTTGGCATTGAGCATTGGGATGTCGAACCTGAAATCATTACTTCGGCAAAAGGTATGGCGAACGGTTCGCCAATT
>JAYSTY010000310.1:0-2855 GCA_043719385.1 Blastocatellia bacterium | reverse complement strand
CGCAACCATGGCTGGTTGCGCTACTCTCGCGCTAACCTTTCCTTTTCTTGATCGCTAGATATCTGAATCAGTGCATCACTTTTTTTCCGTAAGTCTTCCAGTGCTTTCTGCAATGCGACGTGTTTGAGATCGTGTTCTTCGGCTTCTTCGCGCACGTTGATTTGCTCACCAATCACAACTATCGCCCGTGAAAAAGGTTTAGGAATTTGAATTTTGTCCCAACTGGGCAGGCTCCAATAACGATTTAGCGAAATTGAAAAAGGTAAAATCGTGGCATTGGATTTTGCTGCTAACAGCACGGCTCCGGGCTTGGCTTCATAAATCGGGCCACGCGGACCATCAACCGTAAACGCGGCGCTCTTCCCGGCTCGCACTGCTCGAATCATTTGAATCAACGCCGCTTTGCCGCCCCGCGTCGAACTCCCTTTCGCCGTGCCGTAACCAAACCGTTGAATAAATCGCGCAATATATTCCGAGTCAAAACTTTGCGAGGACATCACAATGATTTTGCGATGACGCCAAAAGTAAGTCGCTATCGGAATACGATTATGCCAGAAGCATAATATCTGCGGCTTCGTCTCGTCAAAATTTTCCCAGCCTTTGATTTCAAATTTGACCGTCGTGCCAATCACGCGAATCAGCCAAAATAACAAAAAACCAGCGACGCGAATAATCACGCGTTGCTTAAAAGTGTACGAAGATAAATCCGCAAAAGTGTAATAGCGTTCTGCCTGCTCAGCCATGAAATTTCCCTGAAATATTTTTTGCTTCTATAGTCGCGCTCGCAATTAAAGTTTATGATACCGCTTCCAATTCGGAAACAGCTAATTTTGTAGTACGCAAGTAATATCCCGGACTCATAATCGAATGACTGACTACCCACAGCATGACGCCAAAGAAGACGCGCAGGAGCTAAATAAATTAGGCTATGCGCAGGAATTGTTCCGCACGATGGGCGGATTTTCCAACTTCGCCATTTCATTTTCCATCATTTCAATTTTGACGGGCGCAGTTACTCTTTACGGACACGGCCTGAAAATGGGCGGCCCCGCGCAAATGTCTTTGGGCTGGCCGTTAGTTACATTATTCACGCTCGCCGTTGTATGCAGCATGGCGGAACTCGCTTCGGCGTTACCAACCTCCGGCGCGATGTATCACTGGTCGTGTCAGCTTGGCGGCAAAGGCTGGGGCTGGTTCACGGCGTGGTTCAATATCATCGGACAAATCGCCGCGATTGCGGGCATTGATTACGGCTGCGCATTGTTTGTGACGCCGTTGCTTGGGCTGGCAGCGACTACGCAAAACCTGCTAATCGTGTACGCAGTGATTTTATTCTCACATGGGATCATCAATCATTTCGGCATTCGCGTAGTCGCCTGGCTCAATGATTTCAGCGTGACCGTTCACATCATCGGCGTCATCGTCATTGTCGGAGCTTTATTATTTTTTGCGCCAAAACAACCTGTCGGTTTTTTCTTCGCCCGCATCACCAGCAATACCGAAGGCTATTCATACGGCTGGGCGTTCGTGATTGGATTGTTGCAGGCAATGTGGACGTTCACGGGTTACGACGCTTCCGCCAGTGTGAGCGAAGAAACCGTTGATCCGCGTCGCCGTGCTCCCTGGGGAATGATAATGGCAGTCGCTGTTTCAGGCATCGTCGGCTATTTATTGCTGATCGCGTTGACGCTCTCCATCAAAGATATTTCTGCTGTGCTTAGCGCCAAAGACGCCAGCGGCAACGATGTTCCAGCCGTGATTGCCGTGCTGGTTTCCGCATTAGGTGAACGAGCCGGAAGCGCATTTTCGTGGCTCGCAGCAATTGCGATGTGGTTTTGCGGCTTATCCGCCGTCACCTGGAGTTCGCGTGTGATTTGGGCTTTTGCACGTGATGACGGAATGCCACTTTCCAGTGTTTGGAAACACGTTAGTCATAAATATTCGACTCCGGTGTATACAATTTGGCTGTGCGTGATCGCGGCATTTTTGGCTGTCCTTTACGCCGTTATTACATCCGTCCGGTTTGGCGCTAACGGCGCATATATTAATCAGGAATCCTATAATAACAACTACGCTATCGTCACTTCGATCAGCACAATCGGTTTATATATTTCCTACATTATCCCGATAGTACTTGTAGTCATCGAACGCAGTAAAGGCAATCATATTGAACGCGGCCCGTGGAATCTTGGGCGATATAGCGCCATCATCAATTTCATTGCAATTTTATGGGTAATTTTCCTGTGCATCGTTCTAAGTATTCCTGATAATCAACGTGCGGGGAAAACATTGCTTGCGGTGACGTTACTGTTAGGATTGTGGTACGCAATTCACGAACGCAAACGATTTGTCGGTCCCGTCTGGTTAGAGAAATGAAGTACAAAAATATTTTAGACAGGATTTACAAGATGAACAAGATTATTTTTTCGAGCAGAATTAGTAGCTATTGCTCATCATGTCAATCTTGTAAATCCTGGCTAATTTCCCTGCCGATATGGAGGCTATATTGACCAAACTCAAAGGAATGCTCAGCGTTGAGCGCTTGCGCGAACTCGTAGCGCAAGACCAAATCGAAACAGTCATCGTCGGCTTCACCGATCATTACGGTCGCTTGTGCGGCAAACGATACGACGCCGAAATGTTTGTTGATGACACGATCAGTCACGGTACGCACGGCTGCGATTATTTACTGACGACCGATATGGAAATGGAACCCGTGCCCGGCTATCGCTTCGCCAATTGGGAACTCGGTTACGGCGACTTTCATCTCGTGCCTGATATGCACACGTTGCGTCACGCAAGTTGGCTCGACAAAACGGCGCTCGTGCTTTGCGATTTGCATAACACCCGCACGC
>JAYSTY010000309.1:0-6957 GCA_043719385.1 Blastocatellia bacterium | reverse complement strand
TAAATTGCGGGTGAGCGAGGCAGGCAAACGACGCTGGAAATTTCTGCCTGTCGTGATCTTGCTGGCGCAGATATTTTTTGTCGGCTGGTTGGGAACGCGCACGACGCTGAGCTGGGACGGGTTGTTTAATTGGGAAATGAAGGCGAAAGTTTTTTATGAGCAGGGCGGTATCTCAAAACGCCTTTTGCAATCCGAGGCTTTGGCTTGGGCACACGTAGGTTACCCGCCCCTGATGCCGCTCAATCAGGCCTGGATATACGCGTGGCTTGGCGCAGCAAATCAGAATGCAGGCAAGATGTTTTGTGTAATTTTTTACGCCATTGCGGCGTTGATTTTGCTGAGCAGATCGCCTGATTTTTCAGGCGTTCAGAAGTTTAATTACGCCTGCCTGATGTTTGGCATTCCGCTCATCTGGCTGGGCGATGGCAGCGCCACCAGCGGACACGCCGATTTTCCTTTGGCAGTGTTTTATCTCGGAGCCGCTAAATTATTAAACGAGTTCGTGCAAACAGGTGAACGCAACAGGTTGAAATTGTTGGGCGCTGTCAGTGCTGGTTTAGTGTTCGTCAAGCAGGACAGCATTGTGCTGTTGCTAACATTAATGATTGTCCTGGCGCTGGTGTTGGTGACGCGACGAGTTAGTTATCGCTGGAACCTGGTCTTACTTCCCGCTGCACTTTTGTACTGCCTTTGGAAGCTCAGTATGCGCCTGCTCAGCCCATATTTTGGCCAGGACTTTCAACTCACTTCGGACAGCAGTTGGCAATTTCTATTGGCGCGAAGTAAAGCCGTCAGCCACTTTTTCTTTTGGGAATTGCTCAACCCGCTCCACTGGGGAGCCTTGTGGCTCGTCTTTTTTGTGCTGCTGGGAATACGAGCCGCAATGCTTTTATTTGCCGGATTGCATAAGCGTGAAAAGAACTGGCGCGAATTAGTGCAGATAAATGAAAGTTCTTTGTCAGCCTGGATACTTGCGCTGCTGGTACTGCTGCCAATGAGCGGCGATTTCCTGCTTTATCTTTTTATCGGAACCAGCGCCGGATGGCTCACACTGGATTATTGGTTGAATTCCTCTGCCGCGCGCTTATTACTGCAAATTTCTTTGGTAGCGTTGCTGAGCATTCAGGGATTAGCGAAGTTACCCAGGATCGAATTATCACCCTTGTCACATCCTTCAGATCGTCCGAATCACCCACACCGATAGTTCGATAGCGACAGCAAAAAAAGAAGTTGCACAGAGCCTTCACTTATGAGAGCATCATATTTGCAGCAAATTTATTATCTTATTGAGGTATCCTATGATTGATGTGCGCAACAGTATTTATTCGCTTTCTGATTTCAAACGCAACGATCCTGAAGTGATAACACAGTTAGAAGAAACAGGCGGGCCAGTCATTTTGACAGTCAACGGCAAAGCTAAATATGTAGTGTTAGATACTGAAAATTATCAAAAAATGATGGAAGCCATTGAAGATGCAAAAACCCTGCGTGCCATCGCGGAAATGAAGGCGGGTAAAGGAAGACCTGTGGCAGAGGTCTTTGCCGATTTGCGAAAAATACTTAAGATTCCACCGGATGCAAAAAAACCTAAGCAATGAGCTATTAAATTATTGTCCAACCCGCAGCCGATGAAGACTTGCAACAAGCTGCTCATTGGATTGCAGAGGACTCCACCGAAAAATCGACACTTTGGTATTTTGATGCCTTACAAGCACTCGAAAGCCTGCGTAATTTTCCAACGCGCTGCCCTTTCGCACCAGAGCGAAAAACCTTTGGGCTGGAGATTCGACATCTGCTGTTTGCTAAATATCGGATTCTGTTTGTAATTGAAGATGAAACTGTCTTCGTGCTGCGCGTGCGCCATCAGGCACAGCAACCGCTACAGCCTGACGAAGATGAATTTACTGCCTGAAAATAAGCTTATCCGATTACTCTGTACGATTGGCAGCAATATTTGCGGCGCATTTCCCAGCATACGAAGCCACCCACAATCAATTCGCTTAAGTTGCCATGTTGCTGCTCCATTCGTACAAGTCCATATCTCTTTCAGAAAAAATTAATTAACCGCCAGTCAACCCCAGACAAACTAATTGCGTCTAAGCCTGCGTAAATAACGAGGAAGTTGAGTGGCGTTTTGTGTGAATAATTTTGGTTAATTTTCAAAGGGAGAAAAATTATGAAAAAGTTCGCAACTCTATTTTTGCTGGTCGCATTGACTATGATTGCGGTGATGCCGAGTTTTGCATCGCCCAACAAAACTGACGAATTCAAACTCGTCGAAAAGGTTCGTAAAGAATTGGTTACGCTGCCATATTTCAGCGTTTTTGATAATCTTGCCTACAATTATGCCGATGGCGTAGTGACTCTGACAGGTCAGGTGACGCGCCCGACGTTGAAGAGTGATGCCGGGCGCGTCGTAGCGCGGATTGCAGGTGTTGAGCAGGTCATCAACAACATCGAAGTTTTGCCGCTCTCCGGCTTTGATGATCTCACTCGCGTTGCGGTCTACCGTGCGGTGTATCGCCAGCCCGGACTTGATCGCCTGTCGTTTCAGGCGGTGCCGCCAATTCACATCATCGTGAAAAATGGCAACGTTACGCTGGAAGGTGTAGTGCTTAATCAAGGCGATAAAAATCGGGCGTTCATCGCTGCCAATGGCGTAGCAAATGTTTTTTCAGTCACGAATAACCTGAGAGTCGAGAAAGCAAACTAATAAAACTGAGTGTAAAAATGTGAGGATAAAGGCTGGAGAGGAAACTCTCCAGCCTATTTTTTTGTGGCAACTTTCCTCTATTTCGATTATCTTCCCCCAATCATGCCCCAATAACTTCAACACTCCGAACCTCAAATTTTTAAGCAATATTATGGGTGATTTTTTTGGCACAGATGGCATTCGTGGCGTAGCGGGTCAGTATCCGCTGGACGCACCGACGATTGAACGCTTCGGCTATGCGCTGGCGTTAGAATTACAAAAACGCATCGGGCGCACGCCGCTGATTATTTTAGGCCGCGACACACGCGAATCCGGCGACTGGATCGAAGCCGCAGTCATTCGCGGCATTCGCACGGCGCAGGCAAATTTCCATTCCGCCGGCGTGATCACAACTCCTGGCGTGGCGTATCTTACAAAAATTTTGGACGGCGATGCTGGTGTAGTGATCTCCGCTTCGCATAATCCTTTTCAGGATAATGGCCTGAAAGTTTTTTCGCCTTCGGGGCAAAAAATGGATGATGTAACCGAGCAGGCGATTGAAAAAGATTTGCAGGCTCCGGCGACAGAATTTCCGCCGATCAGCAAAGATGATTTTGTGCGCGATGAAAAACACGAAGCAGAGTTACAGGCAAAATATTTTGAATTTTTGCGCGATGAAATCGGCAGCAAGCTCGATTTGAAAGGGCTGCAAATTGTCCTTGATTGTGCCAACGGCGCGTCGTATTTGCTGGCGCCAGTTTTATTCGCGGAACTCGGCGCAACTGTGCTGACTATTAACGACGCTCCCAATGGTCGTAATATCAACCTCAATTGCGGAGCTTTGCACACGGAACAATTGCAAGCCACCGTCGTCGCAACCAAAGCCGATTTGGGCATCGCTTTTGATGGTGATGCAGATCGTTCTTTGTTTGTTGATGCGGCTGGAAATCTGGTGGACGGCGATCAGGTATTATTCGTAATTGCCGAATATTTGCATGCGAAAAATCAGCTTGCCGCCAACCGCGTAGTCGCAACCGTGATGAGTAATCTGGGGCTTGAGCTGGGCTTAAAAAAACGTGGCATCACGATGGCGCGAACCAATGTTGGCGATAAAAATGTGCTGGACGATTTGCTGAAAAACGGTGGCAGCATCGGCGGCGAACAATCAGGCCACGTCATCTTTCCGAATATTTCATTGGCTGGTGATGGCATGATTACCGCCCTCGAAGTTTTGCGCGTGATGAAAGATTCAGGCAAAAGCCTGGGCGACCTGGCGAACGGCTTTACGCGCTATCCGCAAATAATTATCAACGTCAAAGTTGGCAGCAAACCGCCGCTTACATCTGTCGCGCCAGTCAAAGAATTGATGGACAAACTCGACGCCGACCTTGAAGGCAATGGACGATTGCTCGTGCGTTATTCCGGCACGGAAAATCTGGCTCGCGTCATGATCGAAGGTCAGAATGCAGAGACGATTCGCAACCAGGCAGAAGAAATGGCACAAGTGCTGAAAGAAAATTTAGGCTAAAACATAAAACCAGCAGCGTTAATTTGTACAGGCATTGAATAGACCACGAATTTTGCGGATACTACGGTTTCTCAAACTGAGAAAGTATTTTATCTGATAAATTCGTGGTCTATTTTTATTTACTGAACAAAGGAAAAATAATGAAGAAGACGCTTTGCTTTGCCCTGATGCTCGCCCTCACTTTTCAAATCACAACTCCAAATTTTGCGGACACGCGCCCAGCTCCTGAAGATCGTGGCGCAAGTGGTTTGGCACTGGCGTTGCGACGGTTACAAACTATCGCCAGCGTTCTGCACACCGCCGCGCATCCCGATGATGAAAGTACTGAAATGCTGGCCTACCTTTCGCGCGGGCAGGGTGTACGAACTGCGTATCTGGCACTCAATCGCGGCGAAGGTGGACAGAATGGCATCGGGCCGGAATTAGGCGACGCGCTGGGCGTGATTCGCACCGAAGAATTATTGGCGGCACGTAAACTTGATGGCGCAGAACAATATTTTTCCCGCGCTTTTGATTTCGGTTTCACGCGCTCGCCCCAGGAAACGCTGCAAAAATGGAATCGTGAAGAATTGCTCGGCGATATGGTGCGCGTGATTCGCATGATGCGTCCGCTGGTTGTGGTCAGCGGTTTTTCCGGCACTCCCAATGACGGACACGGACAACATCAGGTCGCGGGTTTGCTCACCCCGGAGGCGATCAAAGCCGCCGCCGATCCCAAGCGTTTTCCTGAACAAATCAGTCAGGAAAATTTACAACCCTGGCAAGTGCTGAAAGTTTATGGACGCGTGTTTGGCGCAGTAAATACAGGGCCACGCGCAGAATTTGATGTCGGAATTTATGATCCTGTCCTCGGTCGTTCTTACAACGAACTGGCCTCTGATGGTCGCAGCCGTCACCGCTCGCAGGATTTCGGGATGATCCAAATGAAGGGTAATCAAATGCGTGCGTTTCCGTGCTGGTCAAGCTCCATTGAAGTTCCCGAAATTGAGAAATCTTTCTTCACCGGAATTGATACCAGCATCTCCGGCATTGCCAGATTTGCCGGCAGCGGCGGTGAGCAAATGATTCCCGCGCTCAACAAAATCAAAGAGCTTGCGGCAAAAGCCATGTCCGAATTTAAGTCCGAACAACCCGCCGGAATCGCGCCGCATCTGGCAGGTGGATTACACGCCGTGCGCGAGTTACGTTCACAACTTGGCAACCTTGACGCCATCGCCAAAGCCAATGTTGCTGCCCTGCTGGCACGCAAAGAAAAAGAATTCAGTGAGGCGTTGGCGAAAGCGCACGGCGTGATTATTGATGCGTTGAGCAGTACTGAAATTGTGACACCGGGCGAAAACGTGGATATTGCCGCACAAGTTTACATCGCCACAGATGCCAAAGCCGCCGCGCCAGTCGCCACACTTGCACTGCCTGAAAACTGGAAAGCTGAATCGGTAAAGCCGGAGCCAATGGTTCCGACAACGGGGCTGTCTTTCATGCGAGGACGTGAAACGCCCAGCTTTATTGCGCGTTATCGTGTGACGGCAGCGGAAGGCGCAACACCTACACAACCTTACTGGCTTGCCCAAAAACGCACTAAAGATCAATTTGACTGGGATGATAAAATGCCGCGCAATTTACCGTTTGGCCCAGCACTGGCGACCGCCCAGGTGGAGTTAACGTTGAGCGGCGAACGCATCTCCATCAATCAACCAGTCGAATATCGTTTTGCGGACAAATCCTTTGGCGAAATTCGGCGTGAACTTAAGGTCGCACCCGCCGTCACGCTCACGGTGCACCCGTCTTTATTGGTGATTCCGGCAGGAGCGCAAAATCGCACCCGTGAAATTTCAATTGAGGTTACGCACAATGCCAGCCGGAAAACCGACGGAATAGTCAAGCTGGCAGCGCCCGAAGGCTGGAAAATTGAAGCCGACAATCAGCCCTTAGCCTTCACGAAACAAGGTGAAAAAACGGCGCGGACATTCAAAGTCACGCCGCCAGCCGGAGCCACAGGCAATTTCGACCTCAAAGCCACCGCCGAAGCGAATGGACGAACTTATGACAATGGCTATCAGGTAATTTCTTATCCGCACATTGAGACACATTTCATCTATCATCCGGCGACTACAAAAGTTGAAGTCTTTGATGTCAACATTGCCAAAGGATTAAAAGTCGGTTACGTGATGGGCAGCGGCGACGACGGCCCCGAAGCGTTGGAGCAAATGGGCGTCAACGTCAAGCTCATCAATGCCGCAGAATTGGCGGCTGGCGATTTGTCAGTTTACGACACCATCGTCCTCGGCATTCGGGTTTACGAAGTGAATGAAGATGTGATAGCGAATAACAAACGCCTGTTCGAATACGTCAATAACGGCGGGACGTTGATTGTACAATATAATAAACAGGAATTCGCCAGCGGCAATTTTGCGCCCTATCCGGTGAAGATGGCGGGCAACCTGCGCGTGACGGATGAAACCGCTCCAATCACGATTCTGGAGCCAAATCACCAACTCTTCAATTATCCAAACAAGATCACAGAATCAGACTGGCAGGGCTGGATCCAGGAGCGCGGCTTGTATTTTCTGAGTGAGTGGGATGCGAAGTATACGCCGTTGCTCGCCGCGCCTGACGACACAGGAAAAATTCTTAAGGGTGGAGAATTGATCGCGCAGGTAGGAAAGGGAAATTACGTCTTTACAGGTTACGCGTGGTTCCGTCAGTTCCCGGCTGGAGTTCCAGGTGCATACAGGTT
>JAYSTY010000308.1:0-6959 GCA_043719385.1 Blastocatellia bacterium | reverse complement strand
AATTCCTCTCAGGTTCGATAAGCATTCCGACTTGCTCCAGGATTCGCCTTAGGAAATGAAAGATTTCAGTTTCAATTCCTCTCAGGTTCGATAAGCATTCCGACGGCGAAGATGGACAACGCCAAGGAGTAGTTGAAGGTGTTTCAATTCCTCTCAGGTTCGATAAGCATTCCGACAGCCACCTTTGTAAGTATCATAGATTCTTATAATTGCAAAGGCATTTGGGCACATCGCCACGACGAACCGCAAAAAAGGGTGGGCACATCGTTTGCTACATGACCTAAATGCTTGCAAACATTGGAGTTCACATCGGTCAGTTCGACACTCTCCCAAAATCCTCGTAAGTCATTTTACCGCAAGTATTTCCTGCTTCTGACACGAATTGAGTCAGGCATGTGCCCACAGGTCACGCAATAAGAACAAAGGGGTTAGCGGTTTCCCGGCTGGGGTAAGTCATTTCCGTTCGGTGATGGCAGGTTGGACACAGGTTATAAAGCCGCACCTGATCCAGATTCGGATCAATAATCGCACGGATTGCTCGTTTGAGAATGCGTAACTCACCGTGATTCAGGTGAAATTCAAAGACGGATTCCTGCACGGCAAAGCCGAACCGCTTGAGGGTTTTAAAAAGCTGTGTGCGGCGGCGATCATCTGAAATGTCGTAGGTTAAAACAATGAACATAGTATTAAGGGTGGTCGGGGGTCGGGGGTCGGGGGTCGGGGAAGAGTTCGCAGCAAAGGCAGTTTGCGGGAATTGCGGCGAACTGTGAACCGCGAACTTCCTACCGACCACCATGATGTGAACTGTCAACTGCGAACTGCGAACTTCCTACCGACCACCGATCACCGATCACCGACCACCATGAAAGGTTGATAGACCTTTTCTTCGCCCAGAATGACACGGGCAAAATGGCGTACCTGGAATTCAAACAACTGGCGATAGGTGGTGCGAATATTTTGTTGCGGATAAGTAACCTGTTCGTTAATTTTTTCCGCGTAAAGAGCCAGAAATTTCTTGAGCGCAGGCGGCACTAAACGAATTTCCTGCGATGGTGTCGTCACAAAATCGCTCGCCACCAGAATGCGTTTATTGAGCGCTGTCAGGACTAATGGATCAACCACCACGCAGCGTTGTTCTTCCATCAAATCACTGGCGAGGGCGGCGTGTCCATGATGCGGACGATGATAGACGCCGAGAAACGGATCGAGTCCGACAATATTGATCGCCGCGTAAAAATTGTTGTAGAGCAGTGTGTAGCCCAGGCTTAATAAGGCATTGACAGGATCAGTCACCGGGCGATACTGGCGCGTTTGAAAGGAACTTTCCCATTCGCCTTTTAGGGCGGAACGAAAGGCGCGAAAATAAGCGGCAGAAGCCACGCCTTCATATCCGTTCAATGACTCCAGCGAATTGGTCTGCGTGATTTTTGGCACTAATTGCTGCATCTCGCTGGCGGGTGAACGCCCATCGTCGCGCAACCGTCGCTGGACGCGGGACATCACCATCATATTTTTAATTTTGCCGGTCACGATGGCTTGCGCGTTTTGCACTTCAAAGGCTGGACGAGAGGCGCACTCATATTGTTTGTGACGCAAAATTACATTTTTAGCGAGTTCCGATTGCAAGCGCCCTTTATAGCGTCCAGTCGTCGAGAGAAAAGCGACATCAATGCCCTGTTGGAGGCAGTAATTCATGAGTTCCGGCGTCAGATTGATATTGCCGAAAGTCACAATTTGACGGCATTTAAAATCCGGGAGTTCCTGAATGATACGGTCATCGCGACGGACAGAAATACGACCTGCCAGGTGACGGATAGTGGCGCCTTGTTCAGTAATATAAAGTATGGTCATAGGTATTTAGTTGCGAGTTTCGAGTTTCGGGTTTTAAGCGCCCGGACAAAAGTAAGACGACTTAGACAGGATGAACAAGCTGGACAAGATGAACAGCCGATGAAGATTGGGTTCTCATCAATCCTGTCAATCTTGTCAATCCTGTCTCTCCCTGTTTTATTTTGCTTACCTGCTTATTTCACTGTGAGCGAGATTTGGTCGCTTGATTTTTATCAGCAGGGGCCAATTTTCTGCCCACACAATAATGACAGCGCCAGGGTAATCCACTTCGAGGGCGAAGCCGTAGCTTTCGAGCAGGCGTGCGATAACATCCAATTGTTCATTGACAGGATCATTCATTGTTTTCCCCTTTGCGTTTCAGGAACGCGGTTAATTTCGCTACACCGTGTTTCGTTTGCCGGGCGGCTTTTTCTGCCAAAGGCGCAACTTTGTCGCGGACTTCGGTCATCGCCTTGAGCGCGGGCAACGAATTTTTCTCAGAGACAGGGTGTGCCGTACATTGAAACTGGGCAAATTTGTAGCCGAGAAATTCTATCCCTTCGGCAAAGCGAGTGATGCAGGTTTTCTGGGGATGAATTTGTAAATGCAGCTTGCGGAGTTGTTCCTGCGCCAAAGCTAAAGCATTTTTTGCGCTCTTTTCATCACGACAGCAAATAACGAAATCATCAGCGTAGCGGACGAAATGTAACCCGGCTTGCATCATCACTTTATCCAGTTCATGTAAATAAATATTCGCAAAAAGTGGTGACAGAGCACCACCCTGGACGGCCCCAATCGGACGTGGACCATAGCGTTCGCGGAGCTTCCGCGACGCATAAGGATAAGCCGCCGAAGCCACGACCATCGCACCGGTAAGGGCCAGCGTAGTGGGTGAAACCAGCTTACTCAAACGCGCCGCATAGGTCAGGGCCAGCAACGCTCCATCTTTCCCCAGACGCTTTAATGTTTCCTTCCGCGCCTGGTGCTGGAGTTCGCCTGGATCATCAATTTTTTGCGCGTAAAGATCATCGGTGGCATAACCGTAATCATCGCTGCCATAGCCTCGTTCATTCAGTAAATGCGCGACAGCGCCATCCATGGAGTTCGTCACATAGCTCGTCATGCGGTCATAGAGTGTGTCACTGGTCATTTCGGTTTTGGGCAGGACTTGGCCGGTGTCGAGCCAGCGACGAATCAAATTGAGCATGCGTTTGTCGCGTTCGCGCTGGCTGATTAAATTCATCAGGAGGCCGTGATCGAGTGAGTCAAAACACGCCGTTATATCGGCGTCAACGACATAGACATCGCCAGCCGCACGAAAATCCAGGATCCGTTGCACTGCCATTGCAGTTGAGCGCGCGGGACGAAAGCCAAACGAGCAATCCAGAAAAGATGGCTCCCAGAGTGGTTCCAGGGCATTGAGCGCGGCGCGTTGGACAATGCGGTCTTCGACGGTCAGGATGCCAAGCTTACGCACTCCGCCATTCGTTTTTTTCAGTTCAAACGAGCGCAACGGCATCGGCGCATAACGCCCTTCGAGCAAACGCCGCGCCAGGTCATCAATATTGGCGGGCAAATCCTGCTCATACACCGCCAGCGAGATGCGATCAATGCCGGGAGCGCCACGGTTCTTACGAACCTGAGTAAAGGCGGCAAGTAAGTTTTCCGGCTGGCAGATTTGGTCGTAAGAAGTCAGTCGTTTATGCATAAAGATTCCTGATAGATTTAATTCTGAACTTGTGTTCTGAGTCGGTAGATTTTCTCGGTCACAATTTGCGTTCCGGCTAAATACTCATCTGGTCGGCGTCCGGTCGGACTGAGCAGGACACACGTCAGCGAGACCAATTCATAGAGCAAAACCAACGGGATTCCCCACCACAAACACCAGGCGGCTTGCGTGAGAGCGATCCCAAATCGTTGCAAGGCCGCCCGCCAGAAGGGACAGGTTGCCAGGTTTTCCGGTTGACACACCCGTAAGCGACACAGCCATTTGCCAAAGCTGCGGCGCTGGGGCGAACAGTCCGCGAGTAAGTGCCAGGCCATCACCACGACAAGCCATTGTGGAAACAAAAAAGCAAGGAAGGGCAACGGGAGACAGCGGTCAAGGAGTTCAGCGATCACCACGCGCCACATTGGTGCGCACGGCACAGTCGCAAGGGTTCTGTCTGGTTGAGCAGTAGTATTCAATGGGGCAGATTCAGTTTGAATTTTCAGCATAGCGATTCCTTTGGTACGGCATTGAATTAATCGTTTTGGAGCGCCCGCCTCCTGCTGGCGTTTCTTTTCCAGGCCTTGCGGCGCTCCAGCGACCGGGGTTTTTCTTACTTCACCTTAGCGACGGCCTGGTTGACCGCTTCAAGTAGCTGCGGATCGAAATGCGGCACAATCACAGCACGAGGCACAGCCGCAGCCAGTTGCTGGTGACGTTGTTCATATAGTTCGTGCGAAAGGCTGCTCCCCTTTTCCGACAGCAGCACAATAACCAGTGGTTGCGTGACTTCTACTGTTTGCAAAGCACTCGCACAATTTTCCGCGCCGTCAGTAATCACGATAGAAATCTGGCGCTGCTGTGTTTGCGTAATGCGATTCAGGACACCTTGAAGATCAGTACATTTAGGCTCCGGGACATTTGACGGCAGCAACATTTCCGGCGTGAGCGCTGCGAGTTTTTTCTGTAACTCAGCCTCGTAAGCAGTGCGCACTTTCTTTTCGTGTTCTGTTCGGACAAGCCCGATCAAGCTTTCAGTTTCGTCAGGAGCCGCAATTTGAAAGGTCGGAAGCGAAAGTGAGGTGATCGGTTCCGCATCCCAGCCGTCCGCGCCAAAATGCGCAGCCGTCACGTGTTGCACATTATATTTTTCCGCGACCTCGGGCAGCGCTGTCACCACGTTTTGGCTGGCTTGCAGTAAGGCCTGGTCTTTACCGCTCAAACTCCAATCCACATAAATTGCCAGTTGCGTCGGTTCAGTATTTGAAGCAGGCGACGTTACAGGTGACGGCGGCACGAAGCTGGTCAACGCGGTATTATTGCAACCCGTCAACCATATTGCTGCGATCAGCACCAGTAAACTATTGAAGACGTGCGCTTTGACTTTGGGCGTATTGCTCCGCACGAGTGCGGTTTGTCCGGTGAGCAATGGCATAATTTCTCCCGTTTCGAGAGCCGAGTCGTGGTGCGCTATGACAGCTTTCTTCGGCTTCAATTCCTGTTCCATTTCCAGCAGCGCCTCTTGTAATTGCACGGTTTCTGCGTGTTCTTTGGCAGTTGCATTGAATTTCTTTGCGGCATGCTTCGACCAGTTCAGGCTGTAGGCATAAGCCATCAATCCGGCGGAGAGAAAACAAATGCCGAAACTCAAAGCCCCCAGCGATAAACTGATAAGCGGAAACAGCAGCAACGCCAGCGGCCCCCGCGAAAAGATCAGTACCGCCAAAGCAAGCAGGGTGATGATGAACGAAGGAATCAGCACCAGCTTGCGCAATTCGCGGCGCGTCGTTTGCGGACGATCCGGCGAACGCCAAATAGTGAGCAGTGAAGTTTTCACAATAAAAATGGCAGCGAGCGTCACCAGCCCGACAAAAAACGGATTCATGCTGAACGTCAGCGCAAAGAACAAAGCCAGCACTAATTCCACAACGCACATCGCCCACGCCATCAGGCTCATCAAGCGCGCATCACGAATTTCCGAAGTAATCTCCGTAGGGCGCATCTGCTCCGTGATCGTCTGCGACATGGCGGCTTCGTAGCGCTGGGTAAAATCTACGGTTTGCTGTTTGCCCGAAGCTTCCAATTGCTGCTTGTCCTGCGCACAGGTATGTTTGCCTTCGTGAATGGCTTTCAGGCGGACAGCCGAGGTTCCGTGTTGCGCATTGAAGCGAATGTTTTTGCGAGTGGTGGTTTTCATCGTGCTACGCTCCTGTAAATTGGTCATCACTAACGACGACGCGGTAAGCGTAAAGCCAAATAAAAACCCTGTCCGAATCAGCAAGTTCGCTGGCAAGCTTGCCGAAATAAAAAAGGCTGCTCAATTATTGAGCAGCCTTTTGGTTTGCGCTTGTCGGCAAATTCAGACAAACATAATTCTTTCGGGTTTAACTTGTAAGCCATAGATGGGTTCCGTGTTTCGCTTATTTTTCTGCGAATTGATAACGGCAAATTCCAGGTTGATGCTGCCTTTTTTCAAGACTCCTTTAATCGCGCTGAGAGAGGCGCCGATAGTTACTTTCACCATCGCCAGGGCATCTTGTGGCAGCAGATTTGGCAGCTTTTTCTGATACAACCAATAATTTAGATTTTGTAAGGAATCCTCGCGTAACAGAGAAAAATCATCATAGCCACATTCTGGCCCACGAGCGCTCGAAACCAGCCGGCAAACCTGATCAAAATCTGCCAACGTAATTTGTTCCAGGCGCAATCCCTGCTCGTCGCTCTGTTTGTGCTTCCGCAACCAGGCAAACATCACATACACAAAAAAATCTGTTCCGCCCAGCGTGACGCTGCGGTTTCCCACTTTGACCTGACCACTTTTCAAATCAAGCAGCAGATTGAAGCGCTCTAAATTTTCCTGCGCCTGCCGCACGATTGCGCCATAGCTTTCTACCTTTTGATTGAGTAAGTCCGAACCAATGCCGCGCAAGCGTATGAAGGGAATATCGGCGAGAAAAATCTGTACGTCATTGGTCGTCAAAACGCTGCCATCTACTTTTGGCTTAGGTTTGCCCTGTGGATCAAGAATTGGTTCTGGTGTGGGAGTTTTATAGAAAAACTTAGGGGCGCCGAATTCAACTTCCTTGCTGACCAGGACGTGCGACATGGCGTCATCATTTCTGCCAAACAATTGCATGGCGGTCATCAGATACAGGCTCATCGTTTTGCGCCCACCAGCAATCGAAGCGTGAATCCGTACATTTTCTTCTGCCGCCAGTTCGCGCACGATTTCGCAGATTTGATTCGCTGCTCTTTCGTTATCGCCATCCGTCAAAATATCCGTCAAACGGTCCTGGTCATCATCACGCGGATTAGGAACGCCCGTTTTTTTCGTCGTCAATAGGTACAAACAATTCGCATCAAATTTGATCGCACGTGCAGCAGGATAATCACGGATGAATTTGAAAAACTGCCCGTGTTC
>JAYSTY010000307.1:0-6960 GCA_043719385.1 Blastocatellia bacterium | reverse complement strand
ACCCAGGCGATATTCTTTTTTATGCCCATTGAGACAAAACTTAGCCAAATTACGCATAAGCTGCACGACCGCCTCCTCACGACGATCCGCGAGCTGGTGCAAATCCCTTCTGAAAATACACCGCCGGTTGGAGCCGAAGCAGGTTGCCAGCAATATCTCGCTGAGCGTTGCAGGCAACTAGGCTTGCAAACGGATTTGTACGAATTAGCAAATGTACCGGAATTGACGGCACACCCTGTTTATCGGCATGAGCGCGATTATCGTAATCGTCCGAATTTAGCAGCAAAATTACCAGGCAAAGGCGGCGGCAAATCGTTATTGCTGTCCGGTCACATAGATACAGTGCCGCGCGGTTCCGAACCCTGGCGCTACGATCCGTTTGGCGCAATCGTTGACGGCAAGCGATTATATGGACTCGGTGCCAATGATATGAAAGGCGGTATCGCTGCGGCATTAATTGCCATCGAAGCGATTTTGGAAGCAGGCGTAGAATTACGTGGTGAGGTGATTTTTGAAACTGTCGTAGACGAAGAATTTGGCGGCGTGAATGGCACGTTAGCCGCACGCCTGCGCGGGTATAACACCGATGCGGCAATTATCACAGAACCCAGCCAGAATATTATTTGCCCTGCGCAAATGGGCGGCCATATTGTTCACATCACCCTGCGCAGCAATCCCGGCGGAATTTTAGAACAGGATCAAAAAGGTTTTCACGTCACAGATCAGCTTCATTATGTGCTGGGAGAAATTAAAAACTTTGCCCACCTGCGTCAACAACAGGTTAAATCGCATCCGCTCTATTTACACAATAACGATCCGGTTCCCGTCTGGATTTTAAAAGTAAATTGTGGGGGCTGGGGAACGAATGAACCAACGACAGTGCCAACCGTTTGCCGCATAGAATTATATTGGCAGCACTTACCAGGTGAGCAATTAGCGGACATCAATCCAGATTTTTTTGCGTGGTTTGAGGGAATGATTAAGGCGCGGCCTGAATTGTTTTCCATCAGACCCGAAGTAAAATTTATCATGGAATGGTTGCCCGGCTCAGCCATTGAAAGAGATGCGCCGTTAGTTCAGCAACTGGCGGCAGCTTTTTCGGCGGTGGCAGGACAAGCCCCGGTGATTCAGGGCTTCGATGCGCCGTGTGATATGTTCGTATTTCATCAGCATTTTCATACGCCTGCATTACTGTTTGGCCCGATTGGTGGTAATACGCATCAGCCTGATGAATGGGTAGATTTACAGTCAGCGCAAAATGTGATGGAAACGTTGGCGCAGTTTATTTATCTGTGGTGTAAGTGATCAATTTATGGCAATTCGCGCACCCGAATATTTCTAAATTGCACGGGCGCACCTTCGGCTTCTAAACATAAATAGCCGGTGCGCGGTTCGGCATTGTTGCCGCCGGAAACTTCTTCCCCATTGACCCACAAACGAATCTCACCGTTGATGCCGCGCACATAATAGTGATTCCATTCGTTGATTCCTTTGCTTAAATTTTTGCGCGGGAAGCTGCGCGATCCGTTGGGCGAGAGCGGCGGGAAGGGATTTAATTTGGAATTTCCGACTGCGAATATATCTCCGTTTGTCGTGAACCAATCCCCTGTTTTGCCGCTTTGTTTTTCGTATTTTTCACGATAGCCATGATCCAGCATTTGCACTTCAATGCCCCATTTTGGTAATGCGTCAGGCGGCAAATCTTTGAGCGCTTCATCGGGAATCCACGCAAAAATGCCTGAATTTCCACCTGACTCCAAATGCCGCCATTCGGCGACCAGTTCAAAATTGGTGAATTTTTGTTTGGTGCGGTACACGCCAATTGGCTGGCCTGTGCTTTTGACAAAATCACCACTCCAAATCCATGTGTCAGGCTTGTCATTGACGTGGGCAAAATCTTTTTCATTCAGCGTGCGCCAACCAATGCCAGTCCCATCAATAAAGGCTTTTGGTGTTGATTTTAATAATGTGATCGGGAATGATGAATGCACAGAGAGAAAGATAACAAAGCCGCCAAGCAGAAATAAAACAGAAATTAATGATTTCATTTTTGCCTTTCACAGCCTGGTGATTTCCTGAATTTTTACCACGTGGCTCAAATTCATCCAATGAAAGCCTGAAAACCTACTTTCCATCGGCTTCCCCTTTTTTTGTATGACTTCATATTCCTGCATATAAATCCAATCCGAGCCTGTCATCGTTTTAATTATTTTGCCATTAATCACCGTAGCACTATATTGGCTTGGAACAGTTGCAAAACTAAATTCATAAATCTTACCAACCTCAAGGAAGTCAGGCGACGCAACAGCTTGAACAGAAGGTTCCAGAAAATTACTAACAGGATTTTTTGCTTTTGGGTTAGCAAAATGTGCAAGGTTTATTGCTAACAAACTCCCGCAAACTACTAACGCAGCCAACATTAATTTATTAGACTTCATACAAACCACTCCTTTACTTTGCCGTCTCCCCTTTTTTCAGCAGGCAATAAAAAAAGCTCTATCCGACTGCCTCTTTATTTAGCTTCGCCAACAAATTTTTCCCAAACACGCGCTCAATCATTGGCGCAAAATAATCCAGCGGCAACGTTTCATATTTCGGATCAAATGAAGTCTGATCCCATTCATCCGTAAATTTTTCGGCTAATTCGTACCAGGGTTCCCGCGTATATTTTTCGCGTGCATTCGGGTCCTGCCCCATCAAATGATAATAATGACGGCCCTGGAAATCCTGATGCGTGCGGATGATTTGATAGGTCTCGTTTGACACATAAGGCTTCAACATTTCCGCCGCAATCGCCGGATGATTCACAACGGAAATCACTTTGCCAATGTCGTGACACAACGCAGCGACGGTCATTTCTTCAGAGGCTCCGGCGCGGACTGCGCGTGTCGCTGTTTGCAATGAATGCACAAGCTGATTGACTGCAAATCCATCAATCTGTGATTCCAGTTGTCGCAGCATGGATTTTATCAGTTGCGGCATCTGTGCCTGACGCACGGCGACCTCTTTGCCAATATTCAGCCATTCGGCTGTCGTGCTTTGATCCATTCTTGTAAAAGGCATAAATAAACCCCTGAAGTAATAACAGTTAAATTATTTTCCGCTGCCACTTCCGTTAGTGATTGGCTTCGCGCCACTCTCATTCACGGGCGTGTAATCAAAAAACCCGTTCATCATTTCATCCCACGTTTGTTCGCCGAACCGCACAGCCTTCGTGGGATCAGGGTTCTTTGCGTTCCGGCTGGAATTATCGTAATGCGCGACGGTTTCTATCCTTGTGCCTTTGGGGACGCGAATTGGCTTTTTCGGGTAGTAATAAACCTGCCAGCCAAAATCGTATTTTGGCACGGAGAGTAAAACTTCCGTGCGTCCATCAGGATAAATTGCGCGATAAACATAATCTTTGCCGCGCAAGTGCATATGCGGCATAAAGCTGATGATGTCTATGTCCTGCGTAATTTCATTGCTGGCTTTGATTTCGTGATTTTCTGCACCGGCGGGAATTTCAAACCGTGCTTCCCACGCAGCGGTGGTAGTGATGACTTTTGTGACTGGCTGTTTGGCAAATTTCAAGCCGACCATCGAAAGGTCTTTTGTCTCCGTGCCATTCGGAGTGTAGTGCATTTGAAAGAGCAGCGATGATCCGGCTTTGATCAATTTTGCCGTCCCGGGTTGCGCCCTGAAGGGTGTCATCCCAGGCGAGAGCGCACCTAATAACCCTTCGCCAATGTCCAGTTTCTGGGCGCGTTTCGCATTCGGTTCACGAATATAAATAACGATGTGATGGACAACCGGGAGTGCTCCGGCGCGGGCTTCCATCGCTTCGATATAACGATCTTCCTTGAAATTTGTCGGCACGGTGAAATAGGTATACGGCACAACACCTTTGGCGGGAACAGGGAATTCCTGCGGCATTTTGAAAACCGCGTCTGGTTCGCCAATTTGCCAGCCGGAAGCGAACTTCGGTAAGGCTGGTAAATCTTTCGGGTTGCCTTCCTTCGCGCCGCTATCAATCCACGCGACAATCATGTCAATTTCTTTTTGACTCAGGCGATTATCATTTGTCCAATGCCCGATGTTCGGGTCGGCGTGCCAGGGTGGCATCACGCGCTGGACAACTTTTTCCCGAATAGATTTAGCCCAGGGACGAATTTCCTGAAACGTTTGTAGCGACATCGGCGCAATTTCGCCAGGCCGATGACAGCTCACACAATTGGCATAAAAGATTGGCGCGACATCTTTGCTAAAGGTTGGCGCTGCTCCGTTAACCGAAATGGCATAGTCCGTGAAGCTAACCAGCGCGAACGCCAGGCCTGACAGAATAACAAAAAATAACAGACGCATTTGCTGCATGATTTTCCTCCGCAATTAGCCTGAATATTTTGCATACCAATTCAACAGTCGCCAATGTGCGCGGCGCACAAACATTGGCATTGAGGCGCTCGGCAGTGGGAACATCCGCGAAGCTCCCGGCTCATCCCAGCGATTGGAATCGCCATTTAAATCCCACAATAAATCTTTGCCCTGCAAACCTGCTTTCAGAATTTTCTCATCAGGTTTTAATCCGTTCTTTTCATATTTGTTACCGAAGACAAAAACATTTTCCGGTGTCGGGCCAATGTCAAATTGTGTGCCTTTAGGATAGGAAATTTCGACGCTCGTGACGGCTACGCCGTAAGAATTATTACCGCGAATTTCGTTACCTGTGACTTGCACGTTGTCCGCCGCCATCACCAGAATTCCGCCGCCCACCGGGACTTGTCCGACTATCGCATTTTTATTGCCGTAGTTTTCATGATTGTTTTCGATGACGCGATTATTGCGCACGATGTGATCGCGTCCAACTTTGGAAACATTATTCGGGAGCAGGAAAACCAGAATGCCTGCCGCGTTATCCCAGACGTGATTATTTTCAACGACAGAGTTAATCGAGTTTTCGATTTCGATGCCTGTGACGCTGGCCCACGCGATGCTGTCTTTGACAACGATGTCGCGTGACTGGCCGACATAAATCGCAGCATCGGCAATGCGCGTGCAGGCGACTTTCTCAATCAACACACCGGTGCAACTGACCGGATACGTTCCGTACAAACCGGAGTTATTCACGAGCAAATCACGAAACACGGGTTTGTTTGCGTGCTGTACCTGAATGCCGTTCGCTTTGTAATTGCGGAACTCCAAACCTTCGATATGAAAGTTACTGCCCGTAGCGATGATGCCATCGGCTAATTCATTTTTGCCTTCGAGAATCGGCCAGCCCCTCACGCCGTGCGTTCCGGCTTTAGCGTCGTCAGGATTATTTTTGGCGAACTCAAATGGACTGGCAGAATTTTTTCCTTTGAAAGTGATGTTGTCCAAATCAATCGTCAGGCTTTCGTTGTAAATGCCGGGTTCGACTTCAATTGTGTCGCCGGAACGAGCCTTATTAATCGTAGCCTGGATTGATTCACCAGCCTTAACGATCAATGTTGTCGGTTCGCGGTTAATGATTTCATCCGCGCTGGCCCCAATGTTTGCAGCCCTCGCAAGCTCACGCGCAGAATTATTGACGTGAGCAACTACCGCCAGACCGGAAGGAACTTTGTCAGGAAAGGCAGGCAAATTCGTTTCGTCGGTCAAAGCATTCAGGAACGCAATCAAGTCAGTTTTTTCCTCTTTGGAAATTGCGTATGCATGAATTTTGTCATCCAGTCCCGGCACCGGATTTCCAACTCCTGCGCCACCTCCGGCAGCGTAAAAATCCAGCACTTCTTCGAGAGTCTGGAAACGACCGTTGTGCATATAGGGCGCGTTCAGCGCGACGTTGCGCAGGGTTGGGACTTTGAAGGCAAATTTATTGCCTTCGCCTTTAGTCACGTCGAAACGACCAAAATCTTTTTCCTGGCCGGCAAGCTCCGGGACACCAATAATTTTAAAATCACGATTGGCAAAGGTTGGCACACCGTGACATTCAAAACATCTGGTCTTGCCGGAACGAAATAAATTGAAGCCACGTTTTTGCGCGGCAGTTAACGCACCGTGATCGCCACTCACGAATTTATCAAACGGAGAATTATTCGCTGTCAGCGTGCGCTCAAACGTAGCGACGGCTTTGGCGACATTATCAAACGTCAGAGCCGAGCCATCTTTGCCGTTGAAAGCAGCGTTAAATTTCTGGACATAAGCCGGAATATTTTTCAGATCTTTGATCAGTTCAGCAGAATCCTGCGTCATCTCGTGTTCATTCGTGATCGGGCCTTTGGCCTGTTCTTCTAAATTCTCCGCGCGCCCATCCCAAAATTGTTTATGACTATACGTCGCATTCCACAGCGAAGGCGCACCGCGTTTTATTACTTCACCACCAGTTCTTTCGCCTCCCAAACCCTTGCCTCCTTTGCCCATCGAAAGCCCGCGTCCATCGCTGAAACCAAGATCAGGGTGATGGCAGGTAGCACACGAAACATCATTCGCACCGGACAGCACCGGATCAAAAAACAACAAGCGCCCAAGCTCAACCCGCGGATCATTTTTCGGATCAACAGGCACGGGGTTATCAGCCGGAACAACCATCGCCGGATAAGTTTTTTTCAACCCACCGCCTTTCGGATCTACGCCGGCTGTACCTTCATTACCAATAAAATCAGGTTTGACAGGATAAAAGCCGAGAGCAGCAAGAGCGCCAAACAATATGACAATTAGTGCGATGATCGCCTTCAACCAGAAGCGGCCTTTGCCCTGAGAAGATGAAAGGTTTAGTTCCTGCGTTGTCGTAGCCATATGCGATGAAACCTCCGAGACAGAAAATATTTTTTATTGTAAGAAGAAAATTATTGAAAGTTTGTGGCAAAACGCAAAGTGCGATTACCAGGCTGTAAGTCTAATGCGCGATCCCAGGATTGGCAATGCGGTGGTAACTAATGCTGAAACACGGACACAGTAAAGTGTGCCTCTTCGCTCTTACTGCGTGCGGGCTTCTGCATT
>JAYSTY010000306.1:0-16972 GCA_043719385.1 Blastocatellia bacterium | reverse complement strand
GTGTGGCAGCACGCTGACGATCAAAATCGGGCAGACTTATCAGTATAGCGAGAGTGGATTGGAAAATGTCTATCTGGAAAACCTAACTGTCGAAGTCTGCAAAAAATGCAAAACCGTGTCCCCTCGGTTGCGCCACATTCGGCAATTGCACGAAACGGTTGGGCGCGCCGTCGCGCTGCAACCATCTCCCTTAGCCGGAGCCGACGTGCGGCATCTGCGCAAACATCTCGGCTATAAAGCGCGCGAATGGGCGACGTTGTTGCGGATAGATGCGGCGACGTTGTCGCGGTGGGAAGCGGATGGGCGCGCGATTGGCCCACAATCGGATTTGCTGATTCGGTTGGTGTATTTTTATTTATTGGCGGAGCGGGAAGATATTCGGCTGCCGGATCGAGTGGTGGAACAGGTGGCGGCCATCAACAGCAGTCAGAAGCAAGCCGTGGAAATCGTTATCAATGCTGATAATCCAAGCGGTTATTCCTACCGCGTACAAGCCCCGGCTCGTCGCCTCCGTGCCGCATAGCTGGTCGTAGCTCAGCTATGGGCTAAACCTGTCATCGCTAAAATTAACAACAACGCCCGCTGATAGCCGATGTCGCGGCCTGTGGCGTCATACCATTCGCTCAGGCGATGCGCGTCTCCGCCTTTGCCTCCGGCTCCGATGGTGATGGCGGGGATTCCCATGCTCATAGGAATATTCGCGTCCGTCGAAGCGCAATTCAAATAGGGTTTGATGCCGACAGCTTTGGCAGCTTCAAGCGCGGTTTGGACTAAGAGTGATTGCTGCGGGGTTTCGCCTGAAGGGCGATGCCCGATAAGGCTGACATCAAGTTTTAAGCTGTGATGTGATCCGGCGCGCAATGAATTTTCAGCCCGCACTGCGTAATTGACAGACGATAGTAAAAAATCTTCGACGCGGGTTAGCTCCTGTTCATCAGTCGAGCGAATATCTACGTCTATACTGGCATTTTGGGGAATAACATTGACGGAATCACCGCCGCTAATGCGCCCGACGTTATAGGTTGTGCGCGGCTCATAAGGGACGGGAAAGTCGGCGAGGCGGGCGACGGCGCGACTCAGGGCATGGACTGGATTGACGACGCCAAAATCCGTCCAGCTATGACCGCCGGGGCCAGTGAGCGTGATGCGGTAACGCCGCGAACCAAGCGCCTGATGCGTGATGAAGTGATTATCCGGGCCATCAAAAGAAATAAAATGCGTAATGCGGTCGGCGAGGTCTCCCTGCGTAAATAAATAGCGAGCGCCGCGTAAATCTCCTTCGCCCTCTTCGCCTACAGTGGCGACAAAGGCAATTGTGCCGTGCGTTTTTATCCGGGCGTGCGTGAGAGCTTCGATCATCGCAATCAGCGCCGCCAACCCGGAAGCATTATCGCCAATGCCGGGAGCCAGTAATTTCGTAATGAATGTTTTGACTTTGATTTCAGTGTTCTCAGGAAAAACCGTGTCGAGGTGTGCGGAGACTACGAGCAATGGATCGTCGCTGCTGCCATGATAAACCCCGATGACATTTCCCACCGCATCAGTCTGAATATCTGTCAAACCTGCTGCCGCAAAACGTCGAGCGATGTACTCGCCACGTTCCTGTTCCTGAAACGGAGGTGCCGGAATTTCACAAATCCGAATCAGTTCATCGGTAAAGAGAGCGGAACTCTTTTTTATATAATCAAAGGCCCGCGTAACCTGATCGTGACGCAACAATGAGGCGAGTGAATCGGGTGGCTGTTTGTCAGCAATAAGGGGGAGTATTGATGCGGACATAAATTCCTCTGACGTAACGAATTTTATTTTCCTGCGCGGCGCGAAATGTTAGCGGAAAAGCTAATTTCGTGAGAACCGAAAAACCTTTATACCTCATATCGCTACCCGGATGAAAATGCCTGACAAAACTACTTTTTGATGACTGCCGGAAAGTCAGGAAAAAGGCCTGTGGTAAAAGAGTTCAGGCATTTTTCTTGACAATTTATGTCACCTGACTTAGTATCCATTTTGTTGCGTTAGACGCTGTTTAAATACAGTGATAAGCCCCTTCTTCACTGACGACCAGTACCTCATACACATCTTTTACGTCAAGCCCCATGGCGTCGTCGGAGTCAAAAATAATGTCCGGAAAATTAGGTGAAATTCTCATTCGTCAAAGTCTGCTTACGCCCGATCAGCTCAAGGAAGCCGTCGAGTATCAACGGCGCAATAATCTTGGACTCAGCGCCAGTCTGATTAGTATGGGTGTGGTGTCAGAAAATCAAATTACAGGTGCTTTGAGTAAGCAATACGGAGTCCCGGCGATTGATTTTTCGACGGTCGAAATTGAAGAAAGTGTGACACGTTTGGTGCCCCGTGAAGTAGCGCAAAAATATTGCGTCATCCCGGTGTCACGACGAGGTTCGACTCTGACATTGGCGATGGCTGATCCGGCCAATGTTTATGCGATGGATGACATTAAGTTCGTTACGGGATTCAGCATCGAACCAGTGGTAGCTTCAGAAGTTGGTGTCCGGCAGGCAATTGAACGTGGTTACGGCGGAGCGCGCGGACTGGATTTGCTAACCGGCAATGAGATGAAAATGTCGGCGATGAATTCGCAGAATCAGCAGTCCGAAGCGACGCTCAATCGTCCGTTAAAAAAGAAAAAGCCAAAAGATGAAACGAAGCTGGATCAGGGGCTTTCCTCTAATGATTTGGCGTCCGCTGCCAACCTGGTTTCCGAGTTTGAATCGGAGTTCGGTGATGCCGAAGAAGCGCTGGAGGTGATGGAGGAGCAATCGGAAATTGATATTCGCTCCCTGGAAGGCTCAAGCCAGGAAGCGCCCGTTGTCCGCCTGGTGAACGTGATTCTGGTGGAATCGCTGCGCCGGGGAGCTTCTGATATTCACATTGAACCGTATGAGCGCGAATTTCGTGTCCGGTTCCGCATTGACGGTATTTTGTACAACATCATGGCGCCACCTTTGAAATTGCGTGACGCGCTGATTTCCCGCCTCAAGATCATGTCCAAACTGGACATTTCCGAAAAACGCTTACCGCAGGATGGGCGTATTAAAATTAAGCTCAGGTTTGAAGGAAGATCGCGCGAACTTGATTTCCGTGTTTCTTCCCTGCCGACCTTATTTGGCGAAAAAGTTGTGCTTCGTTTACTTGATAAAGAGAAGCTGATGCTTGATATGACGAAGCTCGGGTTTGAGGTGTCAAGTTTGGAGCGGTTCAAGCGCAATATCGAAAAACCTTACGGCATGTGTCTGGTGACAGGCCCGACGGGATCAGGAAAAACCAACACGCTTTACTCCGCCCTGCAATCACTGAACACAGCGGAAACAAATATTATGACCGCCGAAGACCCGGTGGAATTCAATCTGATGGGCATCAATCAGGTGCAGATTAAAGATCAGATTGGCTTGTCGTTTGCGGCTGCTCTCCGCTCATTTTTACGGCAGGATCCAAACATCATCCTCGTGGGTGAAATCCGCGATTTTGAAACGGCAGAAATTGCTGTCAAGGCCGCGCTCACTGGTCACATGGTGCTCTCGACGCTGCACACCAATGACGCGCCCTCAACGGTCTCGCGTTTGATGAATATGGGAATTGAGCCGTTTCTCGTTGCGACCTCCGTCAATTTGATTCAGGCCCAGCGCCTGATCCGTCGCATTTGCTCAAACTGTAAAGCTGACTTATCGGTGCCGCCGCCGGCGCTGGTCGAAATTGGCTTCACTGAAGAAGAAGCCAGCACCATGAAATTATTCAAGGGCAAAGGTTGCGATAAGTGCAACAACACCGGATATAAAGGGCGCGTCGGTTTATACGAAGTGATGGAAATGAACGATACCTTACGTGAATTGATTCTGGTCGGTGCCTCAAACCTCGAACTTAGAAAACAGGCGATTGAAGATGGCATGATCACCCTGCGTGGCAGTGGCCTGGAAAAAGTTCGCCAAGGGATCACGACCATTGAAGAAGTCGTGCGTGAGACGATCAGATAATTAATCTGCGGCAAACAATTATTAGCGCCTTTCCCTGGAACCCGGAGAGGAATTTACCTGCAACCTGGAAAAGAAAATAGCTATGGCAAATGAAAATCTTACCCTGACTGAATTGCTGAAAAAAATGACCGAGATGCGCGGTTCAGATTTGCACATCACGTTGAATTCACCGCCCCAGATTCGCGTTGATGGTCACATGCATCCCTTACCGGAGTTTAGTCCGATGAATGCAGCGGATACTAAATCACTGGCGTATTCAGTATTGACTGATGCGCAAAAACATCGGTTTGAAGAAGACATGGAGTTGGATTTTTCCTTCGGGGTCAAAGGCCTCTCGCGTTTTCGCGCCAACCTCTTCAATCAAAAAGGCGCAGTCGGCGCAGTCTTTCGCGCCATCCCTTACGAAATCAGAACCTTTGAACAGCTTAACCTGCCGCCCACGGTCCAGACTTTGTGCGATAAACCGCGCGGCTTGATTCTAGTGACGGGGCCGACCGGTTCGGGTAAATCCACCACTTTGGCGGCGATGCTTGACAAGATTAATCGTGATCGGAGCGATCATATTTTGACGATTGAGGACCCGATTGAGTTTTTGCATCAACACAAAAATTGTCTGGTCAATCAGCGCGAAATTAAAGCTGACACGCATAGTTTTGGCGCGGCGCTGAAATCTGCTTTGCGCCAGGACCCTGATGTGGTGCTGATCGGCGAAATGCGCGATTTGGAAACCATTGAGGCAGCGTTGCGCATTGCTGAAACCGGACATATGACCTTTGGCACGCTGCACACGAATTCGGCGGCGGCGACCATCAACCGCGTGATTGACGTTTTTCCGGCTTATCAGCAATCGCAAATTCGAGCGCAATTGAGCATGGTTTTAGAGGGTGTCTTGTGTCAGCATCTGATTCCTAAAGCATTCAGTACAGGTCGTGCCATGGCGCTCGAAATCCTGATCCCGAATCCGGCGATCAGAAACCTGATTCGGGAAGATAAAATCCATCAAATCTATTCAATGATGCAGACCGGGCAGGAACGATATGGGATGCAAACGCTTAATCAATCCCTGGCGTCGCTCTACTTTCAGAAACAAATCACGATTGAGTCTGCGCTCCAGCGTTCGGCGAACCCGGAAGAATTGGAAGACCTGATCAATCGCGGTTCGGGCGTAATTAATTTTTCCGGTGAACGGGCGACGGCGAATACGCACACTCCGGCGAACAAGATTACGTCCGAGTGGCGTGGACTGGGTTCACCAGCACTGCCGGGAACAGTGAATCCATTTCCGGCGCAACCCGCTGCACCGCTGGCCACGCCGGGCGCCAATCCGTTTACTGCACCACCTGCCACGCCGGGGGCAAATCCATTTGGAACACCACCCGGGCGACGTTAAATTGCCAGGCCAACTGTCTGTGCGATTTGACTGCTGGCCCCGGTTGAAAAGCGCAGACATTAAAGCCGGAAAAGATGGAGCAGGTGCAGCGTGCTTCGTCGCTTAATAAATTCTGGAATAAATTTTAGAGAGGAACAAAATGCCAACCTACGTTTTTAAGGGCCGCAATCGAGCGAATGAAATTGTGACGGGAGAACGCGCCGCAGAAACCCGCGAGGCGCTGGATAAAATTCTCAAACGCGAGCAAATTATTCTGACCAGCGTGCGCGAGAAAGGGAAAGAATTTGCCCTGCCAAAGTTTGGCAAAAGCCAAACGGTCAACGCTAAAGACTTAGCCATTTTTACCCGTCAATTTTCGGTCATGATTGATGCCGGCTTACCGCTGGTGCAATGCCTGGACATTCTGGGCGGTCAGCAACCAAATAAATTTTTTGCCCAGTCAATCAAAAGTGTGCAGGCCGATGTCGAAGCGGGCAACACCCTGGCTGGCGCGATGGAAAAACATCCCAAAGTCTTTGATCGGCTTTACACCAACATGGTAGCGGCAGGCGAGGCGGGCGGTATTCTGGATGGCATCCTGCAACGGCTTTCGATTTATATCGAAAAGGCCGTCAAACTTAAAACTGATATTAAAAGTGCGATGACCTATCCCGTGATTGTAATCGTCATGGCGGTCATCGTGATCTCGGTGATTTTAATTTTTGTTATTCCATCGTTTGCGAAAATCTTTAAGGAGCTACTGGGTACGGAGGACGGCTTACCGCTGCCGACGCAATTCGTCGTCAATATGAGTAGTTTTCTGGTGTCTTACTGGTGGGTTGCGCTGACAATTATTTTTGGCACGTGGTGGGGCTTCAAGTGGTATTACGCAACGCCCAAAGGTAATCGCCAAATTGATTATCTCATGCTTAACTCACCTATTTTTGGCGCGGTCGTGCAAAAAGTAGCGGTGGCACGGTTTGCGCGGACGCTCGCCACTCTGATTGCTTCAGGTGTGGCGATTCTTGAGGCACTTGATATTACGGCGCGGACTTCCGGGAATGTGATTATCCAGGAAGCGATCATGAAAATTCGTGCCGGAGTTGAGCGCGGACAAACCCTGGTTGAGCCGCTGAACGCCACCAAAGTTTTTCCTAATATGGTTAGTCAGATGATCGGCATTGGCGAACAAACCGGGGCGCTGGATAACATGCTCGGCAAAATTGCTGATTTCTATGAACAGGAAGTGGATGTGGCCGTGGCTGGTCTCTTAACTTTGATTGAGCCGTTAATGATTGGTTTTCTGGGGATCAGTATTGGTGGCATCGTGATTGCGATGTACATGCCGTTGTTCTCGCTGATCGGGAAATTGTCCAATAAAGGGTAACCGCAAAAATGTGCTGAATTGTTCTTCTGAACTATCATGGATACAACCCCCCTTGGTCGCATGAAAAATGGCTCTGAGGAGCAACTGAAAAAAAATCTTACCTGGCTTTTGATCGGGCGGATCATCGCCGTGCTCATGCTTTTGGTGGTCGCTTTCGCTATTCATCGTTTGATGAAGGTCGTGATGATCTTTGATAGTGTAATTTGGGTGGCGGCCTCCACCTTTGGACTGAGCCTGATTTATGGCGTGCTCTTACGGGTGGCCGGGAATTACAAACTTCAGGCTTACCTGCAAATGGTCTTTGATATTTTGCTGGTGACCTGGCTGGTGCAGGGAACCGGAACGGTGCAATCGCCGTTTCTGGCGCTGTATCCTATCGTCATTTTTGTCATTAGTTGTGTGACCTCGCGGCGTGGGACTTATACCCTTACGAGCCTGGTCATTGGTTGTTACTTATTTGTCGTTTACAGACACAATGACATGGTTAATTGGGGACATCAGTCAACGGTCCTGACACATCTGGTTGAAATCCTCTTAATTTCTTTTTTGAGCAGCCAGCTCAATGAACACCTGACGCGCACCGATGCCAATCTGGCTTTGGCAAATCGCAAATTAAACGACATTCGGGCGTTGAATGAATTAGTCATTGACAGTATCAGCAGTGGCCTGGTCACGATTGATTTACAGCACCAGATTATGTCGTTCAATCGTGCGGCGGAAGAAATTACCGGCTTCAGCGCAGCCGAAGTGGTAAGCAAGCATCTCAACGCTTTGTTCCCGACAATCTCTGAAGACCTGGATGCCGGCAAAAGTATCCTGATGGGAGGGCAGGGGTTGTCGCGGCTGAACCTGGAATGTAAGACAGCGGTTGGGCGGCAAATTCAATTGGGATTCAGCGTCTCGCCGCTGACCAGAATCTCCGGCGAAATTACCGGATTTGTGCTGCCGTTCCAGGACCTGACAGATGTGATGCGCCTGGAAAAAGATGTGCGGCGACAGGATCGGCTGGCGGCACTGGGACGGGTCGCGGCGGCGATTGCCCATGAAATTCGGAACCCGCTGGCTTCCATGCGGGGTGCGGTGCAGGTGCTGGGGAGCGATGCCAAATTGTCCGATGAAGACGTGCAGTTGATGAATATTGTCTTACGGGAATCGGATCGGATTGATCGCATCATCAGTGATTTTCTGATGTACGCCCGTCCGCGTCAGCCGGAAATGGAAAGTGTGAATCTGAATGATCTGTTGGAAGAAACGCTGACCCTGTTGCGTTACAGCACAGAAATTGACAGCAGCCAGTATCAATTGATTTCTGAACCTTATGGCGAACCGGCGCTGGCTTTTGCTGATCCGGGGCAGTTACGGCAGGTGCTGTGGAATTTAGCCCGCAATGCCATCAAAGCGATGCCGGAGGGCGGCACTTTTAAAATTTCAATCAATCGCACCTCCGATCTGGCGCACTTTGAAATAAAGTTCACTGATACCGGAGTCGGGATGACCGAAGAACAAATTGAAAGAATATTTGAGCCATTCAGTTCTTTCACCGCTGGTGGGACAGGACTTGGCATGAGCATTGTTTATCACATTATTAATGAACATCGCGGGAAAATAGATGTCAGCAGCGAGGTCAACCGAGGCACCACTTTTACAGTTAGTTTTGCTGCTTACAATGAAACTCAACTCAGTCAAAAAGCCGTGAGCGCAATGGGCGCAGCCTAAGCTGTTGTCCCTGACGCCTGGAATTATTAACCCCTGTCATTGGTGAAATACCGATGATTACCTCACAACTCATAAAACAGTTATCCGAAGCAGGTAGTAAAGGTTCAAGTATGGCAAAACTTTTAGTAGCAGATGATGAGCGCAGCATGCGGGAATTGCTCGAACTCGTCTTCAAACGCGAAGGGCATCAGGTCACAGCGGTCTCTGATGGGCGGCTGGCATTGGAAGCGTTACAAAATAACAGCTTCGATTTGCTCATCACCGATGTCAAAATGCCCGACCTCGGCGGCATCGAATTACTCCGCGCCGCACGTGAACAGGCACCTGAAATGATGGTGATTATGATGACGGCTTTTGCCACCATCAACAGCGCACGTGAAGCATTCAAGCTGGGGGCAGATGATTTTATCCAAAAGCCTTTTGATGTGGATGAGTTCAAGCTCATCGTCAGAAAAGCTTTGGAAAAACTTGACCTGCGGCAGGAAAATGCTCTGCTCAAACGGGAGTTGCTCAAACGCGGGAGCCTCGGTGACATCATCGGTCGCAGCCCGCAAATGCAGGCAGTTTATCGCATGGTGGAAACGGTTGCCTCCAACGCCAGTACGGTTTTAATCGCGGGCGAATCGGGGACGGGAAAAGAATTGGTGGCACGCGCCGTTCATAGTCTGAGTCCGCGCCGTGACCGTCCGTTTGTTTCTGTCAATTGTGGAGCCTTCACCGAAACCCTGCTGGAATCCGAGCTGTTTGGTTATGTCAAAGGTGCCTTCACCGGAGCGCAATCCAATCGCAAAGGATTATTTGAAGCGGCAGAGGGCGGCACAATCTTTCTGGATGAGATTGGTGAAATGAGCCTGACGATGCAGGTGAAGCTGCTCCGTGTCTTGCAGGAGCGACGTATTCGGCGGGTGGGCGGGACGGAAGAAATTGCGATTGATACGCGCATTGTCGCGGCGACGCACCGCGATCTCGAAAAAATGGTGAAGACCGGAGATTTCCGCGAGGATTTGTTTTACCGCGTTTCTGTTATTCCTTTGGAGTTACCCGCCCTGCGTGAACGCCGCTCTGATATTCGGGATTTAGCCCAGCACTTCCTCGAAAAATTCGCCCGCCTGACGAATCAGGTGGTGAAGCGCTGCAATGAAGAAGTCCTGCGTTACCTTGAAGAATACGACTGGCCAGGCAATGTCCGGGAACTCGAAAATACCATTGAACGTGCCGTGGCGCTGGAACTGGGCGACGACATCCACGCGCAGCGCTTACCGGAACGAATTTTGAAATACTCGCCCAAAAAGGCGAATGACGAATTGTATTTTCCTGAGCAGGGTGTTGACCTGGAAAAGTATTTGAGCGAACTGGAGAAAAACTATTTGCTGGAGGCGCTCAGAAGAACGAATGGTAATCAGACCAAAGCGGCGATGTTGTTGAATATGACTGTCCGTAGTTTGCGTCATTGCCTGGACAAATATGAAATTCGCCATCTGACCGGACATTTGCGGGAAGTCGCCGCCCAGAGTAGAGGATGATAAAATTAACAAATAATTATCATTAGACTTGAACTGGATTTGGCACGGAGATTGATTATTATTTGGCTGACTGATGAGCGCCCGAGATTAAAATATTTCGCTGAGGTCAACTATGAGACACCATAATCTGAAAAAGCAGGCAACAGGGTTTTCGCTGGTAGAATTGTTAATTGTGGTCGCCATTATCGGGATCATCGCCACGATTGCGATCCCCAATTTAATGGTTGTGAGACGCGCTTCGCAGGAAGCTTCCGCCGCCGCGATGACGCGATCATTAGTTCAGGCTGAGAGTATGTATCTCTCAAGTCACGGCAATCAGGTCACTTATGGAACACTAAATGATCTGGTAAACTATAAATTCATAGATGATAGTTTGCTTACCCAGGATCGAAATTACTATCGCTTTCACGTCAATTTACTTTCACCGATCACCTACAATGTGACCGCTACACCAGAGCCTGGCACGGCCTCCATTATGCGCCATTATTACAGTGACGAAACCGGTGTTATTCGCGTCGAACTTGGGACGCCAGCACTGGCAACTTCACCGCCACTTAACAAAAATTAGCATGGCAGTTGCCAAAAATTGTAAGATTACAAAATGAAGCTCACATTAGTACAAGCTGGTGTCAAGCGCGCGACCGATTTTCTGCTCGCCAATCAGGGCAAAGATTCGGGTTGGGGCTATACACCAGGTCAGCAAAGCTATCCTGAACCATCATCCTACGCGTTATTAGCCTTGCAAAAAATTGGCGCTCTCGAGGAAAAGAAACAACGTGAAAAGCTGGCGTTGGACTGGATGACTGCTCGTACAAATACGGTTGGAGCCTTGTCCCTTGAGACGAAAGTAACCGCCCCGGTTGATCTGGGTAGTTTGGATAACTGGGGAACCATTGTCGCGTTTTATGCGCTCAGAAAATTAAATCTGGGGGCTGATCTGAGTGCGCGATATTTGCAATACCTGCTTAATTCACGCGGCAATCAGATTGATAAAAAAGGCGCTGCTGACCTGAAACTTAATGGCAATTTATTAGCCTGGTCGTGGGCGCGCGGGACAGCCAGTTGGGTTGAACCGACGGCTTATGCCTTGCTGGCCTTGAAAGCCAATAATCTGAAACAACACGAACGGGTCAAAATTGGCGAGGCATATTTACTGGATCGCGCCTGTTATGAGGGCGGGTGGAATTACGGTAATAAAGAAGTTCTGGGTGTCATTCTGGAGCCAATGCCGACCAATACCTGCTTTGCTTTACTGGCCCTGCAGGACGTTGATCGTAACCACGAAACTATCAAAAAATCAGTCGCGTGGCTGGAACAGGAAATTGCCGCACGACAGTCCTCAATGCTCCTTGCGCTGGGTTCGCTGTGTCTTGACATCTATGGACGCCCGGTTGATAAATGGCTGGAAAATTTGCTTGTTCGCCAGGAAGAAAATGGAAGCTGGAGAAATAATATTCATTTGACCGCCCTGGCAGCGCTGGCTTTACAAACGCAAACTGAACAAAAAAATATCTTCAAACTTTGAAACTACCCGAAAAGACAAAACTATGTACGAACCCAAACCTATCGAAACCGAGACAGTAGAATTGCCTGCAAACATCCATGAGATTAGTGAAAAGTTGGCAAAATCAACGCATGACAACTGGTCGCTGGGCCGCATGCGAGAAGGCTGGACTTATGGAAAATCCAGAAATGACGAGTTAAAGCAACATCCAGGCCTGGTTTCTTATGAAGAGTTGTCAGAAGGCGAAAAGGATTTTGATCGCGTCACGACGATGGAAACCCTGAAAGCAATTTATGCGCTGGGTTATGAAATTGTTAAGGCTGATCACGCTAAATAAAAATCTGCTCTGACCATTAAAGTCATGTCATCCGGTAAAGAAAAACTAAAATTCCTTCTGACGCGCCGCGATTTTATCAAGGCCGCGTCAATCACTGCGTCTGGCCTCGCTGGTCTCAGTTCGGCTGCCTGTTCGCGGTTGACCTCAACCACACGAGATTGGAATCCGCTGGCGTCCGCCGCCCGTGTGACGATTTTACACGCGAGTTCTTACGAGAAAAACCTGAGCGATTTGTTGCGGCAGGGCTTGAAGAATTATAACTTCAACCTGAGCGGCAAGCGCGTTGTCCTCAAGGCAAATTTAGTTGAATATCATGCGGCGCACACCATCAACACGAACCCTGTGCTGATTGCAGCGGCGATTGACGCCTTTCGCCAGCTCGGAGCGAAAGAAGTAATTGTCGCTGACGGGCCAGGCCATCAGCGCGATACGGAAATGCTGCTTGAACTCTCCGGCCTTGATGCCGTCGTGAAAGATGCCAAAACCAAATTTGTTGATTTGAATACTGATTCGATTCATCGCGTCCCCACTGCTTCACAGTTCACCACGATGGGCGAATTATGGTTGCCCGAAACGATCCTCAATGCGGACCTCGTTGTTTCGATGCCAAAGCTGAAAACGCATCATTGGGCGGGTGTGACGCTTTCCCTGAAAAATCTTTTTGGCGTGATTCCCAGCGTTCATTATGGCTGGCCCAAAAATGTTTTGCACTGGCACGGCATCAACGAATCTATTGTTGATATTGCCACCACTGTCAAACCCGGCTTCACGATTATTGATGGTGTCGAAGGGATGGAAGGCAATGGCCCGTTGCATGGTCAAACGGTTAACTCGCAGGTCATTGTGATGAGCGACAATTTAGCCGCCGCCGATGCGACCGCGACCCGCTTAATGGGACTTGACCCGACAAAGATTGTTCATTTAAATTATCTGCGCCAGCTTGGCGAACCCATCGTTGAGCATCGTATCTCACAGGCTGGTGAAAAAATCCAGGACTACCGCCGCGAATTCCAGGTCATTGATTCGTTCAAGCATCTCAGAGCTTGACGCGTGTAAATTTTAACTCATAAATTTGCCCGCAATAATTCCCGCCCCATATTTCAGTTTATGAAAGTCGTAACCATTGCTCTCAACACTTTCCGTGAATCGGTTCGTGATCGAATCCTTTACAACTTAATTTTATTTGTTTTGCTGCTGGTCGGAGCCTCTATTTTCTTAGGCGAGATTTCGATGTCGCAGGAAGCAAAAATCATCGTCACGATGGGGCTTTCCGTCATGCGATTATTTGGCGTGCTGATCGCAATTTTTATTGGTATCGGCCTCGTCTACAAAGAAATTGATAAGCGCACAATTTACAGCCTGCTGGCCAAGCCCATCCATCGTTATGAATTTATTCTCGGCAAATATTTTGGCTTGTGCCTGACCCTGCTGGTCAATTCCGCTGTGATGGCAGGTGGGATTTCGCTCGCCCTCATTTACCTGAAACGCGGCCTTGATCCGATTCAACTGAAAATCCTGCCGACGGCATATTTAATCTTTTTGGAATTGATGGTCGTAACGGCGCTCAGCCTGCTTTTTTCTTCTTTTTCGTCGCCTGCGCTTTCCGCGCTGATGACCTTTTTTCTTTTCATTATCGGAACCTTTAGCGCCGATCTAAAATTATTTGCGGCAACTGTCGGCTCCGGTTTTATTAAAGTTGTCTGCCAGGTTTTGTACTATCTGCTACCGAACCTGGATAATTTTAACTTCATCAGCGCGACTGCTTATGGTCACACTCCGCCGCTCAATATGATCGGTAGCGCGACGGTTTATGCCGCGCTTTATATTTCAGCCCTGCTGGCGGCAACCGTCATGATTTTTCAAAAGAGAAATTTTAAATAACCTGCTTTGAAAGTATGAAAACAAGTTTGTGGGTCACAGTATTGGTAATTTGTTTGAGTGCCAGCGTCGTGCTGCAAGGGTGGATTGATACGCAACGGGGAGTTGGGTCAGCAGTTGAAGAAGCGCTTTATCTCAAATCAGGGAAAACTCTGAAACAGGCGAGCCTCGGTTTTGAAGGGATCATGGCTGACCTGTACTGGCTCCGCACGATCCAATATTTTGGCGGGAAATCCCAGCAACTGACAGGCGAAATCCAAATCAGTAATGTGGGTGACTGGAAGCTGGAGCTACTGGAACCACTCATCAATATTACGACTGAACTTGATCCGCACTATCTTTCTGCCTATCGTTTTGGTTCGTTGTTTCTGCCTGATATTAATGTTGAAGGAGCCATCAAACTGGCGCAGCGAGCGATCAAAGATAATCCTGATGACTGGCGCTTATATCAGGACCTGGGCTTTATTTTCTGGCGGCAAAAACGTTATCAGGAAGCCAGCGAAATTTATTCGCAGGGCAGTCGTTTAGCGGGAGCGCCAAAGTGGATGGAACAAATGTCGGCGATAATGCTGGCGAATGGTGGTGATCGGGAAACCGCCCGCCAGATGTTTGCACGGATTTATGAAACGACTGATGATCCGACCATCAAGAAAACCAGCCTTAATCGTTTGCTGGGTTTTAAGGCGGGCGATGAAATTACTTTCCTGACGAAATTGCTGGCGGATTACAGCACCCAAAAAGGAAGCTGCCCACCCTCACTTTCATTGTTAATGCGAGCCATGCCGCCGAGCGCAATCCAAAAACTTCAACAAGCCGGAATGAATTTTGATGAAAGCCGGATGCCGCTTGATCCGCATGGGTTTGCTTACAGCTTTAAGGCCGCTACCTGCACGATTTCGCTGGCTCCTGATTCAACGATTGCTCCGTGGAAAAATTGAAAATAAGGGCTGGTAAATGCAGCCCCTAACCACTAATCAAAAAATTATGTTAGCACTTGAAATTAACAATTTGACGAAAGATTACACCGTAGGCTTTTGGCGTAAACGTCCAGTGCGGGCATTGGACGGATTAAATTTACAAGTCGGCGTTGGCGAATCGTTTGGTTTTTTAGGGCCAAATGGCGCAGGGAAAACTACGACGCTCAAAATTCTGATGCGCTTAATTTATCCCAGCGTGGGCGACGCAAAAATACTTGGCTGTGCGCTGGATGACATGAAAATGCGGGCGCGGATTGGCTATTTGCCAGAACAGCCATATTTTTATGACTACCTGACGGCGCGGGAGTTGTTGATGTATTGCGCGAGGATTTTCGGCATGAATAAAGCTGATGCGGTAAAACGTGCGGACGTTTTGCTGGAGCGTGTCGGCCTGGTCGAAGCCGCTGACAAACAATTACGCAAATATTCAAAAGGGATGTTGCAACGCGCCGGCCTGGCACAGGCGCTGGTCAATGATCCTGAAGTTTTGTTTCTGGATGAACCAATGTCCGGGCTTGATCCATTAGGTAGAAGGGAAGTCCGCGATTTGATTGCCAGCCTGCGCGAACAGGGCAAAACAGTTTTCTTTTCTTCGCACGTCTTGTCCGATGTCGAAGCGTTGTGTGACCGCGTAGCGATTATGAACAAAGGCTGCCTGATTGATTCCGGCAAGCTGTCAGACATTCTCAAGAGCCAGACGACCGAGATGGAAGCAATCGTGAGTAACCTTAGTGAAGCGGTGCTGAACGAATTGCGCGTATTTGCGCTCAGCGTTATTCCTACGCCAGAGGGGGCACGTATCAGGCTTAATAGTGAGCGTGAAATCGAACGGCTGCTTGGCGTCATTCATCGCGCTGGCGGACGCTTAGTCTCGGTCAATTCTGTCCGTGAATCACTCGAAGATTTGTTTGTTCGTGAAGTGAGCGAGAACACAAAAGCCGCACAACAAACGGCAAGCTGAATGGATAAAAACGTAGCACGGGCTGCCAGCCCGTAAGCTAAAATTGGCGGTACAGAGGCTTTCCGAAAAACCAAATCCCGTTAGCCTCTACAGCAAGCTGGAAGCCTGCTGTACCTGCTTATACCTTTAGACATCAGGCGTAAATAATCGGCTTTCCGCGTTCGCTCCCGGCAGCATTACCATCTTCTCAAACTTCAACCCTAGCTTATTCAGCACGCGAATTGAAGCGTGATTATCAGGCGAGGTAATCGCTACAATCCGCATGAGCTTCAGCGTCTCGCGTGCAAAAATCATCACCGCCGCAGCCGCTTCCAACGCATATCCGTTTGACCAGAATTCCGGCACAAACGCGTAGCCAATATCAGGCTCATCCAGCCCCTCGCGCTTGATCAATCCACATATTCCTATCGGAGTTAATGTGTCTTTCAATACGACCAGGTAAAGCCCAAAGCCATTCTGTTCATAACTTTTCATCGGCCCCTGCAAAATATATTGCCAGGCATCGTCGAGCTTGCGAACACTTTTGTCGCCAATGTTTTTAATGAAGGACGGCTCATTGAGGAGGCGCAGAATAAATGGCGCATCGTTTTTTTGTAGTGGACGGAGGCTCAGGCGAGATGTTTCGCAAATATTCATAGAAAGGCTTTAAGGCATTGTGACGAGTTGATTGAGGTCTTCAAAGTAGCGACGATGTGTGCGCCGCAGAGCTTCTTCTGAAGCCGCATCTAACAAAACTACCTCATGCTCAATGCCAGCGCGATTCAGCACAAGTTCCCTTTCAAATCTTATGTTCGCCGCTTCATCTTTATTGGCGTCTTCAAATGTTTTGAAAGTGACGATCTCCCCACGACTACGATTGTATTCAATCAAAAAAATCATAAACTTCTCTTTAATCTTTTATTACATCAATTTATGTAAAAATTGTACAATCTCTAGTTTTTCGGCAAGTAAACTTTTTCTCAGATCATTTAATTCTTTTAGCACGCTTGTGGATGTGTGTGTCCTTTGCAACTGATTTACGCGCTCCACATCAACCTCATAATCGCTCACCATTGTAGAGCATTTTTGTAGGACGTGTTGAATTTCGTCAGTCCCGCCGCCATATTTGACTTCTTGCCCAAAAATATCTGCCAGCTTTTCTGAAAGTTCTGCCCAAAGTTGTTGAAGTGCAGTGCGAACCTGTATCTCAATCAGCCTTCCCTCACATCTTACAATTACATGAACTGCACGATAGCCGTGACTTGGATTTTCACGACGATCAACTATTGTAACATCTTCAAAGTGGTTTCTCAGCGAAGCAACTACTTCATTTTGATGAGCAATATCTG
>JAYSTY010000305.1:0-17069 GCA_043719385.1 Blastocatellia bacterium | reverse complement strand
TAATCTCTTTCATCCGAAGAGGTTCGCCTTCCAGCGATGCAACCATGGCTGGTTGCGCTACTATTGCCACGGAAATTCTTTTTCTTGAAAGCTATAGCTTACTTAAATTTATTTTGTTGAAGTAGAGGCGTTGCTGGCTGTAGCGACGCCTGAACATATAGGTAATAGACAGCAAACTTAAAATGTGTCTGTCTGTTGTCCGAGGAGTAAAATCATGAACACGGCTCTTCAGCTTATTAACGATCCCACCATTGTGGAATCTGAAGAAAGACCAGAAATTAATAACTTAATACTTCTTCCCACCGCACAATTGTCACGTGACAATTTACAACTTCGAGTTGTGATCAGATCGCTGCGTGAGGAATTGGCACGAGCAGAACATTCTCTCGCTGCCCATAAAACTCTGCTCCAAAATGGCAGAACACGAGAATCTGAATTACGCGCAGAATTGATGGCGAACAGGCAATAGCGCCGCTTCAGGCCAATAGTCAGTTTGTGATCTATTATCTCCCTGATGGCTGAAAAGCTCAGACATTGCGGCGCGTCAATAAACTGATTATCGCGACAAATAAGGCGGAACCAATAATTGACCAGATAATGGGAAATGATTGTCCGCCGATGCGGAAGGGGAAAAGCTCAGGCCAGCCTAATGAATGCGCCAGCCAGTCACCGATCATCGCTCCGATAAATCCAATCGCGATAGAAATCAGAAACCCACCCCGACTAAACCCGGCAATTGCCAGCAACCAGTAATAAAACCAGTAATCCGACTACCGGCATAACCTTCCTCCTTATTTCTCTAGCGGCACAATAAAGGTCATTGTGGCGTAAGAAAAAGGGACAAGCAGACGTTGCTTTCCGGCTCGCTGCTTATCCCTCTTGACCAACTATTATTCGTGTGCTTCAAATATTAATGTCAGGCAACCAACCACCATTGGGCAGCGTTTTTATTTATAGTAGATCTGTTCGCTTTCTACGTTTGTCCGTTCGCTTTACAGGCGGAAGCGTTCTGCTTTTAACCGCCTGGTTTCTCACTTTAGTTTGTTCACTAAACCAATGCGTTAAAGTTTAGCCAATCGGGCGGCGTCCCGTGAAAAGCTGAATCAGTAATACAACGGCTGCTACAACCAGTAACAAATGAATCAGGCTACCACCGACAGAACCGACCAAACCCAGCAGCCAAAGAACCAGAATAATCGCAAAAATTGTCCACAACATAAACGTTTCTCCTTTTGTTTATAACCATTCACTTCTAATCATTTCTAACTGGCAGATGCCAGTACTTGATCATAGGGCAAGCGGTATGCCGTAACTTTTCGAGCATTTCTATTCATGTGGATATAAGGTGTACTGCAAATACGCAGCCAGCCAGCGGAATGTTCGATTTTTCACTGAGTTGCATTTATTGCATACAACTTATAGGGAGAGAAGAAGAGGAAAGGAGCAAAATATTTGTGGCCTGCGCTTTGCATTATATCGTAACGTGGTTTGAGGTAGGAATAGCGATCTCCTACTTGTTTGAATTGGCAGTTTGCTACCTTGTGGGGACGGGTAGCAATATTCGAGTTCGACAACCTGCAATTTGTCGCTGCTGAACAGATTAAGCAACTGGCACAACAACGGGGAAATTGCAGGTTGTCGAAATTTTTACGCAGTAATGATTTAGCTTGCTGGGAAATTTTGAAAATATATGGGAATCCGGTCAGACCGCAATAAATTCCCGACTTGAACTATAAAAGTTATAGCTACAGAAAAAGCAGTTAAAGCTGTCTGTAGCCGCATTCTCCTGAAAGAGAAAATAGTGGGCACACAGGTTTTTACTTATGAGTAATCTTATGAATCAACAACAAGAAGAAGGTTTTGCATCGGTTGGGCAAACGTGGACGCGTGAGAAACCAACGCCGGAATCTATGTTTGACCGCGCCAAAAAAACAGCCGCAGATAAATTACATCAGGCGGCCCAGACGCTGCATGATAAAAGTGAAAATCGCGGTAATCAGGTGTTGGGACAGGAAGTTGAGCAGTATGGACACCGCACGGCAGACTGGCTGAATCGCACGGCTGATTATGTCGGCGAAGCAAATCCACAGCAAATTAAAGCTGATCTGGAAAAACAGGTACAACAAAATCCTGGTCGCACGCTCCTGATTGCTGGCGGTATCGGATTGCTCCTGGGTGCAATGTTCAGACGGAGGTAAGACCAGTGCTACACGAATCAGTACATATGGCTCAAATCAGAGAACAAGGTGAATCGCTGGGTGATTTGTTAACTAATTTAGCGGCACATTCTGCGGGCCTGGTGCAGGATGAATTTATGCTGGCGCGACAGGAAATTCGTGAAAAGGTCAGCCTCTATCAGCCAGCATTGTTCTTGCTGTTATTGGGAGGCATAACCAGTTTCATCGCGCTTTTGTCCTTATGCGCAGCCTTTATTCTTTGGTTGGGGCAGCACATCGAACCCTGGTTGGCAGCGGCAGTAACAGGCTTAGGGCTGGCTGTGATCGGAACAATAATTTTGCTGATTGCACGCAATGAATTTGGACAATTGAATCTTAAACCGGAACAAACCCTGAAAACGCTGGAGGAGAACAAGGAATGGTTGAAAGACATGAGTTAGTAACCCGTGGTGAATACGATGATGGAGCGAGTGAGCGTACTTCTGATGAAATTCGTCAGGACATCGCGGCGCGACGCGAATCAATTACCGAAACGGTAGACAAGTTAAGTGAGCGCGTTCATCGCACTCTGGACTGGCGCGTCTATGTGACCGAACATCCGCTGGTTGCGACCGGACTAGCGGCTGGCATTGGAGTTTTGGCAGCGGGTATCTTCAGGCCACGTGCTACACCGGGAGAGCGTATTTTAGCGGCTTTGTCAGAAACAGTTGAAGATGTAACCGGACGCTTTCGCGAGCAGTTGGAGCAGCTTCCCTCACAACAAGTTAGTTCCAGACAATCAATGCAGGCCGTGGCAGCGGCGCTGATAACGAAAGCGGTAGCGAGTTATGTGAGTAATAAGATTGCAGGAACACCTGACGCTAATCGTGATTCTACCCGATTTTCAGATCATGCCCCACGGGCAGAAAATACGATTCATTCGGCTTCCGGTTTTGAATAAAGGTAAGCCATTATTCCGCCGGAAGATTTTATATACAAAACCTGTTAACTCAGGGAGGAATTATGGAAAACAAACAAACGCCGGAAAAACCAGTCGGAAGTGAAATGAATAAACCTGTCACCGCCACAATGCCAGGACAAACGGGAAACCAGCCTGGAAGTGGACAAACGACTGGTAGTACTGCGACACAACAGTCACGCTATCAGGAAGCCGGGCAAAAACCTGCGCAGCAGACTGAAGAGCAATGGAATGAAATGAAAGAGCGCGGTGCAGAGGTAGTAGATAAAGCCAAACAGACGGTAACAGATGCCTATAAACGCACCAGCGAGACTTTGAATGAAGGCTATGAACAGGCGAGAGACTATGGGCGGGAAAATCCCGGGCAGACCGCGCTTGTGATGTTTGGCGTTGGTATCGGCGTTGGCATCTGGCTGGCGAATAGTATGGGTTCGCGCAGCCGCGCCAGTCGTATTGTGCCGCCAGTAATGACTGCGCTGTCTGACATTGCGGTGCAACTTTTCCGGTAACTGGTAAAGCAGGAACTGGCATTTGAAACCATAGCTAACCAAAAAATGCAATTGCTTTAGGGCAGCAACTGAATTAGCTACAAGGATTTTCGTGCCTCCTGTTTATGCCGGAGATAGCAGCAGCGTAGTCAGTGGAACAACACCGCACGAGTATCAGGTTGACGTCCAAGGGGAGGAAGTTAGTTTGTCGTTTCTTGCGAGTGTTGTCCACTGACTACGCTGCTGCTTATATTACTTATGCAGGTAGATTGAAAATATAATAGAACTGGCTAAGTGGTTCAGAGTGCTGAGAGCAGGACTTTAAAGTAAGCGCAACTGAAATCAGTACTCTGCAAATAACGTCTGTTTTATAACTGAAAAGGTCTGGTCCTGGACAACTTTGTTGACCCCAATCTTAGTCCGGCTCTTCATCCTTACCTTTGACCACTCTTTAATCCTCAACTGAGGTCTTTGAATTGAGTTTATGTCTCAATCTAACTCCCAGCTTCTTTCCACCTTCAGGTGGCTGCCAACGGTTGCAAGTGGAACTGTAATTGCGATTGCTTGTCTGGCATTAATCGGCTGGGTAGTGCAAATTTCGTCCCTGAAAACCGTTATTCCCGGCTGGACGCCGATGGTTCCGGTGACGGCTCTTTGTTTTATTCTTGCTGGATTCTGTCTCTGGTGTCAAACCAATCCAAAGCTGGCAGGAGAAACTGTTGTTTTGACCAGAGGACTCGCCACCCTCAGCGGATTAATCGCACTTTTTACCCTGACTGAATTTTTACTGGGGTGGGATTCGGGGCTGGAACGATGGCTGATTATTACCAGTGGCGCGAGTAGTGGACGTGGTTTATTCGGGCAAATGTCACCGAATACTGCGCTGGCTTTTCTGCTCGAAAGTTGTGCCCTGCTATTACTGAATTATGAAACCCCGCGCCAGGGGCGTCCGGCGCAGAACCTCGCCTTTATTGCCGGAATGCTTTCCTGGCTGACGTTGTTGGGGTATATCTACCGCGTCACACCTATTGATCACCTTGATTTTGATCCAGGCATGGCCCTTTATACGGCTATTGCCATGATTATTCTCTCCGTGGGGATTTTAGCAACGCACCCGGAACGGGGACTGATGACCGTAATTACCAGTGAGAGCGCAGGCGGATTTCTGGCCCGACGATTATTACCCGCCGCTTTAATTGTGCCCTCATTATTGGGTTGGATGCGTCTGGTGGGCGAATGGGCGGGATATTACAGCTTGTCTTTTGGTACTTCGCTGCTGGTCTCAATGAACATTATCGTTTTTCTCGTGGTCGTTTGGCGCAATGCCAATTTGTTACACCACGTGGATGAGGAGCGCGAGACAGCCGAAGCCGCGTTGCGCTTATCGCATGTGAGTCTGGCTCGGCAGGTCGAGCAGCGCACTCAGGAATTACAACAAAGTGAAACACTCAAGAAAACGGTGCTGAATGCTTTGCCGCAGCATCTGGCGGTGCTTGACCGCGCCGGAAACATCATTGAGGTCAATACAGCCTGGCAGCAATTCGCCGCTGCTAATGGTGGAGATGAAGCGGGCTTTCATACCGGGATCGGTACGAATTACCTCGCAGTCTGTCGTGCCGTCAAGGGAGAGGAAGCTGTAGTAGCGCAACAGGTTATTGCCGGCATCGAAGCCGTCCTGGAAGGCGATGAAGAGATGTTCACGCTTGAATATCCCTGTGATTCACCGTCCGCGCAACGCTGGTTTCTGATGATGGTCGTGCCGTTGCCGCATGAGAACGGCGGGGCGGTTGTCGCGCATATAAATATCACTGAGCAACGACTCGCAAGTGACAACCTGAAAATCAGCAACGACATGCTTAATCGGTTACAGTCAGTTACCGATACAGCGCTCTCGCAGGTTTCGCTTGATCAGTTGATTAAAGAAATGCTGGCACGGGTGAGCGAGGTTTTGCAGGTGGACGCGGCGGCATTATGGTTGATGATGGAAGATGGTCAGGCGCTGATGTTACGGGGTGCTTTCGGGATGGAAGATGAAGTGGCGGCGAAGCTGCAAATCCCCATGGGGCAGGGCATCACGGGGCAAATTGCCGCGACCCGACGAGCGATTGTAATTGACGATTTGGCGACCGTTGATGTTTACAGTCCGAGCTTACGGACAAGGTTCAAATCTCTGATTGGAGCGCCGCTGCTGACCGATGATCAAATCACCGGCGTGATTCACGCGCATACAAAACAAGCCCGCAAGTTCACCGCAGAAGATAGTAAATTGTTGCAACTGGCGGCGGATCGTATTGCGGTTGCCATCGAGCGCGGACGTCTTTATGAATCAGAACAACAGGCACGCATTCGGGCCGAAAAAGCCAGCCGGATGAAAGATGAATTTCTGGCCGTGGTTTCCCACGAACTGCGCTCGCCGCTGCATGCGATTCTTGGCTGGGTGACCTTGTTGCGGGGTGGCAGGCTCAGCCCCGAAGATATAAGGCGCGCCCTGGAAACGATTGAACGAAGCGCGCGCTCGCAAAATCGGCTGGTCGGCGATTTGCTGGATGTTTCAGGGATCATCAGCGGCAAGCTGCGTCTCAACGTTCAGGCGGTGCAGCTCGCACCGATTATTGAAGCGGCGATTGCCGCTCTGGCTCCTGCTGCTGAGGCCAAATCCATTCGGTTGCAGCAAGTGCTTGATCCGGCGGCTGGCCCTGTTTCCGGGGACTCTGACCGCTTGCAACAAGTGGTCTGGAATCTGGTGTCCAATGCTATTCGCTTCACCGAAAAAGGTGGACGCATTCAGGTGCGGTTAGAGCGGGTCAATTCACATCTTGAACTTATTGTCAGCGATACCGGCAGCGGCATTGAGCCAAAGTTTTTACCGTATGTCTTTGATCGCTTTCGCCAGGCGGATAGTTCCAGTACGCGCCAGGTTGGCGGCCTGGGACTGGGGCTGGCTATCGTGCGTCATTTAGTCGAATTGCATGGCGGGACGGTGAGTGTTGAAAGTCCGGGCGTGGGGCAGGGGGCAACATTTATCGTCCAACTCCCTTTGCTTATCAGCCGTTCCACGTTGCCTTCAGGACAACGGGTACATCCGGCAATAGAGGAACCAATACACCTGGATTGTCCGCCGCCGCTTGACGGCCTGCGAGTTCTGATTGTGGATGATGATCCTGACGCACGGGAAGTGATCGCGGCGATTTTGGGCAAGAGTGAGGCAGAGGTGAAAACAGCCGCAACCGCGCGGGAGGCTTTATTCTGGTTCAGGGAGGAAGCAGTTTGGAAACCGGAACTCCTGATTTCAGATATTGAAATGCCGGAAGCTGACGGATTAACCCTGATTCGACAGGTGCGCAGACAAGAAAAATCAAGTGTGCGGATGCCTGCGATTGCTCTGACCGCATATGCGCGGGCGGAAGATCGCATGCGCTCGCTCGCGGCAGGCTTCCAGATGCATCTACCAAAACCTGTCGAGCCAGCCGAACTGCTAACCGTTGTTGCCAGTCTGGCCGGACGGTTAAGCCAGCACCAGCCAAGAGCACATCCTCCGTTGTCCCGATAGACAACAGACATTGAAACGAAGTACGGTAAGATCGCATTGAAAGAGAAACTAAAAATAATTGAGTGTTCGATAGTTATCATTTGTGAGTTAGTGACATTGCGATTAAAGAAATCGGTTTCACTCATGCCGATGGAAAAATAGCTTAACAACGTAAACGATACTTATTGGCAACTGACGAAAATCTGGATCGTCACAAAATTCCTGATTGATCAGGCTTGTGACAAAATTTTGCAGTCAACAGAAAGCAGGCGATCCCCATGGCTGATATGCCGCCTATTACAATTTTGAATGTTGAGGATTATTTTGCCAGCCGCACTGCCACGACTGCGCTCCTGCAACAGGCAGGCTATCACGTAGTAGAGGCAGAAACGGGATTACAGGCCTTACAGTTAGCTGCCTCCGTTAAACCGCATCTGATCCTGCTGGATGTCAGGCTGCCGGATTTAAATGGTTATGAAGTGTGCCAGCGGCTCAAATCTGATCCGGTCACCAGCAACCTTCCTGTCCTGCAAATTTCCGGTTCGCTGGTCGAAGGTGAAGACAAAGTGCGCGGGTTGGAAAGTGGCGCGGATAGTTACCTGCTGAAACCGGTCAACCCGGCAGAGTTACTGGCAACAATTCGTGCGTTATTACGGATTCGACAAGCTGAGCTGGAGGTCCGCGAAAGCGAAGAACGATTGCGCCTGACCCTGGATGCAGCAGTGCTGGGAACGTGGGATTTGAATGTCGCAACCGATCAAATCATCTGGGGCGGTCATCACGCGGCAATTTTTGGTTTACCGCCTGCTACGCCTGGGATTAGTGGCGCAGAATTTCTGGCCCTGGTGCATCCCGACGATGTGGATGAATTACAAAAGGCGATGGCCCAGGCACTGGCGGCAGGGGACAATTATAAACTGGAGTTTCGTATTACTCAGGCAACCGGAAATGTGCGCTGGGTCAGCACGCAGGCACAGGTGTATCGGGACAGTCAGGGGCAGGCAATTCGGATCATTGGCATTGTGCGGGATGTAACCGAAAGCAGGCAGGTTGAAGTGGAGCGGGAGCGCCTGCTCGAACGTGAACAGGCCGCACGCGCTGCTGCTGAGGCGGCAACACGGGCGAAGGATGAATTTCTCGCGCTCGTGTCGCATGAGTTGCGAGCGCCGCTGAGTTCCATTCTCGGCTGGGCGCGAATGTTACAGCCGCGTTCGTCCGGGGCCTTGCCGAATATCGCCACGCTGACGCATGCGTTGCAGGTGATTGAGCGCAATGCCCGCAGCCAGATGCGCTTGATCGAAGACCTGCTGGATGTTTCGCGCATCGTCAGCGGCAAACTGAGTGTCGAGCCACGCTCTCTGGAATTTGGTGCGTTAATTGCAGCGACCTGTGAAAGTTTGCGTCCGGCGGCAGCCGAAAAACGGATTGACCTGCAATGTCACGCGTCGTCCATTCCCGACACAATATTTGGCGACCCGGATCGTTTGCAACAGGTCGTTTGGAACCTGGTCTCGAATGCCATCAAATTCACTCCATCAGATGGCATCGTTGAAGTGCGAACGAGGCAGGCGGAAAGTCAGGTGGAGCTTAGGGTGCGTGATACTGGTAACGGTATTAGCCCCGAGTTTTTACCTCATGTGTTTGAGCGGTTTCGGCAGGACGATGAATCCAGCGCCCAGCGCAAGGGCGGGTTAGGCCTGGGCCTGGCATTAGTAAAACATTTGGTCGAATTACACGGCGGTAGTGTGGAAGCGACCAGCGCAGGAGAGGGCAAAGGCGCAACTTTTACCGTCAAATTACCTTTAGCAAATATGGAAGACAAAATGCAGAATAAAAACCAGGCGTCTCTTTATCAGCCGGATACAATGCCTCAATCGGCTTCTTATTCAATGTTGTTACAGGGGGTGCAGGTATTGCTGGTAGATGATGATGAATTTGCCCGCGAACTGGTCACGCTGATGCTGGAACAGGAGGGCGCCCACGTAATCACAGTGGACTCGGTGAAAGAGGCTATGCGCAGGCTTGCGTTATTGTCCGCCAGCGAGCTTCCGCACGTCCTGGTTTCTGACATCAGCATGCCGGATGAGGATGGCTATTCACTGATTCGCCAAATACGGGCACTGCCGCCGGAACGCGGGGGAAATTTGCGGGCAGTGGCGCTGACCGCATTTGGCCGGCCCGAAGATCGCGTCCGTGTGATGGCGGCAGGTTTTCATACGCATATCACCAAACCAGTTGAGCAGGAAGAATTAATCGCTGTTGTCGCCGCCCTTGCGGGAAAATTTGATAATAATATCAGTGTATAGAATAATGAAAAAAACTGCGCGCGAGAAGGACTCTTCCATGGAAAAAACTGTCACGCCGATACAGCTCGAACAGCAATATGAGGAATTGACCGCCAGGCACTACGAACTGGAACAACGTGTGCTGGCGTTGCAACACGAACTCGATGCCCAACAACGCGTGGCCACACAGTTGCGCCAGGCACAGGAAAGCGGGCGTGTGCGCACAGAACAATTGCATACTATTACTGATCACCTGCCAGCCCTGATTTCTTATCTGGATCACAATCTGCATTATCTTTTTGTGAACGCCAGTTATGAAAAATCGTTTGGGCTTGAACGCCACCAGATGATTGGCAAACATGTCCGTGAAATAGTCGGAGACCGCTATTCGGTCATCGCCCCATATCTGCAACGCGCCCTGTCCGGCGAGTCAGTAACATTTGAGACTGAAGTTGAGACGCCGGAAGGGAACCGCGTCATGCTGGCGCAATATGTCCCTGACCTGACGGCTGCGGGGACAGTGCAGGGCGTGTATGTGCAGGCGACTGACATCACGCAACGTAAAATCACCGACGAACAATTGCGCGAAAGTGAAGTACGCTTCCGCCTGCTGGCCGATAACATTTCGCAGTTTGCCTGGATCGCGGATGCGCAGGGCTGGATTTTCTGGTTCAACCAGCGCTGGTTTGATTACACCGGAACGACGCAGGAAGAAATGCAGGGCTGGGGCTGGCAAAAAGTCCATCATCCCGATCATGTTGACCGGGTGGTTACTCGCCTTCAGCATTCCTGGGATACCGGAGAAATTTGGGAAGATACATTTCCCCTGCGGAGCCGCGAAGGGGAATATCGCTGGTTTCTCTCACGGGCTTTGCCGATTCGTGACGAGGCCGGGAAAATTACCCGCTGGTTCGGGACGAACACTGACATCACCGAGGAAAAATTGGCGCAGCAGGAGCGCGAAGGATTGCTGCAACGCGAACAACAGGCACATGCTGAAGCCGAAGCCGCGAATCGCACCAAAGATGAATTTCTGGCGCTCGTCTCGCACGAATTGCGTGCGCCGCTGAATGCGATGCTGGGCTGGGCTAAAATTCTGCGCAGCGGAAAATACAAACCTGAAACGTTGCCACACGCGCTTGAGGTCATCGAACGCAGCGCTCGCTCGCAGCAGCAATTGATCGAAGACCTGCTGGATTCATCCCGCATTATCAGTGGCAAATTACGTTTGGATATGCAGCCCTTAGACCTGACGATGGTGATCGAGGCAGCGCTTGATACCATGCGTCCGGCGGCGGAAGCCAAAAATATTATCTTTGAAACCGTGTATCTGGTTGCAAACGATGTCATCACAGGCGACCATGAACGTTTGCAACAGGTCGTTTGGAATCTGGTCTCAAATGCGGTCAAATTTACGCCCAATAATGGACACATCATAATCAAACTGAAGCGGGTTGATCCTTATTTACAATTGACCGTGAGTGACACCGGCCAGGGCATCAACCGCGAATTTCTGCCGTATGTCTTTGACCGTTTTCATCAGGCTGATAGTTCCAGTACGCGTCGTTTTAGCGGGCTTGGTTTGGGCCTCGCCCTTGTTCGGCATCTGGTCGAGTTGCATGGTGGGACGGTCAGCGCCGACAGTCCGGGGGCCGGATCGGGAGCGAATTTTACGATCAACCTGCCGCTGCGAGCGGTGCGGTCGTCTGCCAGCGAAAATGAATCGGCTCAGGCTGACAGCAATATGCGGCTGAATTTGTTGCGTGTGCTGGAAGGCCTGCGCATTCTGGTGGTAGACGATGAAGCCGATGCCCGTGACCTGATTGCGCTGATGTTACAACATCAGGGTGCACTGGTAACTACTGCGGCCTCGGCAGCAGAGGCCATCGAGGTGCTTAATCAGGCGGATGGCCTGTTATTTGATTGTATGGTATCTGATATTGGCATGCCGGATAATGATGGCTATGAATTAATGCGGCGTGTCCGCGCCCTCAGTATAGAACGTGGTAAGCCGCTTCCTGCGATAGCGCTGACGGCTTATGGGCGTGCCAGAGATCGCATTGCGGCCTTATCCGCCGGCTTTCAGATGCATGTCCCCAAGCCGGTTGAGCCGAGTGAGTTAACGATGGTCATTGCGGGGCTGACCGGACGGATGGGCAGGGGCGTGTCGGCTGGATAATTGTGGGGCCGAATTACTTTAACTGATTGAGAGCTATTTAGGTGGGAAAATAAGCCAGGAGAAACTTATGAAAAATGCAAGCATCTTACTGATTGATGATGACCCGTCAATGGTGGACCTGACCCGTTACCAGCTTGAAGAACAGGGGTATTCTGTGACTGCGGCGGACAGTGGTAACGCCGGGTTGAAGCTGGTCAGTGAGCAACATTTTGACGTTGCTCTGACAGATTTGAATCTGCCTGATATAAACGGTATTGAACTGGTCAGAAGGCTTAAAGACATCGCTCCCAGCCTTGAAATTATTATGATCACCGGGTTCAGTTCTGTGACCGGGGCGATTGATGCCATCAAAGCCGGAGCCTTTTATTTCATCGAAAAACCCGTCGAGTATGAAGAGTTGCTGGCCCTGGTTGAAAAGGCGCTGGAACGCGGTCAGCAGGCCGAAGAAATCACGCAATTACGCAGCAAGCTCAAAGCCCGCGATTCATATTTCAATATCATCGGCAGTAGTAAAGCGATGCAGAATGTGTACGAGATGATTGATCGCGTCGCGGAATCCGATGCCAACATCATGGTGGTTGGGGAATCCGGCACGGGCAAAGAGCTGATTGCCAATGCGATTCATTACAAAAGCCTGCGTGCCAAAAAAAACTTCGTCAAAATTAACTGTTCCGCCTTGCCGAAAGAGTTGATTGAATCCGAACTGTTCGGTCACACCAAAGGCGCTTTTACTGGAGCTTCAGCCGAAAAGAATGGGTTGATCGGTCAGGCCACGGGCGGCAGCCTGATGCTGGATGAAATCGGTGAGATGCCGGTGGAGTTGCAACCGAAATTACTGCGTGTCTTACAGGAGCGTGTCTATTATCGTCTGGGCAGCGAGAAAGCGCTGGAAGCGGATTTTCGGCTAATTTCCGCGACGAACCGGGAACCGCGTGATGCCATCAACGATGGACATTTGCGCGAGGACTTGTATTACCGCATCAATACCATTGAGATTCGTGTTCCTCCTTTACGCGAACGGGCGGAAGATATTTTGCATTTGGCAGAATATTTTTTGCGCGTGTATGCCCAAAAATATGAGCGCCAGGTGCAAAAGATTTCGCAACCAGCTTATGAACGGATGCTGGCGTATGCGTGGCCTGGTAACGTCCGCGAATTACAAAACGTGATCGAACGCGGAGTCCTGCTCTGCAAAGGCGATACGATTGAGGCCGAGGCGTTACCTTTCCGGGATAGCCCTGTTGCTGTTGCTCCGGTGCCTGTGCCAGAGCCACTACCCCAGGCCGGTCTGATCAAGCCGTCAGTAAATGGCGCTGTATCGCCGCCGATTAATCAGGACGAGCCGCTCTTCAAACAATTGGGACGCCTGATTGTCAGTAAAGTACCGGAGGTGAAAACGGGCGGCGAACGCCTGGACATCTTCGACGAATTGGAAGGCGCGATTGTCAGCGCCGCGCTTGAGCGCACGCGTGGTAATAAACAAGCCGCCGCGAACCTGCTGGGTGTGTACCGTCCGCGCCTTTATCACATGCTCAGAAAACATCACCTGCATCAACCGCAGAGCGCCGGAGAAGATGAGACATGGGAGGAGATGGCGGCGGAAACAGGTGCCTGACAGACAATGACATTAACTTAAAAAGGCGCTGGTTCAATCTGAACCAGCGCCTTTTTGCGCTTAAGGATTATCGCAATGCTAACAGCGTCTTACTGTCCGATTTGACGTTTTCTCCCGGACATTTGTTTATTCATCACATACACGCCGCCAGAAAATGAGCCGAGGCAGATTCCGCTGGCATCGAAGGGGTCGGCGCTTAATGACCTGAGCCGATTACTGGGCAGGCGTGAAGTGTCAACCTGCTCCCAGGCGCGCCCTTTATTGTCGGAATGGAACAGTCCCCCCTGGCGTTGATCGCCAACATATATTTCGTCGGGATTATTCGGATTGACCAGCACGGCGCTGGTATCTATTGAAGTGCGCAGGCCATTACCGCGCTGCTCCCAGCTTTGTCCGCTATTATTGGTAATGAACAGACCGTCATTCGTGCCTGCGTAAATTGTCGCAGGTTCGCGTGGATCAAAAACAATGGATTGCACTCGTCGTGGTGTGGGGGCTAAGGGCATTGGCGCAAAGCTTTCACCGTTGTCACGAGAAACAAACAGACCGTCAACTGTCCCAACCAGGATTAAGCCGGGAACGGCGCGACTGGTGGTGACGACATTAAAGTAAGGGTAAGTGGCATTATCGAATTTAAGTTGCTTCCAGCCTTTCTTTTCATCGCGGGTGATGAACAGCCCGTCCCAGGTTGCTGCAATCAGGCCAGCCCCATCATCCGCCGTGCGGGGAAAGATTTGGGCAATGGCGTAAATCTGATTATTTAAATCAATCGTATCATCAGGCGAGGCGGGAGGCGTTTCAACTTTTGGTTTTTTAGCCGCCTGGTTGCGTGATTTTGCTGGCGTAGCGGCTGTCGCAGGTTTGGTAGTTTGCAACCGCTTCTGCACAATATTTTTTTCTTTAGGGGTGGCGCTTTGTTTCTTTGTCGGTTGTGGTTCAAGGGGTTCTGTGACCTTGACGACTTTGGCCCAGCTTAAGCCGCGATCCTCAGAGCGATACAACCCTTTGTTCGTCCCGGCATACAGCGTTTCCGGGTGCTCGGTGGATTGTTGCAGCGAATAAACATCGCTGATGCCCATGCCGCGCGAAGATTGTTGCCAGGTTAAGCCGTTATCTTCACTGACAAATAATCCGCCGTTTGTGCTGTCAAAAATTATACCGGCATAAATGCGCCCGCGTTCGGTGCGGTCGTGCATGACAACTCTGATCTGACGATTAATAAAGCCGAGATTGCTTGGCTCAAATGATTCGCCGCCATTGGTACTAATCAGAATGCCGCCATCTTCAGTGCCGATATAAACCCGGTCAGGTTGTTCAGGATGAACGGCCACGGCATTGATGACCTGACGACGGGATGAAACCAACGCCCAGTTTTTTCCATTATCAACCGTGCGCCATAAACCTTCGGTCGTACCGGCGAAAATCATTTCGGGTCGTGTCGGATGTTGATAAATTGTGTGGGTGCGCCGACTGGTGAAAGGGACTCCCTGAATTTTTGTCCAGTCATTGGCGGCATTGGTCGTGCGATAAATTCCGCTGCACGCGCTAATCAGGACGATGTCGGGATTCGTTTCGTCAATGCGAATGCTGAAAACATCCGAATCGTCAATCACGCCATTTTCTTTGTAGCCCGCCAGTTTCCAGGTCAAACCGCCGTCGGTTGTTTTCCAGGGACGATGCCACGTGCCGACATAAATTACATTGGAATCGCGCGGATCAACTCCGACCGAATGGAAGCCGCGTAATTCGGGATCATTTTCCGGCGTGATACGTTCCCAGTTCGCGCCCCGATCCTTCGTGCGATAAATACCATCGCGGGCGGCAACTAATAAAACATTTGGTTCTTTGGAAGATTGTACCAGGTTACGAATTGAGCGACCGCGCAGCGCTTCAATTTCACGCCAGCTATCACCGCCATTGGCACTGACAAACATGGCTCCCCCGGAAGCATCGTCGGCAGCATCTTTGATTTGGTTGGAGCCGACGTAAAGGACATTGGGTTTTTCGACATCGAAGAGAATTGCTTTCAGTGCGTACCCGGAAGCGTTAAGACCAGGTTTTACTCTTTGCCACGTGACGCCCTCATCCGTTGAGCGAAATAATTGACCATCGTTTGTACCGACAAAAATCCGCTGTGAATTACGGGGATCAATGGCGAGCGAGGCGACATCACCGCCAAATGGCCCGGTCATTTTCCAGACCCGCTCCTGACCGAAGGTGACGGTTGAGGACGTTTCGATGGCAGTAATTAACGCGCTGGTAGAAATACTGACGCCAGGGTGAGCAGCGTCGGTGTCCAGCGCCACCTGCGTTTGCGCCTGGGCAGAAAAAATACTAACGAAGCCGAGCAGAATTGCCAGCCAGAAACCTGGAGAAACGAATCTTATCTGTGTGCCGATGCCCATTAATAATTAACTCCTGAACAAATAATGATAAATGATCTCGTGCAGTGAAAAAACATAACCAGCGATTTGAGGTGAAAGATCATCAAAAAGTTGCCAGCCGGGTGGAGCAACACAACATTAACAACGTCTATCTTACCTCACTTTGTCATCCTTGAAAAAACACTTTATTGACAGTCCTTTTCACCCCGTGTTAAATTCAACCTGTTTTTGACCCATCTAACCTCATCCCCCTGATGAATAATTTTTTTCCAGCCCCGCAATGAAGCTTAATACTGCTCATGCCAACTATTGATGATTTGCTAACTTTAGCTGTGCGGGAAGGCGCTTCAGACTTACATCTGAAAACCGGTTGTTTACCCGCGATTCGTGTCAACGGCGAAATGCGCCCGGTGCGCGCCTGGCATCGTCTGACGCAGGAAGACACCTTAACCATTTCTTTTGCGGTGATGAATAATAAGCAAAAGGAACGGTTCAAGGAAAATGCCGAAATTGATGTGGCGTATAGTGTGCCGGGACTGGGACGGTTTCGCTGTAATGTCCATCAGCAACGCGGCACTGTCGGTCTGGTTTTTCGTATTATTGCCACCGGCGTGAAAACGGCGAAAGAGTTGAAATTACCGTCGGTGCTGGATGCCATCGCCGAAGAGCGACGCGGCCTGATCCTGGTCACCGGCTCAACCGGTTCCGGGAAATCCACGACGTTGGCGGCCCTGATTGACCAGATTAATAACACGCGCAATTGTCATATTATTACCATCGAAGACCCGATAGAATTTCTGCACAAAGACAAAAAATCTTTTATTATTCAGCGCGAAATCGAAGTTGATGCCGTCAGCTTTCAATCAGCTTTGCGCGGTACTTTACGCCAGGACCCGGACGTTATTTTAGTTGGCGAAATGCGCGATCACGAAACGATTGAAACGGCGTTAATGGCGGCGGAAACAGGACATCTGGTGCTTTCTACCCTGCACACAGTTGATACGACGGAAACCATTCAGCGCATTGTTTCGGTTTTTCCGCCTTATCAGCAACAAGGCATCCGCCTGCAACTTGCCAGCGTTCTCAAAGCGGTAGTTTCGATGCGCCTGATACGTTCAGTAGATGGAAAATCCCGAGTGCCAGCCGTTGAAGTTTTACGCTCGACCGAAATGATTCGAGAATCTATTTGCTTCCCTGAAAAGACCAGACATATTCGGGATGCGATTGCCAAAGGCCGCACGCAATATGGCATGCAAACTTTCGATCAATCACTGTATGATCTTTATTGCCAGGGGTTGATTTCCTACACCGAAGCCGTTTTAGGCGCAACCAACGCGGATGATTTGAAACTTCAATTAAAGGGCGTTCGTTCCGGTGGATCAGAGGAAAACGAGCAAAAGTCTATGGCCTCTGTGGCAGACTAATAATTATTTTGTTGCAAGAATGTTTATCAT
>JAYSTY010000304.1:0-7016 GCA_043719385.1 Blastocatellia bacterium | reverse complement strand
AACAGCTCAAGGAACTGGGCTGTGATTTCGGCCAGGGCTATTTTATTAATCGCCCCATGGATGCTGAGTCCGCTACCAAACTGCTTGCTGAAGAAGCCCGGCTACCACAACTCTCTCTGCGTCCGGCGCGGGAACTGGCAGTTCACTAATCCCGTTGAAAACGTAGCGCAAACTTTCCAGTTTTCACTTGCCTTTAGTTACACTTTACTCCAACAATAATCCGCTCTCGTCACGCGTCGCAAGCTGGAAAGTTTGCGCTACCTTTGCCGTCTGTTTACAAACCTCGCTTTGCTTTGCATACTACCATTGCTTTACTCACTAACCACGGAGGCTTTGTATGCAGGAAACTACCAAAGATGAACGAATGTGGGGAATGTTATCCCATCTGGCAGCATTAGGCGTGTTGGGTTTCTTTGCCCCTACAAGATAAGCTGCAAACAAAGGAACAGACTTAATATTATTTTGTTCGTAACGCTCATTGCCCCATAACCTGAAATCATCTGTTATCTAAAAGGAGTTTATGCAACCTCACGCACCGACGATGCAACCTTGGTTCTGCCCTCGATGCGGGCAAAATAATGGGCTAAGTTCCAGTCATTGTACTCAATGCGGAACGCCTTATCCTTATCCTTATCCTTATCCTGTTCAACCACAACAACAAACAATCGTCCAACACGTTGTACAGGCAAAACAAGTTGGGTTTTCTTGCCCTTATTGTCACACTACATATCCGCCCACTAGAAAATCAAAAGTATCTACAGGCGGGTGGGTTTTATTTACCATTTTAATTTTGACTTGTTATGGCATTGTGCTTTGCTGGCTCGGTTTATTGATTCGTGAAAATTACAACCAGTGTAGTCAATGTGGAATGAGATTAGGTTCAGGTTGATCTTAGAACAACTCAACATCCATTGCACCGAAGCCGCCGCTCACGGTTGCGGTTATTGACGGTTCGGGCGGCGGCCCGGTGAACGAATTGTTTGTTTTTCCCGCCTTTGGCAACATTATTGGCCCACTCATTATCTGGCTGATCAAGAAAGATCAATCCTGGTTTGTGGATGATCAGGGCAAAGAATCGCTGAATTTTCAGATCAGTATGACGATTTACTTATTCGTGGCAAGGCCACAATTTGTATTGGGATTGGGTTGATCGTGCTACCTGTTTTATTTATCGCGGGAGTGGTTTTCTCAATTATTGCTGCGCTCAAGGCCAACGAAGGCGTGGTTTATCGTTATCCTCTGACGCTCAGATTAGTTAAATAAAATAGATATTATGGCTGACAGTCTTTGATTAATTCCGCGACAATGGCGGCGACTGTATGTTCATCCGGTTGAATATGAACGGTCAGTCCGCAACGTTCGGCGGCCTGGGCTGTGACCGGGCCGATGCAGGCGATGCGAGTTTTTGCCAGATGCGCGGCCAGGTGATCCGAATCCAGGAGTAACGATAAATTGCTGACCGTTGAAGGACTGGTAAAGACGACATAGCTGGCCTGTGCGCCTGAAATCAAAGACACGACTTCTTCGCCTGAAACATCCGGCAAAACATTTTGATAGGCTTCGACTACATCCACTGTCACGCCTAATTTTTCCAGCGTCGGGCGAATTACATCACGGGTTGCTTTGGCCGCCGGCAGTAACATTCGTGTTCCGCGCATTCTTTGCCCCACGCCAAATTTTCTGATAAATGCTGCGACCAGACTTTCCGCTGTGAATTTTTCCGGCGTCAGATCAACCTGCAAATTTTCCTCAAGTAATTTTTCCGCCGTCTTCTTACCTACCGCACAAATTTTTAGCGCCGCTAATTCGGCTCGTCCGTGTTGCAATTCATCAAACCGCCGCAGAAAATAATTCACGCCATTGGAACTGGTGAACACCAGCCACTGGTAATTCCGCAGGTTCAGAATCGCCTGATCCAGCGCACTCCAATTATCCGGCGAACGGATTTCGATAGTTGGGCAAATGACTACCTCAGCGCCGCAGGTTTGCAGGGATTGTGCCAGCGCATCCGCCTGATGACGCGCACGCGTGACGATAATCCGTTGCCCGGAAAGTGGTAACGGCGCAATTTCAGGTTGGGGGAAATCATCAGGAGTTGAAATGACGGGCTGCTCTTCCAGTTGTGGCGGCGCAGCTTGAATTGATTGCGGGTCAGCAGGAATGACGATTTCGCCGACCGCCGCTGGCGCTGCAATTTTTGCCTCAACTATGTGAGGTGTCTCAATCTTTTCTTCGACAAGCGCTGGCGCAGGAATTTCTTCAAAATATGAGTTTTCAACGGGCGGAACAATTGCCTGTTTAGTCAGGATTGGTTCATAACTTGTTTCAGGGGCTGTGCGGGTGGCGGTGTTATTTTCACCGGGCGAATTACTCTTTACTGAAGTTCGGGCAACCACAGGAGCCTCTGCCCAGACCTCGTCATTCATCTCATACGCCCCTGATTCGTTTAGTAATTCATAAGCGCCAGCGGCAATTAAATGACGCGCTAATAAGCTGCCGATTTCCTCGCTTTTGTATTGTGAGCCAGTCACATCGTGCCTGACCATTTTTGTTCCCGGTGTATTGCAAACCAGCGCTTCCAGGCGCAAAGAGTTACTATCATCCGCCGTACCCACCTGGCCGTATGCCGCAATCGGAACGGCGCAGCCTCCGCCCAGACCGCGTAACAATGCGCGTTCGGCTTCGACTGCGTTGCGGGTCGGCCAATGATTCAGCCCTTCAATTAAAAAATTTGTGCGCTCGTCTTCGATGCGGGTTTCAATGCCCAACGCGCCCTGTCCCACGGCGGGCAGCAATTGATTGACGGGAATAAGTTGCGTGATGCGCGCACTGTAACCCAAACGATTTAACCCGGCAGCCGCCAGAATAATTGCATCATATGCGCCCTCTTCCAGTTTACGCAGGCGCGTCTCAACATTGCCGCGCAGTTCAATCGTTTGCGCATCCGGGCGCAGATTTTTTATTTGCGAAGCGCGACGCGGACTGCTGGTTCCAATGCGCGGTTGCACAGGCAGGCTTGAAATTGAGTTTACCCGCGTGGTCAGGCGACGATTGACGATCAACGCATCGCGCGGGTCTTCACGCTTTGTGACGGCTCCCAGGTGTAAGCCTTCCGGCAAAGTGGTCGGTAAATCTTTCAGACTGTGGACAGCCAGATCAATCCGGTGGTCGAGCAGTGCTTCTTCAATTTCTTTGGTGAACACACCTTTGCCAGGCATGCGTGACAGCGACGCTTCGGTGAGAGTATCGCCCGTAGTTTTTATGATCTCGATTTCGACGGTGAGGCCATCGTGCAACCGTTCAAGCTCTGATTTAATCCAGTTCGCTTGCCAGAGTGCGAGCCTGCTACCACGAGACCCGATTATCAGGTTCGGCATATTGGGATTACTTATTCGGCGGGACACGGCGGAAGATTACCGTTTTTTGTCACCTGGCGCAATGCTTAAATCTCAATCGGAGCTAACCTTGTAGTGGGTAGCAACTTTAGTTATAGTGTGCGGCGTTCACAAACAGTGGTCAGTGGTTAGTGCTTCGTGGCTTGTTGTCCGAAGCCTGATAAAAATTGTCGTCTTTGTCGTTACACTTAATCATTACACCAGCCGCTCACCACCAGCCACGATTCACTACTAATATGACCGATTACGTTGCGAACATCGCCAGCCAAATCCGAACAGAAATTCATAAAGTCATTGTTGGTCAGGACGAAATCATTGACCAGATTTTGATTTGCCTTTTTGCTGAAGGTCACGCCCTGCTTGAAGGTGTGCCGGGAACCGCTAAAACGCTGCTCATTAAAACGCTGTCAAAAGTGATCGGAGCTTCTTTCAATCGCATTCAGTTCACGCCTGATTTAATGCCCTCCGACATCACGGGCACGAATGTTTTTAATCTTTCCACGGCGCAATTTACTTTGCGCTATGGCCCTGTTTTTACGGATTTGTTATTAGCCGACGAAATCAATCGCACGCCGCCGAAGACACAGGCCGCTTTACTGGAAGCGATGGAAGAGCGCCAGGTTTCGATTGATGGTGAAAGCCACCAGCTCTCGCCGTTATTTTTAGTGCTTGCCACAGAAAATCCGATTGAATACGAAGGCACCTATCCACTGCCCGAAGCACAGCTTGATCGCTTCATGCTCAAAGTTCTTATTTCTTACCCAACCGCTGAGCAGGAATTACAAATTGTTGCTAACTGGCAGGCTGGATTCAATGCCCGCAAGCTTGAATCCGCAAATTTGCAGCCCTTAGCTGACCCGGCGGCAATTGCCGAAGCGCGGGCGGCAGTTCGTCAGGTAATCGTTGAGCCGGGAGTGCAAAAATATTTGGTAGAGATTGTCCGACGCACCCGTGAGCACCCGAACATGCATTGGGGAGCCAGCCCGCGTGCGTCGGTCGCTTTATTGCTGGCAAGTAAAGCACTGGCGGCCATGCGCAGTCGTGATTTTGTCACCCCGGATGATGTGCGCGATGTGGCACGTCCGGTGCTTCGTCATCGGGTCGTCATGCGCTCTGACGCAGAAATCGAAGGCATCACCGCTGACCAGATTATTGATGAAATTTTAGTCTCAGTGGAAGTTCCGCGCTAGTAATCAGTGATTAGAGTTTAGTACCAGTGAGTTGGGAATGAGGTTCTGACGAAATCGCTAACCACCGACCACCGATCACCGACCACCATTTATGCTTTTCACCCGCCGCTTTTTCATTCTGCTTGTTATTGGTATTTTCCTGCCAGTAATCACCTGGCCATGGATGGGAAGTCGGTGGTTGTTGATTGGATGGAATATTACCTTATTTTTAGTAGCGTGGCTGGACTATCGGCAAATGGAAAGTCCCGCGCAAATTCAGGTTACGCGCAATTTGTCCAAACGCTTTATTATTGGCGCCGAAAACGAAGTTCAGCTTGCCCTGACAATTCGCCCCGCCCGCCAAATAACCTTTACCATCAAAGATGAATACCCGCCTGATTTAAAATTATGTGGTGCGCGAATATTGACCGCGAAGGTGCCAAAAAATTCGCGCCAGCCTGTGCTGCAAAGTTATCAATTGTTTGCGGCGGCGCGTGGCGATTATCATTTTGGCGATGTGATTTTGCGCTGGGTTTCGCCGCTGGGCTTAGTCATAAAACAAACCCGCATCGCAGCGCAACAAAGCGTTAAAGTTTATCCAAATCTCAGCGCGGCCAAACAACAGGAATTACTGGCGCAACGCAATCGCCTGATGCAGATGGGTATTCGGCGCACGCGCTTAAAAGGGCAGGGCAGGGAATTTGAAAGCCTCCGCGATTATGTACGCGGTGATGCGTTGCGCCATATTTCGTGGACGGCAACCGCCCGACGCGGCAAATTAGTCACGCGGCAATACCAGGCCGAGCGTAACCAGAACATCGTTGTGTTGATTGATGCCGGACGCCTGATGACTTCGCGGATTGATGATCTTTCCAAACTTGACCACGCTATCAACGCGGCGCTGGCGGTCGGCTTTGTGGCCAATCGTGGTCACGATAATGTGGGCTTATTAGCCTTTACCCGCGAAGTCATCACATACCTGCCACCCGAACACGGGAACGCGCAAATCAACGCCATGCAGGAAGCGTTGTATAACTTAAAGCCCCGCATGATTGAGCCATCTTATGCCCGCGCTTTTCAATATTTTTCCAAACATTGTAAACGTCGGTCACTGGCAATTATTTTGACCGACCTGATTGACCGCGAAGCTTCGGCGGAACTACTGGCCTATACCGCGACCTTACTGCCGCGCCATTTACCTTTGATTGTTACTATCGGCGATAACGATTTACGCGCCTTAACTGCCGAGTCTCCGCAAAAGGTAGTTGATGTGTATCGTCAAAGTGTAGCCGAGGAGTTATTACAACAACGAGAAGAAGCGCTGGCGCGCATTACTGAATTAGGTGGCTTAGCCCTGGATGTCCCCGCCGGTCAACTGTCCTTTCAACTGGTCAATAAGTATTTGGAAGTGAAAGCGCGCGGCTTACTTTGAATTTTAATGCAAAGCGAAACTACTAATCGAAAAGCACAAATAATTAGTACGATAGTATTTACTCTGGCAGTACTTGCGGCAATTTTTCTGCGCCTTTACTTACTCGAACTAAAACCATTACATCATGATGAAGGAGTCAATTCTCATTTTCTTTTGAATCTGGCGCATGATCATAAGTATGTTTATGATCCCACCAATTATCATGGCCCGACACTTTATTACTTTACCCTGATTTCGCTGGCGATTTTTGGCGAAACAGATTTTGCTCTAAGGATTTATCCGGCGATTTGCGGAGTACTAATAGTAATATTAATCTGGGGGTTACGGAGAGGTTTAGGCTTAGTTGGTACACCTGCCGCCGCCTGGTGCCTGGCTTTATCACCCGGCCTGGTTTATTTCTCGCGCGATTTTATTCACGAATCTTCTTTCGGATTATTTACGGTCGGGATGATTGTCGCTCTTTATAACTGGAGGAGTAAGTATGGAATTATTTTCTTCTCAATCTTTACCGGCTTACTGTTTACGACCAAAGAGACCTCAATTCATAGTACAGTCGTTTTATCATTATCAGTTATCGCAGCGTTATTGTGGGAATGGCTAAGAAAACTAATGAGTGGAGACAGGCCAGCTATACTAATCTCTCAGCCTGGCTTACACCGTGATTTATTATTAAGATCATTTTCAGGGTTTCTTAGTATCTTTGTTGTTATTTATCTTAGTTTCTATACTTCATTTTTTACTAATCTGCGTGGGCCGTATGATTTCCTGCGTTCGGTCTTTATGTGGACGGGGCGAGGCGTAACGGAACATATCCACGATCACGCATTCACCTATTACCTGGGAGTTTTAGTTAAGCTCGAATTACCTTTTGTGATTGCTTTAGTAATTGGCATAGTTATTACCTTATGGCGCGGCAGCAGGTTTGGATTGTTTACTATGGCGTGGGCTTGCGGGATGGTTTTAGGCTATTCACTTATCCCTTATAAAACCCCATGGTTGATGGTAAGTATGTTAATTGCC
>JAYSTY010000303.1:0-7025 GCA_043719385.1 Blastocatellia bacterium | reverse complement strand
TCCACCAATGCGGCGAATGGCGGCGGGCGCGAGGCGGCGTTCAACGTGAACGGTCTTCGTGCCACCTTCAATAACTTCCTGCTTGATGGCGTAGACAACAACGCTTATGGCACATCGAATCAAGGCTTTTCTTCGCAGGTCGTGCAAGTTTCGCCCGATGCCGTAGCCGAATTCAAAGTGCAGACGAACACGTACAGCGCCGAATTTGGGCGCAGCGGCGGCGCGGTTATCAATGCAGCGTACCGCAGCGGTACCAATCAAATTCATGGTTCGTTGTGGGAATTTCACCGCAACACTGTTTTGAATGCGGTGGGATTTTTCAAACCTGTGAGCGGTATTAAACCACCGCTGATTCGCAATCAATTCGGCGTCACGCTGGGCGGGCCAATTATCAAAGATCGCACGTTCTTCTTCCTGGATTACGAAGGCTTTCGTCAGGTTGCTAAAGATGTTGTGTTCTCGACGCTGCCGACCTTGAATCAACGGCAAGGCCTTCTGACCGGCGATGTCCGCGTGCCATATTCTTTCGTGGATTCCACCGGAGCCACGATTGCGGCGGGTACGGTTTTCACCGCCGGAACGCGCGTGCCGATGACTGCGCTGGCCAAGAAAGTGCTGAGCGAATTGCCCGCGCCCAATGTTAGCGGCAAAACGGAAACGAGCTTCGCCAATAATTACAGCGAACTGGTCACCAATCGCAATTTCAATGACAAGTTTAATGTCAAGCTGGATCACAATTTCAGTACCAGCTTCAATGGGTTCGTCCGCATCAGCCATCGCAAGGTGAATGAGTTTAATGGCCCAAACATTCCGGGGCCGTCAGGCAGCAATCAGAACGGCTTCATCAACGTGCTAAACCAACAACTCGTCTTCGGTGCGACCTACGCGATGTCGAATGGCTCAGCCATTGATGCACGCTTAGGCGTCTCGAAGATCGAAGGCGGTAAGCGTCCCCCGCTGTCAGGCGGGCCGAGTGTGAGAACGTTATATGGCATTACAGGTTTGCCGGAAGACCCGACGATTACGGGCGGACTGACGACGCAAACGGTCACCGGCTTTTCGCAACTCGGACGCCAGTCAACGAATCCGCAATATCAGAATCCGTTCTCAATCAATCCGCGCTTTAATTATACCAAAACGCTGGGGCGGCATAGTTTGAAGGCGGGCTATGAATACTTGCGTGTTGACACCGACGTGCAGGACACAAACCCGCTGATGGGCTTGGACACTTATTCGAGTCAGTTCAGCCGTAACACTGCGACCGCCAGCGCGAACACGGTCTTCAATTTGTCCGACTTCTTTTTCGGCGCACGTTCGCAATATGAATTCGCCAACCTGCTGGTTGTCACAATGCAAAAGCGCTTGCATTACGGTTATGTGCAAGATGATTTCAAGGTGAACCAGAAACTCACGCTCAACCTGGGTGTGCGTTACGAATACGCCACGCCGTTCACCGAAGCACAGAATCGCCTGTCGAATTTCGATCCGGCGACCAGGACGATCATTCAGGCCAAAGCGGGTTCCATCGCTGACCGTGCGTTGGTGAATCCCGACCGCAATAATTGGGCACCGCGTATTGGCCTGGCGTACAACGTCTTCGATAAGACGGTGATACGCGGCGGTTATGGTATCGGTTATGTGCATTTCAATCGTGTTGGCAGCGCCGATTTGCTGGCGACGAACTTCCCACAAATCACGCGTGCAAACGTGACCCAGAACGCCGCGCTCGCGCTTTGCACGGGCACGGTGTATGCCGACAACTGCTTCCGTCCGACGCAAACGGGCTATCCGACGGGATTGCCGAATAACGTCGTGCTGTTCACGCCCCGCGAAACGCGCACGGCGTACATTCAAAACTGGCAATTGTCCGTGCAACGCGAATTGCCGGGCAATATGTTGTTGGATGTGGCCTACGTCGGCAATCACGCGCTGAAGCTGTTATTGCTGGCGGATTACAATCAGGCGCGTCCGCTGACAACGGCAGAACTCGCGTTGCCTGCGGCAAACCGTCCATCGCTCGACGCACGTCGTCCGATTGCGGGCTTCCGTTCGATTTCGGTGACGTTGCCTGCGGCGTATTCGGAATACAACGCGTTGCAGGTGAAGTTTGAGCGCCGCTTCTCGAAAGGTCTTTACCTGCTCAACTCTTTCACATGGTCGAAGGCAATTGACAACGCTTCGCAAGTGTTAGAAGAACCAGGCGGTAATGAAGGTCGTCCGCAAAATGTGTACAACATTGCGGCAGATCGCGGGATTGGCGCATACGATCAGCCCTTCAATAACACGACGAGTTTTGTCTTTGAATTACCCTTCGGCAAAGGGCGCACGTGGCTGAAGGATTTGCCATACGCGCTGGATGCGGCATTAGGCGGCTGGACATTGACCGGCATCAACTCGATGTTCAGCGGGCAGGCAGTGAACTTCCGCTACACGCCTTCGCCGGTGACGGCGAATCTGGCTTCGTTTCTGGGCGGTATCGCCCTACGCCCAAACCTGGTTGGCAATCCGTTGTTGCCCAGCGGCGAACGCACGATTGATCGTTGGTTCAATACCGAAGCATTACGCCTGCCCACACAGGATCAGCCCTTTGGCAATGCCGGACGCAACATCGGACGCGGCCCGTCGGTGTATCAACTCGACTTTGGCTTGCAAAAGAATTTTGCGCTGCCGTTTATCAACGAAGTCTCAAAGGCCGAGTTCCGCGCCGAATTTTTCAATGCGCTGAACAAGACGAATTTTGGTACACCGAGCGGCACGGCGACGGGTATCGTGTTCAATTCCAGCGGCGTGCTAACCACCGCAGGCAGTTTCGGTACGATCCGCAGTACAGCGCCAGCGCGACAGATTCAATTCGCGTTAAAAGTGTCGTTCTAAGCAAAGTTGCCGGAACTACTCAAGTTCAGTTTCTAAGACTGAACAACAGGCAGAGATCACAGCTTCACATCAAATATTGGCGTGAACCTGTGGTCTCTTTTCAACTCCTGGCATACTATCGTTTCGTAAAACCTAAACTGAAAGCGAGTCTCTATGAAATCTCTGCCTGGAATAACCCTAACGTTCTTGTTCGCCTTGTCTCTCTTTGCGCAAACACCTGATAAACCATTACGTTCTGTCACTGATCCCGGCGTAGTCACGACACGACAAAACATCACACCCGCAGGCGTGCAAACTGTTTTTGATGGGCGCGTCTATGGCGTGACGTTCGGCGCTTCTGCGAATGAAATTTATGCACTGACGGCACGTGGACGCATCAATCAAACAAATTTCATCAAGCTGGATTGGAAAGCCAACACCGTGTTGCAGCGCATCGCCCTTAAAGAAAACCCTGGCTTGCAAGGTTTGTTGTTTGATCCGGTCGGCAAACAAGTTTTGGTCAGTGCGGCATTCCCTGAAAAAGAAGGCACAGACGCCAAAGGCCGTCAGGCTTCACCCGTCGTCCATCCCGACGGGACGCAAACTTTTATCGAATTAACCGGCGGCGCGCGCTTGCTGGCGGTCAATGAATCCGGCGTGCGTAGCGTCATCGAAGGCGTCGGGCATTTCATCACGGGCGCTCCGGCGCTGGCAATCAAGCCAAATCCGCGCGGGCAGCGCCTCGCCGTGCTGCCGTTGATTTACAACGATCAACTCGCCGTGATTGACCTGAACACGGGCAAGCTCGTAGGCCGTCCAAACGTCGGCATCGCTCCGTTTGGCGCGGCGATCAGCGCCGATGGTACCGTTGCTTTTGTGACGAATTGGGGCGGACGCTTGCCGAAGCCCGGCGAGCTGACTGCGACAACGGGTTTGCCAGCGAATGCCGATCAGGTCGTCGTAGACCAACGCGGCATCGCCTCAACCGGCACAGTCACGCGCATTGATTTGACAACAATGAAAGTCACGCACACTATCGCCGTTGATTTGCATCCGACTGCCATTGTTTGGGATGAAAAACATAATCGCCTGTATGTCGCCAACAGCAATAAAGACTCAATTTCGGTGATTGATACGACGAGCAACAAAGTCATTCAAACGCGAACACTCTCTGGTCAGGATACCAAAGGATTCGCGCCGACCGCATTAGCATTGAGTCAGGACGGCAATACTTTGTTTGCCGCGTGTGGCGGCTTGAATGCGGTCGCCGTACTCGAAACAAAAACGATGTCCGTTGCGGGTTACATCCCGACAGGTTGGTATCCGAACACGCTCGCGCTCAGCCCTGATGGCAAACATCTCGCCATCGGCATGTTGCTCGGCGCTGGCTCAAGCTGGCGCGAAGCACCGAACAAACGTTTTGTGCATAGCTATCGCGGCAGCATCAGCGTTGTGCCCGTGCCGGACGAAGCGCAACTCAACAGCTACACCGCAGCCGTTTGGGAAAATAATCATCTCGCAAAAATTGCTACAGGGATTTTACGCTCAACAACGAAACCTGCCCCGGTTGCCGTTCCCGCACGGGCTGGCGATCCGTCGTTAATTGAGCATATCGTTTATATCATCAAAGAAAATCGCACCTACGATCAGGTGCTGGGTGATATGGCGAAAGGCAACAGCGACCCATCGCTCGTGATGTTTGGCGATGACGTGACGCCCAATCAACATCGGCTCGCCGATCAATTTGTCCTGCTCGACAATTTCTATGCAACTGGCGGCAACAGCGCCGACGGTCATCAATGGGCGACGCAAGCGAATGAAACTTCCTATTGCCTGTGGCCTGGTTATGCGGGGCGCAGCTATCCGTATGACGGCTCCGATCCGATTGCCTACAGCGACGGCGGATTCATTTGGGATGCTGCCTTGAAGATGAAAAAATCGGTGCGGATTTATGGCGAGTTTGCCGGGAACATGAACGGCGTACCGCTTCAATCACGCGCGAAATTATATGAGCGTTGGAAAGCCGGCGAAGATTTCAGCAACGAATGGAACATCACTGCACCGATCAAACCGCTCAATAACATTCTGGCGAAAAATTTTCCCAGCTATTCGAACACCATTCCCGATGTTATTCGCGCGCAAATCTTCAACAAAGACGTAAAGAAATGGGAAGCCGAAGGCAAAATGCCGAACCTCGTGTTGTTGCAATTGCCCAACAATCATACGAGCGGAACGAACCCTGGCCGTAGCACGCCCAAAGCGATGGTCGCCGACAACGATCTTGCGCTGGGGCAAATCGTTGAAGCGTTATCGAAATCTCCGTTCTGGAAAAAGATGGCGATTTTCGTCGTCGAAGATGACGCGCAAAACGGCGTAGATCACGTGGACGGACACCGCACTGTCGCGCTCGCCATCAGTCCTTACACGCGGCGCGGTCACGTAGACTCAACCTTTTACGCGCAGCAAAGCATCCTGAAAACGATTGAATTGATTTTGGGTCTGCCGACGCTTTCGCTGTTTGATTTGATTGCGAATGATATGCGCGCCAGCTTCACAAACACGCCTGATTTCACGACTTATCAGGCGGTCGAGCCGAAGCAATCGTTGTATGAAATGAACCCCGCGCTGACTTCGCTCAAAGGACAGGTGCGACGTGATGCAATCGCTTCGATGAAGATGCGTTTTGATGTGCCGGATGCCGCGCCGACGGAAAGCTTGAATCGCATCGTCTGGCGACAAATCAAAGGTCAAAAAATTCCGTATCCACGCGTCAAGCAATCCGTCTTTGTGCCAATGGCAGTCGAACTGGATGACGATGACCGATAGTTTTTTGTTGAAAAGATTCGGTGGCAGGAAAAAGGGGGGAGGAATTGGTTTGTGCGCTTGCGCCTCAATCCAGTTCATTAACTGACTCGGATCGAAAGTTTTTATTGATCTAATTTTTTTATCTCGGCTTCTTTTTGTTCAATATTGCTACAAACACCGAGATATTTTTCCAGGTCAAACTTATGTGTACGGTAAAGAATTTTTTTGATTTTGCCTTCGATAAAACCAATGGTTGTTTCTTCTGAAATTTTTGTCTTTTTAAATAGAAAAAAGACAATCAAAAGAGTGGAAACGACAATACCAACAAAGGCTAAATTCATCTCATATTTATTCCAATCTCCTTCAATTTCGCTTCTATGGTTGAAATACCAATAAATCAAATAACCTAAACCCGACAATAATAAAATACCTGCTAACCAGCGTGTTACAGTTGCCCAAACATCGGCTCGTTCTTCTATTTTCTCTTTTTTGTGATCCAGTTCATTTTTCTCTTTTCTGAGCGAAACTAATTCTGCCTGGAGTTGACCTAAATACGGATTTACCGCAACTGCTTGATATTTATTTTCGCGCTCTAAATGATCTCTGTTACGGAGTCTTACATTTCTGTCTTCCACCCCGTCAAGCCAATCATTAATCGGCAGGTATTGCTTCAGTTCTTTGACGAAAACCTCTGTTCTTCCTGCTTCTTCAATCCCAAGCAGTTCATCGTAATCTTTCAGAAGATCAAGGTTCCTGCCGCTTTCATCTACTATTTTAATCGTCGGGTGGACGGCAAATTCGTTAACCGGAAGGACGGCAAATTCGCCATGAATGTCTTTGAATTCTTTGCGGATTATTGCCAGCAGGTATTGACGTTTTTTGATGTTTTCGCCGCTGATGTTGATTACCACTTTTTTGTCATACGCGTAAAATTTTATCAACGCTTTGCTTTCTTCATGCTCTAACACGACTCCATTTTGCCACCACGTTTTTTTATGGATGTACGGATACATTCTGACAATAAACTTGGTAAAAATGTTTTTTAGATAGGTTTCGTAATGATACTGAAAGCCCAGCGTATTGTTCCATTCACCTGTATATGGTTCTTCGACATCCAATAACAGATCAGGAATCAGAAATCTTTTATCCTTAACGATGTCAGCGCAAAGCTCAAATTTTCTCATTAAGTTCAGAATGAATGTATGTTCTTCCGGTTGATAACCTTTTGGCGTAAGGATTTTATCGAGTTGCGCAAATTCCAGTTCGCCTTTGTTTTTAATGATGCCAGGGTTATCTGTGAGGGCGTAAACTCCATTCGTTATCCATTCAGGATTGAAAATCATGCGGTCGAATAAACCTTTGAAATA
>JAYSTY010000302.1:0-17152 GCA_043719385.1 Blastocatellia bacterium | reverse complement strand
GAATCGCCGGATGAATAGGGTAACAATTGACAAAATCACTTTTTGACCAGGAAAAATTGGGGAGTTGCTGCAAAAGTTCCTGATACAATTCTTCCAGTTCGTGCATCTGCTGCGGCGTTTTTTTCAGGACTCGTTTAGCGATGATTTCATTAATGTTGTTGAAGGGAAGGTTATAAACTCCGGGGTCTGACTGTTCATTCTGGCCTGGCTCTTCATCGCGGACAATGACGGCCCGCAGCGGTAACGAGGCCGATTGACGGGCAATCAGCGCCAGCCAGTCCAAGTCTGCTTCTGCCATGGCGGGCGCGACGCGCCAGCGGTTAGGCAAATTATCAATAAACAAAATAAGTTGTGCGCCGAGTGGTAACGCCCCCAGTGCCTGTTCGAAAACCTGCTCTCCCTGCACTGCTGCATGCCATTTTTCATCGTCGAAGTAAACTGCCTGCTTCAGGTTGTCGCGGAGCGCCTGACGTAACCGCGCCTCAAACGGCTCATGTTCAAATCCGACCAGATTAATATCAATCGTGGTGACCGGTTTATTACCAAATCCGCCAATCGCATTAATGATGTTGGAATCACCGATCAACCCCCGCATCGTTTTCACGCCGATGATCGTGCGGAGGAAGGCCAGCAAATGGCTTTTGCCAACGCCGCGTTGTCCTGTGATGACCTGCAGCGACGGGAGTTGCAGCGTTTGCGTTTGCTGCCGTGGCGCGGCCAGGTCGGCAATGATTTGAGCGGCCAGTGAACTGATTGTATTGGTGATGACATAGGATGACACCACTCGCTCAGATTCCGTGAAGCTGGTTATTTCGTTGTAGGTATTTAATTCAGCGTAAGCTTTAACTTGGCGCATTCCGTCACTGCCTTTCGGATGGAAAGAGACACTTGATTTTGACTTCAGAGGGGTTGTTAATGTGGGAGAAAGAACCTGTGATTGGGCATGAAACGCAGGCCAGGGACTTGAAGCAAGCGGAATGTAACACAGGCGCTCAAAGCAAGGCAATGAAATTGTAAAATGTCGCTCTTGCGTTTGCCTGATGGCTGTTCTATTCTCGCCATCAATCTTATAGTTTGAGAGTTTTTTTACTTTATCCTGACTTTGATCAGGATAAAGACGGGAGTATTAGGATCGTTCTTCTTTAACTTTCGAGATTATATCAGCGGCATTCAGCATGATCCTGCCACTCACGATGAGGCAGCGATTGAGGCCACTAAACAATTTGCGTTACATGAAAAATTGCGCGGAAGCAGTAGTAATTTCAGAGGTTGTTTAGTCCGTTGCCGTGACTGGTAAACAAAATTGATTCACGCGGGATACCGGATCAGGAGTTATGTTCCTAAGTGTGAATGCTGGTATTCTGACATATATGCGCAGGCCTGTTGAGAGGCTTGCGCGTAAAAAATATTCAAAGGATAACACCGCATTTGATGGCTTTTCTTTAGAGCTCGAACTCTGCCGCGCTCTGAGGAATCCATTCAAAAAGTGTTTACACCGGATTGTCTGTCCGTTCCATGTTTGATCGCCTGCCTTGGGGCACAAACTGTTTGGTCTTGAGATGGAGGTGTAGGCATTGGCATAATTTCAGGGTGATTTCATAAACAGGCAGGGATTAATGGAGCCAACCGAAACAGATTCTCTGCTGCTGCTTTATTTAGCGGCAGCAGATGGTGCCGACGCGGAACAGTACCTGACGCAACTGGTGACTGAACATGCAGAGCCAATTATTCAAAAGGTGATCGGACGGCAGCTTGGCTTTTCGTCCGTTTCGCCTTTTTCAGGTATTTCGTCAGCCGATGCCGCAGACCTTCGCAGTGACATTGTGCTAAGTCTTATCAAACGGTTATCTCTCTTCCGCCAACAGCCGCATGAATTCTCAATTGCGGATTTTCGTGCGTATGTTGCGGTTGCGTCTTATCGCGGCTGCTCCGCCTGGCTCCGGCAACGTCATCCGCTCAGTTGGCGTTTGAAAAACAAGCTCCGCTATTTGCTGACGCATCAACCACAGTTTTGTTTATTGCTGAATGAAGACGATGAATGGATCGGTGGATTATCCATCTGGCATGAAATTACTCGCGTGATGATTGAGCGGCAACAGACCGAACGACTGATTTCCGGGGTGCTCCCTGACGAATTAATTGGCATTCCTGATGGAACCTTTAAACGGATGGGTGCAGTGCGTCAGGTCGAAGCGATTTTTCACTGGGCCGGAAAATATATTCCGCTGGACGAATTAGCCGCGATCCTAGCGAATTGGTGGGGTATTAAAGATCATCTGGTGCAGTTTTCGGAAGCAATTCAAGCTAATCTACGCGTTCAAAAAGCTGATCTTTCAACCGAAGTTGAGCAGCGCATTTATTTGCAGAAAATTTGGCAGGAAATTACGCAACTACCGCTCCGACAACGAAGAGCTTTACTGCTTAATTTGCGTTTTTCCGCAACGCAAAGTGCGATCAGTTTATTTCCCGCTTCAGGCATTGCCAGTCTGAAAAAAATTGCTGACTGTCTGGACTTTCCGGTTGAGCAGTTGGTGGAACTATGGAGCCAGCTTCCGCTGGATGATACAAAAATTGCCGAACTTATTGGGGCGACACAACGGCAGGTGATCAATTTGCGTCGCGCCGCGCGTGAGCGACTCACCAGAAAAATAACCATGTAAAAAATATTTTTTTACCCTGTACCAACATTTCCTGACAATCGTCATCTTCATAGACAAGAGGGGAAACTTGTAGGAGAACGCAATGCAAGTCGGCCTCAGCCAACTTTTGTTGAGGGATTGATGTAGATGGTGAGTTAGGCTGAGTTGTTATGGGTGTTAACGCAAAAGTGAAATGAAGATCATGCATCTTTCTGAATATCAAATTCGTGGTTACGTGAACCACCAGATTTCGCCAGCCGAATTGCTGGTCACTGATGAGCATCTTGCTCTTTGTCAAGCTTGCCGGGAACGGCTCAAAGTTGTCCTTCAAGCCAGTATGGGGGGACACCTGGCTGTCACTTCTATTTTTGGGGAGTTGACAGCCATAGGCGAAAAGCTGCCAGCCCATCTGAGCTATGAACAGATGGCTGATTATCTGGATGAGCGGCTTGATCCGATTGAGCAGGAAATTCTCAGCAGCCACCTTGAAGCCTGCCAGTCCTGCCTGACCGAAATTAATGATTTGCAGGCTTTTGGGAAAATGCTTCAGCCGCCGCCGGAAACCCTCCCAAAGCGCAAAAATCAATTTTTACCGGACAATTTATTATCTGACATTCAGCCGATCAATTGGTGGATGATGATCGCCGACAGGTGGAATTTGTCTGCCGGGAAGTTATTAATTCCGATTGTCGCAGCCGCTGGCATCGCAACTTGTAATATCGGGCTTTATTATAAGAATCAGCGATTAGCTGTGCTGCCTGAAAAACAAAAACAACCCAAAGAACTCGTTATTAGTTCGCCTCCCCAAATTTCATCAGAGCCAGTCAAATCAACATTGCCAGTTCCCTCACCAAAGATTGTTAGCAAGCAAATCCCCGCTGCCAAAATTCCGGCAAATTTGACTGTTGAAGAGCGAATTATTAACACCGCTCTAGCAACTGGAAAAATAGCGCTCCCGCCTGACATCAAAGGCCTGCGGCCCGCCAGTGGATATTTAATGAGCGGCGAAAAGGAAGGCAAATCGTTTGCACTCAATTTTCCAATGGGACTGGTGGTCGAAAGCACACAGCCGCAATTTAGCTGGAAAACGCTGCCCGCTGCAAAAAGTTATGTGGTCACAATTTCTGACGCTAATTTTACTGAAGTTGCGCATAGTCCGGCCCTGACTGAGACAAGCTGGACTCCGACCATTACGCTGGAAAGAGGAAAAATTTATCAATGGCAGGTGAGCGCGACGACGAGCGAAGGTAAAGAAATAATTGCGCCCCTGCCTTCTGCACCAGAAGCAAAATTCAAAATCATTGACACCGATAATTTAAAATTACTCAATCTGGCACGTCAGAAATATCCCGCATCACATCTGGAGTTAGGCGTGATTTACGCGCACGTTGGTTTGCTGGATAAAGCCGAGCAGGAGTTAAATCTGGCTGCCCCCACTGCAAAAATAGCCCACCAGTTATTGCATAACCTGGATAAAAAATAATTTCCGAGAAATGTTTTGCGGCAAATAACCATTACTTATTGAGAGTGGATTTGCGACGGCTGAAAAAAACGCTTTTCTCCTCTCAAGCTGGACGTTGATTCCCATCAGGCATAGAAAACACCAGAATTTATTTCCGGTGTTTTCTATGCCTTTGGTGTTTTCGGCGCATTCTCTCCCGCGCAAAATTGACAAATCCTGCAAATCAGTTGATGATCCACCACGCACTGGTTAGCTTCCAAATTCATAATTTACAAGAACTTCGATTGAGGCACATGCCCATGCAACAGCACCAACCTCGAACGCTTAACGACCTGATTATTCAGGCCACGGCGCGTCGTGCCGACAAAGTAATCCTGCGCCACAAACGCGATAAAATTTGGCGCGACCTCACAGGCGCTCAATTGATGGAGCGCATTCGTCATCTGGCGCTGGCTTTACATACGCGTGGCGTCCGGCCAGGCGACCGGGTAGCGATTCTGGCTGAAAGCTGTCCTGACTGGAGCATTACGGATTACGCGATTCTGGCCTGTGGTGCGGTGACGGTGCCGATTTACCCGACGCAGGCAGTGGATCAGGTCGGGTTCATTTTGAAAAATTGCGAAGCCCGCCTGCTGTTCATCTCCAATCAAAAACAAATTCGTCGTGTGCAGGCTGCGCTCACTTCACTCAAAAACGACGTGCCAAACTTGATCGTGTTTGATGAAAAGGCTGAAGAATATGAAACGCTCAAAAATTTTGAGGATACAGGCGCGGCAGTTGCGGCACAAAATCCTGCTCTCTTTGATCAACTCGTAGCGCAGGTAAATCCCGATGATCTCGCCACCATCATTTACACTTCCGGGACGACAGGTGAACCCAAAGGTGTGATGTTGTCGCATCGCAATCTGGTGTTTGATGCGGTTGGCTCCGGTCATCATTTAGGCCCTGACAAAGATGATGTGTTCCTGAGCTTTTTGCCGCTGTCGCATGTTTTTGAGCGGACGGTTTTGTATTTATTAATGCACCACGACGTGCAAATCTGTTTTGCGCGTGGCATCGAAACAGTGTCGGAGGATATGAAAGAAATCCATCCGACAATTGTGACCGGAGTCCCGCGCCTGTTCGAGAAAATTTACGCGACGATCAATAAACGTGCGGCTGATGCTCCGCCCATGAAGCAAAAGATTTTTCAGCGTGCGCTCAAAGTTGGACGCGCAGTCGCCGTGCTCAAAGACCAGCGAAAATCTGTGCCTTTCACTTTGGCGCTGCAATACAAAGTCCTTGACGGGCTGGTGTTCAGTAAATGGCGCGAGGCAGTCGGCGGGAAAATTCGCTTTTTTGTTTCCGGTGGCGCGGCTTTGCCCAAAGACATCGGACTGATTTTTTCGGCGGCTGGCATGACGATTTTGCAGGGCTATGGCTTGACAGAAACCTCGCCGGTGGTGGCTTGCAATAAACCCGGTGACAATCGTTTTGGAACGATTGGACAGGCGATTGAGGGTGTCAAAGTGAAATTTGCGGCGGATGGTGAATTATTGGTACAGGGCGATTTGGTGATGCAGGGCTATTACAAAATGCCTGAAGCCACCGCCGAAATGATTAAGGAATATGAAGGCGAAATCTGGTTGCATACCGGCGACATCGGCGAAATTGATGCCGATGGTTTTATCAAAATTACGGATCGCAAAAAAGACTTAATCAAAACAAGTCTGGGCAAATACATCGCGCCTCAGCAAATTGAAAATATGATTCGCAGCATTCCGCTGGTGGAGCAGGTCATCATCATCGGCAATCAGCGCAAATATCCGGCGGCGCTGATCGTGCCGAATTTTGAAGCGCTGAAAACCTATGCCGAATCTTTGGCACTGACCATCAAAGACCAGGTAGATTTGACGCGCCAGCCTCGCATCATAGAATTTTTCAAAAAGAAAGTTGACGAAGTTACCAAAGAATTAGCGCCGCACGAAAAGATCAAAAAAATCGCCCTTCTCGCGCAGGAATTTACGATTGACGGAGGCGAGTTGACGCCGACCTTGAAAATTCGCCGCAAAAATGTCGAAGACAAATATCGCGAATTAATTGATTCGCTATATCCCAAAAACGAGATTTTAGAAGGGTAACGGCGTGGTGTGATTTTGGAACTTTCTCGTGGTTGTGACGTGCAAGTTCAGGTAACTGGAGCAGCTTCGCTATTTTCCCCTCCAGACGCATCGCAGGATTTCCCGTCATGAAACAGATCATCAGCCTCTTATCACTTTTTATCATTTTGGGTTTTGCACAGGTTTTTGCACAGCCTGCGCCGGGAGCTTTTCTGGGCGTTTATTTGGCGGATGTAAGCGAAAGTCGCGTTCAGGAATTGAAGCTGACCGAAGCGCGTGGAGCATTGGTTGGCAAAGTTATCGAAAATAGTCCGGCTGCCAAAGCCGGGCTGCGCGAAAACGATGTGATTCTGGCCTTTGATAATCAAATTATTCAATCATCCAGCAATGTTTATCTGCTGCTCAGTGAAACTTTGGCGGGGAGCAGTGTGCTGCTGAAATTTACGCGTGATGGCAGCGAGCGCGATGTGACGGTCATCGTTGGCGAGCGACAAAATAGTATGAGTACTCAATCTCCGGTTTATTCCAGTCCCAGACGCTTGCGGTTAGGACTTAAGGTTTCACCGCTGACCGAGCAACTGGCGACATTTTTCGGCATCATTGGCAAGTCCGCCGTTCTAATCATCGAAGTGGAGCCGCGTACTTTGGCAGAACGTGCTGGGGTAAAAGCTGGTGATTGTTTGGTTGCGGTAAATGGCGAACAGGTTAGCTCAGCCTCAGACTTGAATCGGATGGTTCATGATGCAACCAATAAAGTCAAAAAAACGGAAGCCGATAAAAATGACTTGACGCTGCTCATCGTCCGTGCGCAAAAAGAGCAAACGATTGTTGTGAAAACTATTGAAAATGAAAATTAGCTGATAGTTGCGAGAATGCTGCGTAATCCGGCCAGCAAAGCGCTTTCCACTTCCGCATTGGAAATTAATCTTGCAGCAATTGTTTCCTGCGCTAAAAACTTGCCCCAGCTTTCAGCCAGCGCTCCACCGCCAGTAATCAGCACTGATTTTCCAGCCGCTACAATCCCATGATTTTTTAGCCCATCAAAATCAGCGGCAATAAAAGCTCCAAGCAAAAAAGCCAGTCTTTGCTCCGGCGTACAATTTCCTTTTTGTTCCAGCAGGCGCACACAAAAAAGTGCGCGCGCCAGACCGGATTTTCGCTGCTCACACATTCCTGCTTGCGCCCAGGCTTGATCAATACTGACGGGCTTTTCGTGCGGAACAGCACTGGCCAGAATCGTGTTCGTTTGCGTCGTGTGAATTAATTCTCCCGTGATGGTTGTCAGGCTGGCTGTGACGCGACCATGTTCATCAATTTGAATCGCTTTCCAATGCGAACCTAAATTCAAAACGGTGCAGGGAAGTGTCGCCAGGCCAAGTTTGACCAGTCCCGCGCACAGGGTTTCTTCGCCGCGCATAATGTCTACATCTGAAACTGAATTGAAATCACAGGTTGCCGCGCCGCTGCGAATGCCAGGGACAAGTAAAACGGGTAACTCCGTGACAGCGGGGAAGTGATACGTTTTCGTAGCTGCTGCCAGTTCTGTAATTCCCGCCGGAGCCGCCAAATGCGGAACGTCAGCCAATCCCAGCGCCGACGTAATCATTCCCGCCGCGATCACGCACGAAGGAATTGCATCAGTTTGCGCTCTGACTTCGATAATTAACTCACGCAATGCCGTATATAATTTCTCGGTCGAACCATCGCGTGCCGAATCCCTTACACCGACCATTGTGTTGGCACGCGCCAGAATTTCTGCGCCGCGCATTAACCAGACGCGCGTATTTGTCGTTCCGGCATCAACGTAAATTGCACAGTCGTTTTCCATTTAAAAGTGGAGAAACCCCGTCGCTACGGCTCCGGGTACTGTATCCTAAGCTTTCATCGCCGCAATAAAAGCAGCCGTTCTTTCCCTCAACGTTGTAAAACTTTCATCGGCTAAAAATTCTTTGCCCAGTAATTCTGACCCTACGCCTACGGCCCACGCGCCGACCGCAAAGTATTCACGCGCCGTTTCGGGGCTTACTCCGCCGGTGGGAATTATGCGAATGTCAGGCAACGGCGCACGCAGGGCTTTGACGTATCCTGGCCCTAATGAAGTCGCCGGGAATAATTTCACTGCGTCCGCTCCCGCATCAATTGCCGCGACAACTTCGGTTGGCGTGAACGCTCCGGGCAGGGAAACCAGATTGCGATATTTGGTAGCGGTAATCACGCGATGGTCACAGTTTGGCGAAACGATAAAGCTGCCACCAGCATCAGCGACCTGACTGACTTCGTGCGGGATGAGGACAGTTCCCGCCCCAACCGCACAACGTGAGCCAAACAGCGCCGCGAGTTTGGCAATTTTGATGAGCGCATCCGGCGAATTCAGCGTAACTTCAACCGCCGTCAATCCGCCGTCAATCATGGCTGAAACCATGGCAATTTCGTGACCGCCAAAATCACCGCGCAAAATTGCGATGACGCGCCCCGCTTCAATTTGCTTGAGAGTTTGTTGATAGTTCATAAGATTTATTGTGCCGTAAATTCCATGGCTGTAAAACTCACGACCGAGCTTTCATCAATATTCCACTGATCATATTTCAGCACTTCGCCGCGTGCGCCTTTGAGGGCCTGCATAAATGTGTACAGCGGCGTGAAGCCACACCATTTCAACGGATCACGATTCGGCACAACCGCCGCAAAAAATTCTTCGCTGTTGCCTTCACATACGTGTTGCAGGCGTTGATTGTCCTGCTCGCCAATTTCGCGCATCAATCCTGACTGCGCTTTTGCCTCCTGCGGATCGCCGTAACGTTGCCCAATATGCGCGAGGTCAATGCCTAAAATCCAGAACAACTGATCACGATGCAGTTCTGCCATTTCACCTAGCGACGCAAAAAATCTTCGCACGCCGTCTTCTGCTTCGGGCGGTTTGCCGGACAAAAAACTGTTCACAAATGGGCCGCACAGAATCGGTAAAATCTTGAAGTCATTGCCGAGGATATGTTGTAAAAAGACAACCTGGAATTCGATGGAATGTTCCACCGAATGGCAATAGTCTTCAATGTTGATTGAGTCGCCAGCGCGTTGCAGCAACCAGTCAACTAAAACAGTGTCCGTTTGAATTGTGCCATACGGAGTTTGGAATGGCTTGCGTGTGAGGCCGAATTTTTCCGGCTCACCGTAATGCGAAGTGCCGAGAATTACGATGGTCTTGCCGCGCAATTGCTCTTTCACTCCGCGCAACCGATTGTAAGCCGCCGCATAACATTGCCAGCCGCCTTCGGGGCTGACGTGTGGAGCCGCGATCCCGATCAGCGGCGTCAGATTGGGCGGCACAATCGTCATCAAATAATTATCAAATGTTGTCCGCAAGCCAAACGCATCATCGGGGTAGGCGGCTCCGGCGTGGGAAGGTACGCGCAAGGGATTAGCCGCAAACGCCGCATGTTTTTGTGTGCGCATTGCCTCAAATTCTTCAGTTTCCAGATAACCTGAAGACCGTAACACCTCAATAAATTCGTGCAGGGGATGAACCGGAAACGGACGCCCGATGACCTGCGTCAAATGATTGAGCAGTTCCGCTTCGGTGTGCTTGCCATCAAGCATTTGCAGGCCGCTGACAAACACCGGCGGAATGATCAAAATTTCTTCGGTATAATTAAATGGATCACGGATCAACAAGCCGGGCTGATCTTCAACGGGAGACGGAAACACATCAAGGGCTTGGCGGAGTCGTGGTAATGGGATAGTCATAATTACAAATTTGTCTGCTGATGTTCAGAATGAATAACGTCAGGCATAATACCAGCGACCAAATCATTTCTACCAGTGGTAACAACTCGATTCGATTTTCCAGTGAGAATCTTATGGCACAGGAAAAACTGCCCAAACTAACCGAAGCCCAGGTAAAAAGCCTGGCCACGACGCAAAGCTTTGCACGTGGCAAATGCTATTTTCAGGATGCGGCAATTGATAATGCGATTCGTCAGGGCAAAGAATTGCGTGCTGAATGTCAGGGTTCTGATTACGAACCTTATGAAGTCACGATCACGCTTAATAAAAACGGTGTCGCCGCAACAGCTTGCACGTGTCCTTACGATTACGAAGGTGTTTGTAAACACATTGTTGCGTTGTTGCTGACCTGGGTTCACACGCCGCAGATATTTGAAATTGTCCCGGAACTGAATTCTGCTTTGCACGATCTTAGCAAAGAGGAATTGCTTGCTATCATCAGCGGGATGGTTAACCGCGACCCAAAAATGATGCGCGAAATTGAATTGGTCAAAGCTGCGCCGCGAGGCGGAAAGCCGATGAATGTTGCGATTTATCGCAAGCAGGCCAGTCGCGCGATGCAGAGCGAAGCGCTCAATACTATTTTGCGCGAACTCAAATCATTGCGTGATACAGCACGGCGCATGGCGAAAACGGGCGACTATGTAAACGCCGGCGCGATCTGTCACGTCGCGTTGGACGAAGCTGTCAAAGGCTACGATGGAATGATGCAGGAAATAGATTACGACGGCGAAATTTGCAGCGTGATGGATGATTTGGCAGACGATTTAGGCAAATGTTTGAAGAGCGGTGAAGCCGATGCTGCGACGCGCTGGGCGTGGCTTGCCACGATGCTCAATGCCGAATTAACTGACATTGAAATTGGCGGCATTGATCTGGCTCCCAGCGCCGGTCAGGCCGTGCTTAAACTGGCAAATAATGAAGAATGGGAAAACGTTGAAGGCTTACTTCGTGCCAAAATCAAAGCCGCGAGTAATTGGCAACGCCAAAGCCTGGTCAGTTATTTAAGCAAAGGTTTGGCGGTGCGCAAGCAATCCGCAAAGGCCAATGCGCTCATCCGCGAACTGGGGACGCCCGAACAACAGGCTTATTTGCTGATTGACGAAGGTAAATTTGATGAGGCTCTAAAACTGATTCAGAAAATTCTGCCGACCGCGCCCGGTCTGGTTACTCAATTTGCCGATGCGCTGTTGGCTGCGGGAGCGAAACAGGCAGCGCTGAAGCTCGTCGAGCGGCACGGCAGCGACCATCATTGGAACAAGGACTGGCTCGTAAAATATTACCGGACAAATGGCACACAGGAAGAAATCATAGACGCGCAATTCCAGCTTTATCTGGCTGCGCCGAGTCTGGAGAATTTTAAAAATTTGTCCGTCGCAAGCCGCAAACTCGGTAACTGGAACCCCATCCGAACCGCTGTTATTAAGGCGCTGGAAGAGAAAAACAATTTCTCCGCGATGATGGATATAGCCTTGCATGAAAGCGATGCTGAGTGCGCTCTGGAACTCTTGCCGAAGCTGTGTAAGAGTACGTGGGGAACAAATTACGAATTTGAAGTTGCCAAACTCTGTGAAAAGAAACTGCCGGCAAAAGCACTGGAGATTTATCAGCAGTTAGTCGAACAACAAATCAACCTTCGCAATCGCAGCGCCTACCAGCAAGCCATCAGGTACCTGAAACTTATCGCGAAAATTCATGGGGCGCGTAAGACTAAAGACGAATGGAAAAAGTACATCAATTCAATTCAGGAAAAATATCCGACTCTGCGGGCACTGAAAGAAGAGATCGAAAAGGCGAAATTAAATTGATCAGGTTAGCTCTCAAAAACGAAAAGCAGGCCAAACGACCTGCTTTTTTAGCTGCTGAATTAAATTGGTGGCGGTGACTGGACTCGAACCAGTGACCTAAGGGTTATGAATCCTTCGCTCTAACCAACTGAGCTACACCGCCACATCCCGATCAGGCTTTGTGCCTTAAAAGGTTGCATAATGTAGCATAAATTTTGGCTGCGGGACAAATAGCAAAAAGGAAAATTACCTTCACTGCATAAAACTAATGCGGCGATAACGAAAAAACTCTGGTCGCCGCATTGTTATTTTTATAAGCTTCAGGCTAATTAATGACTACCGTAAAGACATTGCTTTCAACAGCAACCCCGGCGGTTGTCGCTTTAACTTTTACATTGAGCGTGCCTTTGGGGAAGTCGGCGGGCAGGAGCAAATTGATCTGATCCAGACCGGGGAAAAAATTCTGACTGCCAGCGTAGATTGGCAGGTAATCTTTAGTTGTCGCATCTGCGGCGATGACCGTGACCATCACTGATGCCGTATCAGAAAATTTGATGCCTGTCCCAAACAGCAAAAGGTAACTGTCGGTGGTGGTCGTGCTGACTTTACAGGGTGGTGCGGGATAGGTTGTTCCCAATACGACGCCATCGGCATTTTTCGTGACGACCTGACAACCAACTGCTCCGGCTCCTTTGCCGTCACTGGTAGTAGTAAAAATACCTGGCGAAGCGTCCAGCACTTTAATTTTGCCGGTTGCTAAAACGCCTTTGTTGTTGACAGTGAAAATGACTCCATCGCCATTCGCTACGCCGTCGGGAAGGATAAAATTAATTTGTCCCGGGGAAACAAAAAACAGGCGCGCCGCGATTCCTGCCACTGTAACTGAGACGCCATTCAACTGAAAATCTAAATCTGCGCGATTCGTGATGGCCTGTGAAGCCGCAAGATTGTTGCCGAAAATAGAAGCAATTGCCCCGCCCGCATTAGGGTTGGTGGCGGGCATCGTGACATCCGGGGTGTAAAAGCTGGCGGCATTCACCATCGCCGGAACAACGGCATTCGCCTGGGTAACGGGACGTAAAATCGCCCGATAAATTTCAAATGAAGTATCAAGATTCGAACCGATCAAATCCACATCATCCGTAAAGAACACTTCACTGCCAGTTGCATTTGAATTAGCGAGCAGCAACGCATCGCGCTGATCCAGCACGCGGGTTGAAAGTGGCGTATAGGTGATTTGCCGGAATTTGACGTTCGCAATGTCGTAACGGAAAATTTCGCGGCTGCCATCAGCATTATCAGTCGTCGGGCCGCTCGTTCCACCTGTCGCCACTGGCACAATATTTAGGATTGAAGAGAGAAATAAAAATTGTCCGTTCGGGCTGATGCCAGGCGTGAAATTGTAATCAATTTTATCAATATCCGCCTGTGTCGGAGTTGTTGGCAATGGTGAGTTAGCCGTGATTTGCGTGAATTTGCTGGTCGTTCGATTGTATAAAAATACTTCGCGCGTTTTGTCAGAATTCTTGCCGGATTCCAGATCACCTGCCGATTCAAAAACTAACAGGTTCCCATCATTGCTGATGTGTTTGGTGTTTTGATTGAAAATGTTCACCGGTCTATCAGGAATCAATGTCCCGATGGTGCTGATGCTGGCTGGATACCCGGCAAAGCCAGTGGTGTTGGTCACCTGGGCGATAGTTTTTGCCGCCACATCGTAGAGAAAAATTTCGCCGTTGAAATCTTTGTTGTTGATAGAAGCGGTGGGCGAGTGGTCGAAGCCGGAAACGAACACCAGCATATTGCCGTTGCCACTCAACTGTGGATTGCTGTTGAATCCCTTGAAAGTAAAGAATGTATCCAGAGCATCTGCTTCATTCTTCTTTGTTATCTGGGTAAAGCTGCTGGTCGCGGTACTGAATAAAGCAATTTGCGCGATCCCGTCAGGATTCGTGATACCCGTAATATCTTTGCTGACGGTGACAAAGCCGATCAGCGTTCCGGTTGAATTAAGCGTTGGCGTGTAATTGTCAAAGACTTCGATTTGTGCTGACGCGGGGGTTGATGCCTTAGTGGTTGTGATCCGCCGAAATGTCGAAGCCGTACTGTTAAGCGGCAGAGTCGCCAGATAGATTTCCTGATTGCCATCATCATTGTTGCCTGCCGCACCGGAAACCAGCGTTCCACTGTTAGAGGAAAAGGCGATTCTGGTTCCGTCACCACTGATCGTCGGATTGTTACTGGAAACGCTGATGAGGATTTTTCTGCTGGCAAAAGGCTTGTCCGCATCCGCCGGATCATACACATGCTGCGTTTTTGTTAATTGCAGGAAGGTTCGTTTATCAACTTCATACACGAAAACTTCGATATTCAGGTCGGGATTGTCCCCGGTAATATCGGCAGCGGATTCAAACACTACGCGCTTGCCATCATCACTTATGCCACCTACCGGACTGGCCGGGGTATTGGTAATGTTGGACGCCTGGATAATTGAAATTTCATCATTAGCCTGAACGTATTGTGCGGACGTTGGGGCGAAAGAGCCGAAAAGACAAAAAGTTACTGAGATAATAAAAAAACGAGCAAAAGATTTCACTTGGATCTGACTCCTCTGAGAACGGTGTACCGTAATCTGCCGATGTGCGACTGATTTGGCAAACAGCCTGTGATCGAAAAAAACATAACCTCCTCAGGTTACATTACAGGCAAGATGCGAAGATTGCTTTCAAAAGGAATGGATTATAGCTGAGCGGCTATCGAATTGTCGAACGAGGAAAGATGAGTAAAAATTAAGGGGAGGCTTTGACCGCCTCCCCTTTCCAATTAAACAGAAGATAGGCTTGTTTTCTGTCCTGCAATCAGGCAGCTTTCGGACTCACGTACTGATCATAATGTCGCGCTTCCCAATTGCGAAAAGAGGCTTTGTCCTGTTCGGGGAATTTCATTTCCATTTCCGCAACTTCCATTGCCTCTAAATAAACCCGGTCCAGACTTTCTGGTGGGCAGCCATTTTTTTCACAGGCCCGCAGGTGCAGACGCACAATACTAATAACTTTAGTGCGTTTGGCCTGGGGCAGGTTATTTACCTTTCGCAAGGTGTCGTTTGAAATGGTTAATTGCATGTTTCGCTCCCTTTCAATTGAAATCAGACTGGATTGTTTATTAACCGCTTAATTGCCTGATGATAGCGAGCGACTATTTCATTTCAGTCGAAGATTTGTGTCAAATCTCCTGTTTTCGTCTCTCAGCCCAGCAAAATTTTTCATCAGCCAAATGTAAACGGTATTTAGTTGCAATTAGCGTGAAAAAGTTCGCTTTGCTGGAATTATTTTTGGCTAATAATTGGCGGGTGATCTAACTGGTTTAGAAAAAATTCTAAAAAAAGAATCACTTGACCAAAAATGTGTCACTGAGGCACACTGTCCCATCTTCTTGCTGCGTTGCCCCCAACTGCTAAGCGTTCTTCAGACAATCCCCGAAACAATGGCTAAATTTAAACACCACATTTTTATTTGTACCAATCAACGCTCCCCGGAAAATCCCCGTGGCTGTTGTGATCCTGCTGGCTTAGGGCAACTGCAACTCCTGTTTAAAAAAGAACTTGCGGTGCGTGGGTTAAAAGGTGAAATTCGCGCCAACAAAGCAGGCTGTCTGGATCAATGCGAGCATGGCCCGACAGTTGTAATTTATCCTGAAGCTGTCTGGTACGGTGGTGTGACAGCCGCTGACATTCCAGAAATTATTGACTCCCATCTCATTAACGGCATTCCGGTGGAGCGTTTACAGATCAAAGATGCGTGTCTTAATTCCAAAACCTGCGAACACCGGCAATAAGTTCAAGCCTCAAAATGAATCTGTGAATTTCTATGCAACCTGCGATCACTCCATTGAAACACGTAGCAATTGGTGGCGGTACAGGTTTATCAACTTTGCTGACCGGGCTGAAACCGTACCTGAATGCCGGACAACGTGATTCTGATCCACCGTGCCCAACGATTCGCCTGCAATCAGATTTGCCGTTCAATTTTGTCGAACTGGCGCTGACTGCGATTGTGACAGTGACGGACGATGGCAAAAGTTCGGGGCGACTGCGTTCAGAATTTGCAGTTTTACCCCCCGGGGACATTCGCAATTGTCTGGTAGCGCTGGCGCGAGATGATCGGTTTCTGAAAAATCTGTTTCGTCATCGGTTTACGGGCAAGGGAAGTCTGGGCGGTCATTCGCTGGGCAATTTGATCATCGTCGCGCTGGCCCAGATGAGCGACAATTTTCTGGATGCGATTGATAAGGCAAGTGCGTTGCTCGGTTGTGCCGCGCGCGTCCTGCCTTCGACGTTGGATTCGGTTGATCTGGAGGCGCAAATCGGCGACCAGACAGCCTATGGTCAAAGAGCGATCAAAGCCTTAAATGTCGTCCGCACACAGCCAATTCGGAATTTGCAAGTCACGCCTGCCAACGCACGCGCTTTGCCGGAAGCTGTGGAGGTAATTCTCGCCGCCGATTTAATTACGCTCGGCCCAGGTTCACTTTTTACCAGCGTGATCCCCAATTTGCTGATTGACGGAATTGCTGAGGCGATTAGTAAATCAACCGCTAAAAAAATTTATATCTGCAATATTATGACGGAAGCCGACGAAACCGCCGGGCTGTCGGCAGAAGATCATCTGACCGAATTGAATAAGGCCTGCCCGCAATTGCAACTTGATTATGCTCTTTTCAATTCGACTCCGATTTCGGCAGAGATGCGCGAACTTTATGCCGAAGAGGACGCAATGGTTTTAGATCCGCCCACAACTGCGCAAGCCGCAATGAGCCACGTCAAATTTGTCGCCAAACCTTTATCGTCGGAAGCGCGTTCAGTGCGGCACAATCCTGAGAATTTGGCTCGCGCAATTTTTGAAATCTACTATAATGCCGAATGACACGACTTCGCCCCCACGAGTCCCGCGTTTAATTTTCAATTTTCAATTTTGATCCACGAGGAAGAATTCAGTGAACGAATCAATTAATGTTGTCATTCTCGCCGCCGGACTTGGCACGCGGATGAAAAGTGACCAGGCAAAAGTTTTGCACAAACTTGGCGGCCAGCCTTTGCTCGCGCATGTCCTACGCACGTCTGTGGCGCTCAAGCCTGAAAAAATTGTGGTCGTGGTCGGTCATCAGGCTGATCAGGTCGAAGCCGCAGCCCGCGCCGCTGTGCCTGCCGAATTCGCAGATCGTTTGTATTTCGCTACGCAAACGGAGCAACGCGGCACAGGTCACGCCGTGATGAGCGCACGCGAAGCATTTAGAGAATCGAACGGAATTTTGCTGGCGTTGTATGGCGATGCTCCGCTTGTCAAACCAGCGACGCTCAAAAAATTAATTGCCGAACACGAGGCAGGC